>CAZFXD010000033.1:0-25991 GCA_964522795.1 uncultured Myxococcaceae bacterium
GTCCCCGGGCAGGTCATTCACAACGCCACCCGCCGCATCGTGCTCCAGGGCGCCGACGCCATCGCCTTCATCGCCGACGGCCGACGCACCGCCGGCGCCGAGAACAATTCGTACTGGAAGAACCTCGCCGAGAACATGAAGGAGACGGGGCTCGACGCGAACACCACGCCGATGGTGATTCAGTTCAACAAGCTCGACCTGCCCGACGCCAAGACGCCGCAGGAGCTCGAAGCCACGCGAAAGAAAGGCAAAGAAGCCGTGGTGGGCGCCATTGCCGTTCGCGGCGTGGGGGTGCTGGAGACGCTCTACTACGTGCTGCAGGGCGCCTACCGCAGCATCGACTCGCGGGTGGGCCTGCAGAAGAACATCGGCTTGTCCGAGAAGGAATTCCTCGCGCAGATCTTCACCAACATCGAGGTCAAAGGCACCGAGCTCGAGAAGATCTTCGCCCCCGCTGGAGCGAAGGCCCCATGAGCCTGCCCCTGCGCGACTCTGTGCTGCAGCGGAAGGTCACGCTGGCCGAAATGCTGGACATCAACGCGTTCAGCGAAGTCGTCAAAAGCTTCGTCGAGCTCTACGGCATCGGCATCAAGGTCTTCGACGAACGCGGCAACAAGCTCGCCGACGTCAAGACCGGCAACGGCGACTTCTGCGGCTACGTCTTCAGCTTCACCGATGGCCGCAGCCGCTGCATGGCCACCGTGGCGCGCGTGAAAGACGGCCCCATCGCCGCCACCCAGGGCGCGCGGCTCCCGGTCATTCAAGACAGCACCCCCGTGCCCAAGGGCCTCGTGGCCATGCCCTGCTTCACCGGCCTGCGCTACCTGATGATGCCGGTGATGTGGGAAGGCGACCCGATTGGCCGCATCGTCTTCGGCCCCTTCACGCCCGACGACCTCAAAGACTTTCCCAAGTCGCTCACCGACGTTTCGCCCGAGCTCGACCTGTCGAAGCTCAAGCTGCACCTGGGAAAAATCCGCAAGGCACCCGAGTCCACCGTGGCGAAGGTGATGATGCACTTCTCGCAGCTGTTCGACACGCTCGTCGCCGGCGGCCACAAAATCTTCCTCACCTCGCAGGTCCACATCGAGGCCACGCTCGAGACCAATCGCGACCTGGAAGAGCGCAACAAGAAGCTCGAAGACGCGATGCAGAAGCTGAAGGAGCTCGACCGGCTGAAGTCGGCCTTTCTCGCCACGGTCAGCCACGAGCTGCGCACGCCGCTCACCTCCATCATCGGGTACTCCGAAATGCTGGCCGAAGGGCTGGCCGGGCCGATGAACCCGGAGCAGGTCGAGTACGTGAAGACCATCATGGAGAAGGGCGAGACGCTGCTGCGGCTCATCACCTCCATTCTCGACATCAGCCAGATTGAAGCTGGCAAGGTGAAGCTGTCGTTCGCCCCCTTCGACATGGGCGAGGTCTGCACCCAATCGATGACCAGCCTGAAGCCGCAGGCCACCAAGAAGGGCCTCAACCTCTCCGCGCGGCTGCCCAAAGTGCAGAGCCAGGTGCTGGGGGACAAGGACCGCCTGCGCCAGGTCATCACCAACCTCATGACCAACGCGGTGAAGTTCACGCCCAAGGGCGGCTCGGTGACGGTCTCACTCTCAGAGGTCGGCCCCCAACCCGAGCTGGGCGACCAACTGGGCTACCGCGTCGTGGTCGAAGATACCGGCGTGGGCATTCCGAAAGATCAGTTCGACAAGATTTTTCAGAGCTTCTACCAGGTCGACTCCAGCTCGACGCGCGAGTTCGGCGGCGCGGGCATCGGGCTCGCCATCGTCAAGAGCTTCGTCGACGGCCACGGCGGCCAGATTCGCGTCGCCAGCGACATCGGGAAAGGCTCGAAGTTCACGCTCATTCTTCCGTCTGAGCCGGCCCGGGTGCAGGTGCAGATTGCGGCGCCGGTCCAGCCCGTGGAAGCCACCGAAGACCGCTTCTAGCGCGGGAACAAAGGCCCACCCTCCCGCGTCTTTTTGGGGAGCCTTTTCTTCCGCTCGCATGGGTGACAGCCTTGGCTCCAGTGTCTTCACCTGAGTTGTCGCCACAGCCGGCCCCTCCCGCCGCACCCGTTGCCGCCGCGCCGAGCGAGCACCACGCGCTCCTGGAGCGCGTTCGCCGTGCGCAGCGAAAAGCCCTGCTCGCCACCGGCGCCGCGGGAGGCCTGGCGCTGGGCATCGTGGTGTTCGTCAGCGGCGTGATGCTGGCGCCGCGCTGGCCGTCCGTGGGCGCGACCCTCACCACCGCGGCCTTCTTCATTCCCTTCCTGGTGTTTCTGGGGGCCCTGGAGGTGGCGCGCCGGCGCATCGGGAACGCGGAGCGAACGGCGCGGCTGGTGGCGCAGCGAATGCCGGAGCTGGGCCTCGACGTCCTCGCGGCGGTCGAGCTGTCGCGCGCGCTGTCGCGGCCGGCCGACTTCTCGCTGGAGCTGGCCACCCAGTTTCTCCGAGACATCTCCTTGCGCGCGGCCAGCACGCCCATCGATCGCGCCGTGGACTCGCGGCTGCGAAAGACAGCCCTCGCACTGCTCGGGGTGGCTGTGTTCATCGGCGTCGGCGTTCGCCTCTCGTTCCCCGCGCGCTGGGCCCAGGGCACCCAGGCGCTCACCAGGAAGACGACCGCCGTGGCCGCACAGGCCAGAGAGCCCATCACCGGACAGGTGGAGTTGTCCTATCGCTACCCGGCGTACACGGGGCTCCCCAACAAGACGGTGACCGGCTCGGACATCACCGCGCTCAAAGGCACACTGGTGTCGCTCAAGACTCGCGCCGATCGCGACGTCTCGGAAGCGGCCATCGACGTCAACGGCAAGCGCACGGCGCTCCAGGTGAGTGGTCGCGACTTGTCCGGGACATTTCTGGTCGAGACCACCGGCACCTGGCACTTCGTGTTCCTCAAGGGCAGCCGCGTCGTCGCCACCGGGCCGAGCGCCGCCATCACCGCTGAAGCAGACCTCCCGCCGGACATCACCCTCAACGTCCCCAGCGGCGATGTGGAGCTGGACCCCAAGAAGCAGCAGCTCGAGCTGCAGTACCGCGCCAGCGACGACTTCGGCCTCGGCGCCGTCACCCTCGTCTACAAGCCCCCCGGCGCGGCCGAGGTGAAAGTCGAGCTCACCCAGCCCAACGCGCGCCGCACCACCGATGATTATTCCTGGGACCTGCACAGCTTGAAGCTCCAGCCCGGCCAGGTGGTCTCCTACTTCCTCTCGGCCACTGACAACGACGCCATCTCGGGCCCCAAGACGTCGGTGTCGCGAACCCTCACCGTGAAGCTGTACGACGCCGCTGAACATCGGCGGGAAGCGATGCGCCTGCTCGAGGGCGCGTGGGACAAGCTGGTCTCGTTCCTGGGCGAGCGAATGGAGGCCCCGGACCGCGACAAGAAGAAGCCGCTGCCCAAGACGCTCGGCGGGCAGCACGCCCTCGACGAGAAGGGGCTGGCCATCGCCACTGACTTTCTCGACGTGGGCGAGCGGCTGCGCTCCATGAAAGACGCCCCGGACATTCTGCTGGCCGCCGCAGTCAACGCCGGTCAGAAGCTCCGGGCTGAGGTTCGAAAGACCAGCGAAGCCCGGACGCTGGCGGAGAAGTTCTCCGGCCGGGGCAACGACGGGCTCTACAAGCGCTTCTCCGCGCAGTTGGAGCTGGAGATCGCCGGCAGCGAAGCCACCGTGCTCTACCTGGAAGGCCTGCTCGACCGCGAAAAACTGAACGCGCTCAAGGAGCTCGCCCAGAAACTGAAGGAAGACCGCCGCGAGCTCTCCCGGCTGTTGGAGGACTTCAAGAAGAGCGCCACCGCCGAGGCCAAAGACGCGGTGCTCTCGCAGATGAAGACCGTACGGCAGCGAATCGACGAAATCTCGCGGCAGATGGCGGCCCTCTCCAAGGGCATTCGCGACGAGAAGCTGAACGCAGAGGCGCTCAAGGAAATGGAGCAGCAGACCGACCTGGGCGACGCGCTGGACGAGGTGTCACAGCTGCTCTCTCAGGGAAAAACCGAAGAGGCCGAAGCCAAACTGCAGGAGCTCTCCATGGACCTCGACCAGATGTCCGAGAAGCTGGAGCAGGCCGCCGACGATGAGGGCGGCGACGGAGACCCCGAGCTGGAGAAGAAGTTCGGCGACTTCATGCAGGACCTGGGCGACACCGAGCGCGCCCAGCAACAAACCATGCGCGAGACCGCGGAGCTGAAGAACAAGGCGGCCGCGGTGCAGAAGAAGGAGTTCCAGCAGAAGGCGGCAGCGTTGAAGGCGGAGTTCCTCAAGACCACACAGGACGCGCAGAAGACCTACAAGGCCATCGACACCGATCGCCTCGGCTCTCGTGGGTCAGAGACGATGAACCAGGAACAGGACCAACTGGCCGCGCTGGAGCAGGCGTTGCAGTCCAACGACTTCGACCTGGCCGCTGAGGTGGCGCAGAAGGCCGCCCGCCGAGCGGAGCAGCTCTCCATGTTGGGCGACATCGAGCGCCGGCAGGCCGAGGTGTTCAACAGCTCACCCGCCGACAAGAAGGCCGCGCAGAAACGCTCCGACACGTTGAACCAGACGGGCCGAAAGATTTCCGCCATGAGCGAGAAGCTCTCCAATCTCTTCCCGCAGGACGGCGCCGCGTTGAGCGAGAGCGACCAGCAGAAGTTGAAGTCCCTGGCCCAGGAGCAGGCGAAGCTTGAAAAGCGCGGCCAGCAGCTCAAGCAGGACATGGACGAGCTGGGCGAGATGGCGCCCCTCTTCGACAAGGCGGCCAAAGAGCTGATGGAGCAGGCCGCGTCTTCGATGGGTGAAGCCGCCAATCGCCTGGGGAGCAAGGACGCGCGGCGCGGGCACAGCGCGCAGGGCCAGGCAGTGGACGGGCTGGAGCAGCTCAAGCAGAGCATTCAGCAGGCCCAACGCGGCGGCGGCCGGGGCAAGGGCCGCATTCCCCGGCCGATGATGGCGGGCCAGCAGGATGGCCGCGGGCGACGCAGCGACGACAAGGTCGAAATTCCCGACGAAGAGAAGAACGCCTCGCGGCGAGACTTCCGCAAGGACCTGCTCGACGCGATGAAGGAGACCGCTCCGCCGAAGTACCAGGAGCAGGTGAAGAAGTACTACGAGGAGCTGGTCAAATGATGTGGGCCAAGGCGCTCGTCCTGGTGGCCCTGTCGCTCGCGGCGCCCCGCGCGCGGCAGAAGGTCGTCGAGCAACACCTCAACGACTGGAACACCACCGAGGCGCGCAAGGAGCTGCAGGCGCTCAAAGCCGAACCCGACGGCAACGACGACCTCACCACCATTCTGGAAGCGCGGATTGAATTCGAAGAGGGCCGGTACGAAGAGGCCATCGCTCACCTCACCCAGGCCGGAGCCGACGATGGGCCCGGCCACCTGCTCAAGCTGTACAAAGACACCGCGCGCACGGTGGGACAGCACCTCAAGTTCGACGGCCAGCACTTCGATGTCTACGTCCCCAAGGGCAAAGATGAACTGCTGGTGCCCTACGCCCTGGAGGCGCTGGAGGCGCAGCGGACCGCGCTGGAGAAGGACCTGGGGTTCGTCCCTGACCACAAAGTTCGAATCGAGTTCGTCAGCACCGCCACCGAGCTCTCGCGCGTCTCCACCCTCTCGGGCGCGCAGATACGAACCACCGGCACCATCGCCGTGTGCAAGTTCTCCAAGCTGATGGTGACCAGCCCCAAGGCCACGCCCCGCGGCTACGACTGGCTCGACACCCTGGCGCACGAATACACGCACCTGGTCATCAGCGAGAAGAGTCACAACACCGTGCCCATCTGGATGCACGAGGGCCTGGCGAAATACCTGGAGACGCGCTGGCGCGGCCCGGCGGGGAAGGCGCTCTCGCCTTCCACCCTCTCGCTCCTGGGAATGCGGGTGCAGAAGAAGCAGCTCATCTCGTTCGAGAAGATGCACCCCTCGATTGCCATGCTCCCCCGCGCCGAAGACGCGGCCACCGCCTACGCGGAAGTCTTCTTCGCCATCGATTGGATTCGCACCCTGGGCGGTGAGACGGCCCTCAAGGACATGCTGGGGGCCATGGCGCGCGGCGTCTCCGAGAAGAAAGCGGTGGAGTTGGTCACCCGGAAGACGTGGCCGGAGTTCGAAGCCGGCTGGATGGCGCACATCAAACGGCAGCCGTTCCCGCAGGAGCTGATTCCCCAGGACATCGATGAACGTCACGAGCTGTCGGAGTCGAAGAGCGACAAAGCTGACAAGAAGGCCCAGAAGAAGAAGGGGCGCGAGGTGACGTGGGGTGATTTTGCCGAGGTGAAGAACACCGAGGCGCGCAAGGCGGCGCACCTGGGCGAGTTGATGCGCGAGCGCGAACGGCCCAAAGCCGCCGCCGAGTTCTTCGGCCGCGCGCACAGCCTGGTCAAAGACACCTACGAGAGCGTCTCCTCCAAGTACGCGCTGGCGTTGATGGAGTCCGGTCAGGACGCGCTCGCGGAGCCGGTGCTGGAGGGTTCGCTGGCCATGCACCCCGGCTCGGCGTCGAGCCACATCTACCTGGGGCGCATCGCGCTCAAGCAGCGCAACTTCAAGAAGGCCCGGCGGGCCTACCTGGAGGCCGTGGCCACCAACCCCTTCGACGAGGAAGTCCACCTGGCGCTCTTCCGGGTGCACCAGGCCCTGGGCGAGGCGGCACTGGCTGATCGCGAGAAGCGCGCGGTGGCGGTGCTCCTCAAGATTCCCGAGACCGACGTGCCCGAGCTGGCTCGAAAATACGCCCCCGATTCTCCTCAAGAAAACCCGCCAGATGGTGGGGGCCCGTCGCCTTCTCTGGTACCTTGAGACGCCGTTCGGTTTCGGCTGGGCCTTGCGCGGGGATTTCGCATTCAAATGAAACGACTCATCTGGGTAGCCGGCGCGATGCTGGTGGCGTCGTGCAACGGCAGCGACGCAGTCATTGCGGTGGACATCGCCACCGAGGGCACGCTCGCCATCGACTGCGTGGAGGTGTCGGTCGCTCCCCATTCGATGCTGGCCGCGGACTCACCCCACAAGCGCGTGGCGCTCGCCAACGCCAAGCGCGTGGTGCTGGTGCAGGGCTCACTCCCGGCGGACGTCGATGTGCGCGTGCGCGGTCTGCGCTACCCCGGCGCGTGTGACGACGCCGACGTACCCGGCATCACAGTCAACACCGACGACTACGTGCAGTTGGCGCACTTCAAGGCCAGCGAAGTCACCGTCGTCTCCGTCACCTTGAAGCCGCCCTCGGTCGGGCTCGACGCCGATGGCGACGGGTTCGTGAGCGCGCTCAAAGGCGGGCCGGACTGCAACGACACCAGCAACAAGTTCTACCCGGGCGCCGACGAAGGGCTGTGCCTCGAGGACAACAACTGCAATGGCCTGAAGGGCTGCGACGAAGACCGCTGCAAAATCGACGCCCGCTGCGCCAACCAGCCCACCCGGCTGTCGGTGGTCATCGACGCCGAGATTCCCATCGCCGATGAGTGCAGCCGCCTGTACTCCGTGGAGCTTCAGGACGCGACCGGCACTCCGCGCACCACGCTCGCCAACCGCGACATCACGCTCAGCTCGAGCGCGAACTCGGTCTCCTTCTACGCCGAGGGCGATGTCGGCTGCATGACGCCGCTGACGGGGAACCTTCTCTCTGTCCCCAGCAGTCAGTTCCGGGGCCGCTTCCACGTGAAGAGCCCGACGGGAGCTCAGTACACCATCACCGCGTCCGAGCCCAAGCTGGGGTCCGCGTCGAAGCCGGCGCAAATCTACCCCAGGCCCACCTCGGCGCTGGTGTTCATTCCCCCACAGAAGACGCTCACCGCCACCGCCTGCAGCGCGACGTCATTCCAGGTCGAACTGCAGAGCGCGGCCAACACGCCCACCCTGGCGCAGGTCGACTACGCCATCGGCGTCTCCTCCACGCCCAGCGGCGCGCAGTTCTACGCAGATGCCAACTGCACGCGCGGCATGGAGAAGTCGAGCATTCAGATTCCAGCCAACATGGGCCGCGCCACGTTCTGGGCACGCGCCAACACGGCAACTGGCAGCGGGGGTCCGCTCAAGATCAACGCTCAGTTGCTCACGCCTCAGCCCAGGCCGCCGCCCGGCATCACCCAGCCGGTCTCGCAGGACGCTACGGTGCTCCCCGGCCCCCCGTACACGCTGACCTTCCCACCCAACAACTCAGTCATCATGGGAAAGAACACCTGCAAGAGCGTGGAGGTGCTGCCCAGGGATGACGCGGGGAACCCTACGCCCGCCGACGTGTCACTGGTGCCCAGCGCCGGGTCCAGCCTGACGTTTTCACCTGACCCGGCCGCGTGCTCAGGAGCGACCGCGCCGCTCTCATTTCACTACGACCCTCTGCTGCCCAAGTCGTTCGGGTTGAAGAGCGCCGACAACCCGTCGATGAACCCCTACACCGTGACAGGGACGACCACCGGCGTGAGCCCTGCGACGCTGACGGTCAACGTCACCGCGGGTGCGCCTGCGAAAATCTCCTTCGTCGGTGCGCCACCCTCGATTCGCGCCCGGGGCTGCGCCACCCTGGGGGTCGCGCTGTTTGACGATGGAGGCTTCCCTGCCGTGGTGTCGGGGTCCCCCCTGCTGGTGGCGCTCACGCACGACGGTGGCTCGACCGCGCCCCTGACGTTCTACTCCGACACCGCCTGCACCCTCTCCAACGCCACCACGACGCTCTCCATCGCCCCGGGAAACGGCACCGCGTCGTTCGGCGTGAGCGGGAAGAAGTCGGGCACGCTGGGCGCCATCGCCACTGCGCCATTCTCCACGCCGAGCACGGACTCCATCGGCGTCACCGTGGCGGCCGGAAACCCGTCGAAGATTACGCTCTCGCCCCCGGCCGGCACCTACGCGCTGGGGAAGTGCTCCACCGCGCCCTTCACCGCCACCCGCTGGGACCAGGACGACAACGTGGTCGACGCCGGCTTCACCCCGCTCAATTTCGGCGCCACGGGCGGAAGTCTGTCGTTCTTCGACGACGGCGTGTGTGGGAACGGCCCGTTGTCCGGCAGCGGCATCAACGACGGCCAGTTCTCGCGCCTGTTCTCGGTGAAGCCCGCCGGCGTCAAGTTGCCCGCCACGTCGACCATCAACGTCAGCTCCAGCGGGTTGCCCACGGCCACCACCACCATCACCCTTTCGGGGGGCGACCCCGTCAAGGTCGCCCTGGTCGACGGAGGAAGTCTGGGAATTCCCGCGCTCGACTGCAGCTCACCTTCGCAGCCGCTGCGCGTCGAGCTGCGCGACCTCGGCGATAACGTGGTGAACGCCGGCGCGACCACCACGGTGAACCTGAGCTCCAACCCGAGCAACGTCGCCTTCTACAGCGACAACGCCTGTGGCACCGGCACCAGCTCCCTGGCCATCGCGTCGGGCACCTCGTCGTCTCCGGTCTATTTCAAGGGCACCTCCGCCGGGACGTCGGTGCTCACCGCGAGCTCCAACGGGCTCAACAGCTCGACCATTGCGGTGAACGTCGGTCCGCCGGTTCCCCGTCGAGTCGTGGTGTCGGTGGACAAACCCGTCACCGAGGCGGGCGAGTGCATCAACGTGACGGCGACGCTCAAGGACGCGGCCGGCAACAACATCGGCGCAGTGGGCAACACGACCTTCAACCTCACCGCGTCGCCGCCGGCGAGCCCGTCGAACAGCTACGCCATTCAACACACGCTCTACGCCGCGCCGGACTGCGTCAGCGACGCGGGCTCCAGCCCGCTCAGCATCACCTTCCCTGGCGGCGCCTCCACGTTCGTGGCCTCGTTCCGGCCATTCACGGGCGCCACGCCGACCATGAACTACCAGGTGGCCGCCTCGGGCGGCAGCCTGCCGGCCGCCGACGCCGGCATCGACGTCACCCCCATGGTGCGACACTCGGCGGGGGGCAGCTGTGCCATCGCCAACAACGCAGGCGGCGTGACGTGCCCCGTGCCGGGCCTGGACGCCAACGCCCTGGGGCGAACGATGCTCCTCATGAGTAGCGGGAGCGTCTTCAACACGACGCCTGCGAGCGCGTTCGCCACCTGTCGGCTGGTCGCGGCGGGGAGCGCGGTCAACGTGGTGTGTGAGCGCGCGGGGGTCAACGTGTTCAAGACCGTGGCCATCGAATGGAGCACGGTCACCTTCCGTGCCGCGCTGGGAGCGCAGGTGCAGTCCAATCACATCGTCTGCAACTTTGGCGATGACGCCTCGACGCTCCATTGGGACCTGCCCAAGCCGGTCGACCCGTCGAAGAGCTTCGTATTGTTCTCGAGCTCCGGTGACCTCAAGTCGTCAGCGTATGAGTTGTTCGCCTCCGCCACGCTCAACAGCGGCGGCACCGCGGTGGACATCAAAGTCCCCGGGTCCCCCACCAACTGCGGCTCCCCGGCGACCTACGATGTGCAGGTGGTGACGCACCCCGGGGTCTCCGTCACGCGCGGCGAGCTGGACAACAGCAGCGTCGATTCAACCGTCTTCAGTTGGCCCACCATCGGCGTAGGGCCCTTCATGCTCTACAGCACGCGCGCCCAGCTCCCGTCGCCCCCCGGCGCCGACCCCTACTGTGCGGTTCGCTTCTTCGACATGCCCGACGGTGGCTCGACGCACTTCGCGCGCGGCTGCACGTCATCGCCGATTGAAGGGCTGGCCTGGGAGCGCATTGACCCCACGGCGGCCGGAGGCATGGGCATGGCGGGCCGAGGCCCCGCGTCAGGCTTCCTGCCACTTCCCCAGCCGCAGGTGATGGGGGTGGGTGCGATTCAGGTCCTCACCTCGCCGTTCTCCACCAGCAAGGTGGACCTCTCGCGCACCGTCTGGTTCTCCGGGCAGATGGGGCCGGGCGGGCAGAACGGCTGCATGATTCAGGCGGTCAGCGGACCCACGGCCGACGACTTCGGCGCCT
The DNA here is from genome assembly GCA_964522795.1 of uncultured Myxococcaceae bacterium. GTDB lineage: Bacteria > Myxococcota > Myxococcia > Myxococcales > Myxococcaceae > CAZFXD01. The sequence goes on from CAZFXD010000033.1 coordinate 10,868, forward strand.
CGCAGGTGGAGTTCGAGATTACCGGCGTGGGCCTGCTGGGGCTTCACCGGGAGCGAAACTTTGACAACAGCTGCACGTTCGAATCGTACGGCTATCTCTTCAATCCGTAGACTCACTTTCGTGGCGGAGTGATTCCGCCCGGTTATTTGGTACACGCACCCTATGGAACCGACTTCGGGCGACCTCGCCGCGGTGGAGTCTCTCGCCAAAGCGCGCGGCGAAATGCTCACGCAGATTGAACGCCGCATCGTGGGGCAGCGCGAGGTGATTGATCATCTCCTCATCGCCCTCTTCTCCCGCGGCCACTGCCTGTTCGTCGGCGTGCCGGGCCTCGCCAAGACGCTGCTCATCTCCACCCTGGCCGAGGTGCTCAACCTCTCCTTCAACCGCATTCAGTTCACCCCGGACCTGATGCCCTCAGACATCTCGGGCACCGACATCCTCGAAGAAGACAAGACCACCGGGCGGCGCGAGATGCGCTTTTTGAAGGGCCCCCTCTTCGCCAACATCGTGCTGGCAGACGAGGTGAATCGCACCCCGCCCAAGACTCAGGCCGCGCTGCTCCAGGCCATGCAGGAGTACCGCGTCACCGCCGGGGGCCGCACCTTCCCGCTGGAGCTGCCGTTCCTGGTGTTCGCCACCCAGAACCCGATCGAGCAGGAAGGCACCTACCCCCTGCCCGAGGCGCAGCTCGACCGCTTCATGTTCCTGATTCACGTGGGGTACCCCTCCGCCGAGGAAGAATTCTCCATCGTCAAGACCACCACCGGCGGGCCGCAGACCGCGCCGACGCGGGTGCTCTCGCCGGAGGAGATTCTCGCGCTGCAGGACCTGGTGCGCCGCGTGCCCGTGCCGGACCACGTGGTGCGCTACGCGGTCGAGCTCGTGCGTCGGACACGCCCCAAAGAGCCGGGCGCGCCCGAGCTCATCGCCAAGAACGTCTCCTGGGGGGCGGGCCCACGCGCCAGCCAGTCGCTGGTCATCGCCGCCAAGGCGCGCGCCATTCTCAACGGTCGGTTCGCCGCATCGGTCGACGACGTCAAGGCGCTGGCCCTGCCCGTGCTGCGCCACCGCGTGCTGCCCAACTTTCACGCCGAGTCGCAGGGCATCACCAGCGACGCCCTGGTGACCTCGCTGTTGGCCTCGACGCCGGCGTAACGCCCCGTGATGGAGCGGCTCTCCCCCGCGCAACTGTCTCAGCTCTCGGGCGTAAAGCTGCGCGCGCGCCGGGTGGTGGAAGGCGCGCTCTCCGGCCTGCACAAGAGCCCTCACCAGGGCCAGAGCGTCGAGTTCTCCGAGCACAAGGAATACACGCCCGGCGACGAGCTCCGGCACCTCGACTGGAAGGCGTTCGGAAAGTTCGACCGCTATTACGTGAAGCGGTTCGAGCACGAGACCAACGCGCGCGCGGTGATGGCCGTCGACGCGTCGGGGTCCATGGCCTACGGCTCAGGCCCGCTCTCGAAGCTCGACGTGGCGTGCACGCTCGCCGGCGCGCTCTCACAGGTCCTGGTTCGTCAGCAGGACGCCGCCGGGCTCTCGGTGCTCTCGGCGAACCGCATCACGCTGGTGCCGCCCCGCGCCTCGCCCTCGCACCTTGAGGCCCTCTTCCAATCGCTCGACAGCCTTCGCCCGGACGGAGGAACGAAGCTGCGAGACCTGGCGTCGCACCTCGTCGAACAGGTCCCCCGACGGGCGATGGTGTTTCTCTTCTCTGACTTCTTCGACGACGACGGCGAGGCGCTCACCCAGTTGCTCGCGCTGCGCGCGCGAAAGCACGACCTCGTCTTCTTCCACCTGGTCGACAAATTCGAGCTCACCTTTCCCTTCGAGGACCCGACGCTCTTCACCTCGTTGGAAGATGACCGTCGCCTGGAGGTGAACCCCCGGTTGATCCGCGACAGCTTTCTCGAGGAGTTCGGGAAATTTCTCGAGCAGACCCGCTCCCGCTGCCTGGAAGCCGACGTGGAGTACATCCGCGTGCAGACCGACGACGCGCTCGATGACGTGCTGCTGAGATTTCTCGAGCGCCGTCAGGGAGGCCGACGTTGAGCTTCCTGAACCCCCTGCTCGCGCTCGGCACCATCGCGGCCCTGATTCCGCTCCTGGTGCACCTGTTCGACCGCCGCCGGCCCCGGCAGGTGCCGTTCGGCGCCATCGCCTTCGTCCTTCGCAGTCAGAAGCGCACCGCGGCGCGGCTGCGCTTGCGGCGCTTGCTCCTCTATGCGCTGCGCACGTTGCTGTTGCTCTGCCTTCCGCTCGCGTTGGCGCGCCCCCTCTTCTCTCGCGACGGCGACGCCGCCACCGCGCAGCATCGCCTTGCCTCCACCGTCATCGTGCTCGACACCTCGATGTCGATGCGCTTCTCCAAAGGCACGTCGCTCTTCCAACGCGCCCTGGAGGAGGCCCGCGCCGCGGTGCGCGACCTGGCGCCGGAAGAGAGCGTCTCCGTCTTGCGCTGTGGCACCCCCGGCGCCCGCGCCGCGACGCCCACCTTCGACAAGGCTCGGTGGTTGGAGCACATCGACGACTCGAAACCCGGGCTGTTGCGGGCCGACTTGAACCGCTGCCTCGACGACGCGGCGCGCGCCCTGGCCGACACCACGCTCGCCGGCAAGCGCATCGTGGTCATCTCTGACTTCACCGCGGCCGACTTTGCACTCGAGGGGGTGCTCCCCACCGTGAACGTGCCCAACCAGGCGCCGGTCCGGCCGATGTTCGTGCTGCGCGACGTGGCGCGGGACATGACGTTGCCCAACCGCGCCATCACCGACGTTCGCGCCACGGCCGCCACCCAGGCGGGCCCCCGGGCGTTCGCCTTCGTGGCCACGGTGCAGAACTTCTCTGAAACGCCCCTGCGCGACACCGAACTTCGCCTCACCGAAGGCAGCCGCGTGCTGGAGAAAGCGTTCGTCGACGTGCCCGCGTTCGGCATGGTGCAGAAGACCATCACCCACCGCTTCGACAAGCCGGGCCCGACCACCGTCACGCTGTCGCTCGAGCCCGACGCGCTGCCTGACGATGACACGTTCGAGTTGTCCTTCACGGTGCCCAATGAGCTCCGGGCGCTGGTGGTCAACGGAGACCCCAGCCCACAGCGCCTGCGCGACGAGGCGTTCTTCGTGGAGTCCGCCTTGCAGACGAGCAGCTCGCCTGTCCGCGCCGTGGTGCGCGACGCGGCGTCCGGCTGGCGCGAGGACTTCTCGGCCTACCAGTTGGTGATGCTGCTCAACACCGAGGCGCCCACGGCCGCCGCCGCGGCGTCGCTGCAGACGTTCGTCGAGAAAGGAGGCGGCCTGTTCATCTCCGCCGGCGACCGGGTGGACGTCGAGGCCTGGAACGCGCGGCTGGGTGCGCTACTGCCGCGCCAGATTCGGGTGGTGAAGAATCACCAGGCGGGAAACCGCAGCGCTTCCCCCGAGCAGCTCCTCGATGGCCACCCCTTGTTGGCCCCGTTCGCGGGAGAGGCCAAGAGCGGCCTCATCACCTCGCGCGTGTTCAAGACGGTGCTCCTGGAGGTCGCCGGCGCGCGCAAGAGCGAGGTGCTCATCTCGCTCGACGACGGCTCGCCGCTCCTGGTCGCGAGCGACGTGGGGCTGGGTCGGGTGCTCTTTTTGGCGACGTCGGTCGACCGCGACTGGTCCGACCTGGCGTTGCGCCCGGCGTTTCTCCCGCTCATTCAGCGTGCGGTGCTCTTTCTGGCCCACGCCCTGGAAGAGCGCGAAGCAAACCGCGCCACCGTGGGGCAGACCGCCCCGGTGGCGCGCGGCGTGGCCGAGTTGCGAGACCCGCACGACGCAGCGCTGGTGCTGGAGCGTCTCCCCGACGGCAGCATCGTCACGCCTGTCCTGGCTGAGCCCGGTGAGTACCGGGCCTACGACGCGGCGCACGCGCTGCTTCCCACCGCTGGCCTGACGGTGAAGCTGGATCCCCAGGAGAGCAACCTCACCCGCGTCGACAACGACGCGCTGGCGAAATACTTCGGTGACGAGACGGTGGCCACGCCCACCCTGGCCACGGCGGCGGCGTCCATTCCTCCGTGGAGTTGGCTCCTGCTCGCCGTGCTGTTGGCCTTCTTCTTCGAGGGGCTGCTGCTCGCGAAGTAGCCGCTACTTCCACGCCATCAGGGCGATGGAGAGGTTGTTGTAGCGGTGGGCGAAATCGAAGGAGAGGCCGAAGGCCAGGCGGAACGAGCCGATCTCGAACAGCTTCACTTCGCCGCCGAAGCAGATGTGCGGCCGCACCTTCAGCCCCTGAGGCGTGATGGGCGGCTCGAAGTAGGTCCCCAGCCGCAAGCGGAGCCGGTCTTCAATGACCTCTTTCTCGCTCGCCAGCCGAAGCAGGAACTGCGCCTGGTCGCCGGCGATTTCGTACTGCGTCTGCGACTGATCCAGAAACGCCGCCGGTGAAATCGCCGCGTCCACCGGGAAGAAGATGTCGAGCTGCGCCGTAAGCAGCCACTTGGTCATGGAGAAGGAGTATTTGGGCGTCCCGTCTTCTTCGGTCTCGCCTGTCTCCACCCACCCGCTGGGCCCGCCGATGTTGTAGTCGCGGCCGCCTTCGCCGAACGCGAACGACGCGCCCAGGGACAGGCGCGCTGGCGTCACCACCTGCCGCGGAGGCACGAGAAACGTGTCGTCCGCCGGGTCCGTCTTGTCTCCGCCGAACTTCATGGGCACCGGCCCGGCCGAGTACGCCTGCACCTTGGGGCGAAAAGAGAACCCCACCCGGTAGTTGTCGCCCTCGGGCCGCCAGAGACCACCGAACTCCACGCCCCAGCCGTGGTACCCCATCGACTCGTCGAACGCCGGCAGCGGCATGCCCGCGGCCTGGCGAAGGTGAAAGAGCAGGGCGTGGGTGGTGTTGATGCCCATGCCGAACAGAAGCTGATCTCTCCACAGCGCCACCGACGCCGAGACCGACACGTGCATCAGGTTCAGGTTGTAGAAGGTCTCGAAGCCGGGGTGCGCGAACTTGGTGATGAAGTTCTGCGTGTCCAGGCCCGCCGCCAGCGCGAACGATTTGTATTGGAGCGAAACGGTTGTGTAGAGCACCTGCGAGCCGAGAAACCCGAGCGGGCCTTCGACCTGATCAGGCCGACCGTCGTTGTTCCAGTCCTGCTCCTTGGCGCTTCCCGGAAACAGGAAGTGCATCGTGCCGCCGAAGTCGACGTTGAAGTCTTCGTAGTGAGGGTCGCGGTAGGCGGCCGAGGCCGGGTTGCGGGTAATTCCTTCCGCGCCCTCGGCGATGCCGACGAACGCTCCGGCCAGGCCCATCAACCGCGGGCTGCCGCGCAGCGTGCCGTCCGACAACAGGAGGCGGAGGTCTTCGGGCGGCCGGGTGACCTGCGCTGCCGCCGGCACCGAGAGCATCAGCGCCGCCGCGCACCACCCCAGGCTTCTTCGGAACTGAACGTGTCGTCCCACGCAAACGCCCCCGGGTCGCGCGCGTGCCCGTTACGGCAGCGACGCCCAACCGTTGTACGGCACCTGAACGATGAACAGCGGCCCACCGGTGGGCTGTGGCTTGAAGATGGCGGCTTCTCCCCAGGCGAGGTTGGCGAGCACGTTGCACGTGCCGGCGAACCCCGCGTGGCTGATGAGCGCCAGGTTGGCGTTGGCCGGAGGCTGGGTGTTGAGCAGGGCGTAGGTGTTGTTGCAGCGGTTGTTCTCGTCGTACACGAAGTACGTCAGCTCTGGCCGCTCCTCCGTCGGAGGGCCGAAGTTCAGCCCCTGCGCCGTTTCCTTGCAGCGACAGAACTCGCTCGACATCACGCGGCCGATGGGAATGCTCTTCTGCACGAAGCGGTTGTGAATCTCGGTCGTCTCCAGCGAGCTCTGCACGCCATCGAGCTGACGCGCGGTGGCGGTGGAACAGGTGCGGTCGCAGCTCTTCCACCAGTTCGGGCTGATGCCGGCGTCGGCCGTGCCCAGGCCCGTGTTGTCACCGCAGACGTTGGCCGTCGCGTGCCTCCAGAAGATGGTGTAGCCGCCGCCTTTGAGCAGCTGCGCCACCGTGGGCGTGAGCGCGAACGTCTGCCCCAGGCCTTCGCACCCGTTCACGTCACAGGCGTACACCGCGTACGTGTAGGTGCGCTGCGTGGTGGTGCTGCTGGGGAGCAGGGCGGTCGACGGCTCTGAGGCCTGGGTGGCCAACCCGTCGAAGATCACGGTCGACATGCTGTCCATGGGGCCGGTCGGCACCCCACCCAGACGACGCATCACGCGCACGCCGGCGAAGCGGGAGCTGGTGGGGTTGGTCCAGGTGGCCACGATGCTTCGGTTGTCGCCCGAGAATGAAACCGAGAAGTTCGACACGACCAGCGGAGGCAACCCGCCATCCGGGAGCACGCCGCCGTCCTCCCCCGGTGCGCCACCGTCCGCGAGGACCGCCGCCACGCTGGCGGAGATGCTCGGCCGCCCGCACCCGCCGCATGCGTTGCAGGCGAATCCCACGTAGAACTGCGTGAGCGACGAATCAGCGCCCGCCAGGTTGTCACTGACCGACGTGGCGGCCCCCGTGTACACCAGCACGCCGTCGTTGGTGCTCGACGGAGCCTCGGAAGACTTTCGCACCAACGATACCGCTGCGAAACCCGGGTCGCTGCTGGGGTTGGTCCAGGTGAGGTTGACCGACATTCCGCTGCGCACGGCGGTCAGGTTGGTCACGCCGGCGTCAGGCACCGGAATGGCGTCTTTGGGGTTCACCACCAGACGCGCGGGCGTTCGCGACCAGTTCTTGGAACGGTCTCGCGACCAGACTTCGTAGGTGATGGGCGCGCACCCGGGCGGCAGGCGCGCATCGAGAAAGTCGGTGCCCGAGGCGTTGAACACCACCACCCCGCCCCCAAGGCGCGACCCCACCGACGGCGTCACCGCGTCAGCGGCCGGAACGCCGTAGGGTCCGTCGAGGTAGCGAACCACCAGCGCCAGACCCCAGTCGTCGTCCGCCGGCTTCTGCCAGGTGAGGCGAAACCCGCCCGCCTCCGGCGTGGCCGCGAGCAGCACCACCGCGCCGGGGGGCGTGGTGTCGGGCGGGATGGACGTATCCATTCCCGCGCACGTCGAGACCGCGAGGGCAGCAGCGAGAACCAGACCGCGTCGAGCGTTCATACGCCGCTCTCTACCCTTCTCTTCGCCTCCAACCCAAGGCCTCTCGTCGTAGAGTGGGCCTCCACACCATGCCCTCCACTTCGCTCGAACCCGGTCCCCTGCCGAACCTGATCCTCCGCAACGACGACAGCACCTGTGAAATTCGGCCCACCCGCGGGGGCATCGTCACGCGCTGCGCCCTGGGCGGCATTGAGACGCTGTACCTGGACGAGCAGACGCTCTTCGACACCAGCGTCAACGTGCGCGGCGGCGTGCCGGTCCTCTTCCCCGTCGCGGGGCGCCTGGAGAACGACGAGTTCATCGACGGCACCCACCGGTACCCGCAGAAGCAACACGGCTTCGCGCGCACCCTGCCCTGGGAGGTGCGCCACCACGGCGTGGTGGGAAACGCCGCCCAGGCAACGTTCGAGCTTCAGGCCTCCGACGCGACCCGGTCGAGCTTCCCCTTTTCCTTCACCCTCACCTGCGAGGCCACGCTCTCCAAAGACCGGCTGCGGCTGCAGTGGAAGGTGGAGAACAACGACGAACGCCCCATGCCGCTCCACTTCGGGCTCCACCCGTATTTTCACGTCCCCCTGCCCGGCAAGGTCCGGGCGCGGGTGGAGACGTCGGCCAGCAAGGCCTTCAACCAGAAGACGATGACGCACGAGCCGTACGCCGCCCCGGATTTTTCGGTGGGTGAGACCACCCTGCACCTGCTCGACCACGGCGCCCGGGGAACCCGGCTCGACCGCGGTGACGGCCGGGCCGTCCAGCTCAACTGGAGCGAAAACTTCAACACGCTCGTCTTGTGGACCCTACCCGACAAACCCTTCATCTGCGTTGAACCCTGGAGCGCGCCCTCCATGGCGGCGACGCGGGCCTACCCCTTTCGCCCTTTGCAGCCCAAAACCGCCGAGACGTTCTGGTTCTCCATCTCGCTCGACGAGCGAGGGGCAAACGCGAAAGAGTAGCGCCGTGCTCCAGGAGCCCTCGCCCGACGCCCCGGTCCCATTCGGCCGGTTCGAACTGATTCGCCGCATCGGCGCCGGCGGCATGGGCGAAGTCTTCCTCGCCAAAGAGCACACGCCCGGCGGGGTGCGCGCCCGGGTGGTGAAGAAGGTGCTGCCTCAACTGTCCGAGAACAAGGCCTTCGTGGGGAGATTTCTGGACGAGTCTCGCGTCGTGGTGCGCCTCAAGCACGACAACATCGCGCGCGTGTACGCCATGGGCGACGTCGACGGCGAGTACTTCCTCGCCATGGAGTACGTGAAGGGCAAGACGGTCTCGCGGCTCACCAAGCGCCTGCGCGAGCAGGGCCGCCGCGTGCCCGTGGGCCTGGCGGTGCTGCTGTGTCAGCGGGTGTGCGAAGGGCTGGCGCACGCGCACGCCGCCACGGACGAGAAGGGCGCCCCGCTCAAGCTGGTGCACCGTGACCTCTCTCCCGCCAACGTGTGCGTCAGCTACGAAGGCTTCGTCAAAATCATCGACTTCGGCGCGGCCCACTCCACCTTGAAGCAGGAGCTGACCGCTCCCCGCATCGTCATCGGCAACCTGACGTACATGGCGCCCGAGCAGGCCAAAAAACACCTGGTGGACGGGCGGGCCGACGTCTACTCCGTGGGCGTGATGCTCTGGGAGCTGCTCACCTGGAACGCGCTCCCCAGCAAAGGCGACCCGGTGGAGCGCTGGCGAAAAGCCGCCTACCCGCGGTGGGAGTCGCCCTCGTCCATCGACAGCTCCGTGCCGGAAGACTTGAGCCGCATCGTGATGCAGGCGCTGGCCATCAACCCGGCCGAGCGCTACCCGGGCGCGGCGGCCTTCGGACACGCGCTCAAGACCTTCCTCGTTCGGCACCACGAGGGCCTCACCGAGAAGGAGCTGGGCGAGGTGGTCTCCACGGCCTTCGAGAAAGAAAAGGACGTCGAAGAGAACATCTTAAAAGACGCGCTGGCCGGAAAGAGCGACGACGAGACCCCCCTGGTGCCCAAGCGGAAGGTCACCCTCGCGCCGCCGACTGCGATGGCCTTCGAGCACACCGCCATCGTGCCGCCGGAGCAGCTGCTGGCCGAGGTCGCCGAAGCGGAAGCGCTCGAAGCAGCCAGCGGCGGCACGCCCACGCCCCGCGCCCGGCCGCACCCGAGAAAGGTGCCGCTGGGCAGCGTCGACGCCACGCTCACCGGGTTCGGTGTTCGCTTTGATGAGCTGGGCATCTCTCCAGCCGAGCCGCGCTTCCTACGAGAAGCCGACGCCACCCTCGACGAAGACGGCGAGCTGTTCCCGGTGCCCACCCGCAAGCGCGCTCCGCCCCGCGACGTGCTCACCATGACGCTGGGGGCCCTGGTCTTCTGCGCCGCGGTGGGGCTCGGCTTCGCGTGCATCAGTTGGTGGCTGGACCGCGGCCCGAAGTGATGTAGTGGGAGACGTGGTGAGGGACTCTTTCAAAACGCGCACCGCCGCCCTGTGCTTTTCCCTGCTGGGCATGTCCTTCGCCGCGCACGCCCAGGCGGTGGTGGTGGTGGAGCGCGCGCCCGGACTCTCCGAAGCGCCGGTGCGCCGGGTGCAGAAGGCCTGCGAAGAGGCCCTGCGCAAGACGTCGGGGCTCGTGGTGCGCGAAGGTCCCGCGTGGCGCCGCCCTGCGGACAAGAAGGGCGACTGCGGCGACGCCTGCGTGGAGGAGCTCGTCAAGGCGCAGAGCGCCCCGCACGTCATCTCGTTGTCGCTCAAAGAGAAGGGCGACCGAATCGCCATCGACGCTGCCTATTGGCTGGACGGCAAGCGCCTCTCGTCGAACCACAAGGACAGCGAGCTGGACGACATCTCGGCCCAGGTCATTTCGCTGGTAGGCGACCTGCTCCCGGAGTGGACGCGGCGAGGCTACGGCGCGCTGAAGGTCGAAACCGCCGACGGCGTGGTGCTGAAGCTCGACGGGCGCGTCGACATTCTGAAATCAGGAACCACCAGCACGCTCGCTGCCGGACCTCACGCGGTGGACGCGGTGTATCCAGACGGCCGGGCGGTGCTGCTCAAGCTCTCGGTGCCCGAAGCGGAGCGGCGCGAGTTGCTGTCGGAGATGTTGCAGCCCCAAGCCCCGAGCGACGCCATGCCGGCGGGCGTCTCCACCCTGCGCACGGTGAGCTACGGCCTGTGGGCGGGCGGCACGGTGTCGTTTGGGTTTGGAATTCTGGCGGGCGCGTTGAGTCGCTTCGCCGGGGCCGGCTACGACTCCTGCACCTCACCGGGGACTCCCTGCCGGACCGCGGCTGATGCCCAGGCCGCCGCCGGGCGCTCGCAGACCTTCGCCACCGTGGGCAACGTCCTCTTCGTGGTGGGCGCGGTCGCCGCCGCCGCCGGCGCGGGCGTCTTCGCGTGGGACGTGGTGCGGGAGCCCAGACCGTGAAGTCGCGCGCCTGGCTCGCAGCGGCGTGCGGGGTCGGTCTGGGGCTGTTCGCCGCCTGCTTCCAGGGCTTCATGGTGACGGGCCGTTACCAGTGCGACGTCACGGGTGGCTGCCCCACCGGCCTCGTGTGTGACTACGGGCTGTGCTGCAACCCTTCGGGGGAACCTTCGTGCCTCTCGCGCGTTCCCGACGGCGGCGTGTGCCTCGACGGCGGCATGCCGAAAGACTTCTACGAAGACTCGGACCACGACGGCTACGGCGTCTCGGCCACCACCCGGTTGTGCGCCGCGCCGTTTCAGGCCGGCCTCGCCGACAACGGCAACGACTGCGACGACAACAACGCCAACCGAAACCCGATGGCCCTCGAGCTGTGCAACGGCCTCGACGACAACTGCGACGGCCAGGTCGACGAGACATTTCCCGGCATCGGGACCCCCTGCGACAACCCCGGCGGCCTCGGGGTCTGCGCCCGCGGACTCACGGCGTGCCTGTCGAAGCAGATTGTGTGTGCGCCGCCGCCCAAATCGCGCGAGGCGTGCGATGGCGCGGACAACAACTGCGACGGAGAGATTGACGAGAAGCCCGAGTGCGGCGGCCCGCTGCAGCCATTCACGGACCTCAACGTCAAAGTGACGGCGCTGAAGTTGGCTGCGCCTTCGTCGGAGCTCTCCAACCAATGCCTCCGCGGGTACAAGAACACCGGGTTCGGCGCGTGGGGTCCCTCTTCGACCGCGCCCCAGTGGACCGCGGCCGGCAAAGACCTCCACATTCTGGTGCTCGAGCCCGCCGACGGTGGCCTGTGGGACTTGAACCAGCAGGACCTGAAGCTCCGCTTGAGCTTCAAGTGGGACGTCTCCATCGCGCCGGTACCGCCACCCAAGAACGCGTACCTTCGCGAGTTCAACCAGCCGGTCGTCTACCTCTGCAGCGGAGACGCGGGCTTCAAGCGGCTCGTCTACAAACCTGATGCGCTGGGCTACGGCCCGATGCGCGTCGACGCTGGCAACGGCGTGGTGAACGAAGAGATTCCCCTCTCAGGCAACACGCGCTGGGTGGTTGGCAACGGCACCGGGGGCGACTTCTCTCGCGTCGACCACATCGAATTACTCGTGGGCGGCTCGGATGAGCTGGGCGTCACCACCGGGCCCACGCTGCGCATCACCTTCTCGCCCGACTCCGGCTTCTACAAATAGCGCCTGGCGTCGCACGGGGGCGTCGCTTCGTGCGGCGCATCTGCGCGGTTTGGACTATTCATGAGCGCATGAGCGTCGCCACGCAGCCGGCCACCACCCTCGCGTTTGAGAAGTTCTGGCATTTCCTCACCGAGCACCCGAACTGCATCATTCGCGCAGGGACGGCGGACTCGGTGCTCTTCGACATGCCCGAGATGCACTGGGACTTCTTCGACGAAGACGAAGGCCGCGCGGTGGTGCAGTTGATTCGCGGCAAGTCGCTCGTGGGCGAGCTCGTCATCGACCGCACCATCGTCAAGGCGGTGCACGGCTCCATCGACGTGGAAGAGGCCGCGCAGGGCTACTGGCTGTTCGAAGTCATGGCGGCGAGCGCGAAAGACGATTTGCCCGCGTACCACTTCCTCATGTCGCACGGGGTGGACCACGACAAGGGCCACCAGATGTTGAAGCACTGAGCGAAGGCCGCGCCGGGCAGAAGCTCGTCACGCGCCGGTTCTTCGCGCCCTTCAGGGCACGTAGGACCAGACCGCCACCCAGTCGACCTGAACGTTGCCGGCGACGGCATCAGCGGGCACCGTGCCGTCGAGCGCAGTCTCCGTCTGCAGCACGTAGTGCATGGGCGTGTTGGGGATGCGCGCCGTCGACGTTCCGAGCACGACGCCGTCGAGCATGAACATCACGTACGTCGGCGTCCACTCCAGCACGGCGGTGTGCCACGTCCCGTAGGTCTTGGTGGTTGAGTAGGCGTCTTGATCAGACCCGCTGCTGCCGTTCTGACGGTGCATGAACGCGGCGATGGTCCCATCGAGATTGCCCTCGGGAAAATCGATTTCGCCATCGCGCGGCCACGTCTCGCTGTCAGGCCAGAGGAGCCACGCCGTCTTGTACCCGTGCAACGAATCCGCTCGGAACCGCGCGGCGTAGCGCCCATACAGTTGCCCGCCGCCTGGGCTCGTCACCCCGGGCAACACGGGAACCGGCGCCGACACCATGTGCACGCCGTTCTCGGTGTGGAGGTACATGTTGAGCAACCCGCCCTGCTGGCTCAGCACCTTGAGTGGCGTGTAGACGCCGTTCTTGCTCGTGTCCTGCCAGGGCGATGGGTACGCCTTCCACTTGCTGGAGACGGCCGTGGGAAAACTGCCGACCGGCACGTCGTTCAAGAAGTCGTCAGTGAATATCTGGTGGAAGTGGGGCAGGTCTCCCAGCGGCATCGCCTCACCCGACGGCCCTGCGTCGGGGCCGGGGCCCGCATCGACGCCACCGGCGTCTGGCTTACCGGCATCGAGCGAGCCGGCATCCACCGCGCCCGCGTCGCTCTTGCCCGCGTCGACCACGCCGGAATCAGGCGCGCCGGCGTCGCTCTTTCCCGCGTCGGACATTCCCGCATCGCCCTGGCCTGCGTCGCGAAGCCCGCTGTCTTCCGCGCTTCCGGCGTCGACGCCGCCGTCCAATTCACCGCCATCGACGAGCGCACCCGCGTCAGACACCGGACCGCCATCGAACCCGCCGTCCCGAACCCCTGCGTCGAGGCCCCCATCTCCCCGACACTCGACACACACCACCTCGGCTTCGCAGCGCAGCAGCACCAGCGCACACGCCGCAGCGAGGACCAGGCGTGGAACGGGCAGCTGACGCTTCAAGCTCACCTCGGCGCGCGAACCCTCAAGACTAGACCGATTTCGGTCTGGTCGACACGTCGGGCGCCCACCCCCGGGGGTTGTCGACGCGAAGCTGACGGGCTGGCTGGCGCGCCGAAACATTCGACGCGGCGGTAGCCGAACGCACCCGCTTCACCGAAAGTGCGCCTCGCCATGACCGACCAGAAACCAAGCGAGCTCTCGACCACCGCCCAGGCCGCGCAGGCGAGCCAACCCGTCATGGCCATCGTGTGGCGACTGGTCGGCAGCACGATTTTCGGCGTCGTGGTCGGCTACTGGATTGATCAGCTGACCGGTTGGTCTCCGTGGTGCCTGTTGGGCGGAAGCGTCTTGGGCATGTCGGTCGGCATGTACGCCTTCATCGCGGGGGCGATGAAGCTGGGGAAGAAATGACGCTGGGCCGCTGGGCGCTGCTGGGTTCGTTCGCCACCTGGCTGTCGGGCCTGGCGGGCGCGTCGCTCCTCGACGGCGAGCTTCGCCAGGGCGCGCTGCTCGGCGCCGGCATCGCGGGTGTGGGCGGCGTGGTGGTGCTGGGCCTCAAGTCCCTCGCCATGAAGATGCAGCCGGCGGGGCCGCGCGTGCTGCAAGCGGGGCTCCTCGTGATGTCGGCGGGCTTTCTCCTCCGGCTCGCGCTGCTGGGTCTGGGGGCTCTGGCGCTGAAGACGTTCGGGGGCTCCTCGCTCACCTTTGCCTTGTTTTTCCTCGGTGTTTTCTTCGTGCAGCAGGGGCTGGAAATCGGCTACGTGCTCAAGCAACAGGGGCGTCTTTCCCCCGCTCCTGCCCAGAGGAACGAGTGATGCGGATCATCCCCATTCTTGCAGCGATTCTTCTCGGTTCGACGGCGGTGGCCGCCGAAGAAGCGCCCACTGCGGCGCCCGAGGGAGTGGCCAAGGGCGAGCCGAACCACGACGGCACCGAGGCCGCGATGCCCGAACTGCCGCCGGGCCACCCGCCGGTGCCCGGGTTCCCCGAGGCGCACCGCGACAGCACCACCGAGCCCGCGCAGCATGGTGCCGCCGCCGAGGGTCATGGCGAGGCACAGCACGCGGGCGCGGGGCACGCGCACAGCACGCCCGACGTCATCATTCACCACGTCAGCGACGACCTGGAGTGGGAGTTCGAGATTCCAAAAGTCTTCAGCCCCAACGCCGAGGACCCGGATTCCAAGGCGTGGAAGCTGCACCTGGGCGACATCTTCAAGTCGTGGATCATCGTCCGCACACCGGGCGCGTGTGAGATGCCGGTCACCGGCCCCCTCGTGGCGGCGCCGAGCCTGGGCAAGTGGCTCAACGGCTGCTGGGACCTTCGCCCCACCAAGGCCGTCTTCATGATGTGGATTTCGGCCGCGTTGCTCCTCTTCTTCGTCGGCGTCTTCTCGCACAAAGACAAAGAGAAGCTCGTTCCCAAAGGCAAAGCCGCGCACATCATCGAGAGCGTGGTGCTCTTCATTCGCGACGAAATCGCGGTGAAGAACATCGGCAAGGAAGAAGCGGGCCGGTACATGCCGTACCTCACCACCGCGTTCTTCTTCATTCTGGTGATGAACTGGCTGGGCCTCGTGCCGAGCTTCGGCAGCGCCACCGGCGCGCTCGGCGTCACCTGCGCGCTTGCCATCATGACTTTCGTGCTGACTCAGATTGCCAGCATTCGCTCGGCGGGCCTGGGCGGTTTCCTCTCTCACCTCACGGGCGGAACGCCGTGGCCGATGTGGCCCATCATGATTCCGGTCGAAATCCTCGGCCTGTTCACCAAGCCCTTCGCGCTGATGGTTCGTCTCTT
>CAZFXD010000034.1:0-25340 GCA_964522795.1 uncultured Myxococcaceae bacterium
CTCCACGACGCGACCATCGTGGGCGACACCGTGGGCGACCCGTTCAAGGACACCTCGTCCGTCGCCATGAACCCCATCATCAAGTTCACCACGCTCTTCGGCTTGCTCGCGGTGGAGCTCGCGGTGGGCCTCCGCACCGAAGGCTACGGCATGCTGACGCACGTCCTCGCGGCGGGCTTCTTCCTCGTCTCGACCTTCTACGTGTACCGCTCGTTCTACGGGATGCGCATCGAGACCGGCATCAAGTCGGAAGGCGCGCAGGCGGCGCCCGCTCCGGCGGCGTAACGCCTCCGGCTGGGAACTGAGGAGCGCACGGTTTGAGCTCTTCAGGTATGTCCATTCTCCGCGTGACGTTCTTAGGAACGTCCGCGGCGATGCCGACGATCAATAGAAACGTGTCGGGCATCGCGGTGAAGGCCGACACCGACTTGCTCCTGTTTGACTGCGGAGAAGGCAGTCAGCGGCAGATGATTCGGTTCGGCACCGGCTTCGGGGTGAACGCCGTTTTCTTCACCCACTTTCACGCCGACCACTACCTGGGCATCATTGGGTTTCTGCGCACCCTCGGCATGGGCGGGCGCACGGAACCGCTCAAGTTGTACGGGCCGCCGCCCGCGAAGAAGCTCCTCGACACCGCCATTCACCTCGGCGTCGAGCGCCTCATGTTCCCGGTGGAGATTGAGGAGCTCAAGGGCGGCGAGGTGCTCGACCGGGGCTCGTACACCGTGACCGCCGTCAAGGTGGACCACCGGGTCAACGCGCTCGGCTACGCGCTCTGCGAGAAGACGCGGCCGGGCCGCTTCGACCCCGAGGTGGCCACGAAGCTGGGCGTGAAGCCGGGCCCCGACTTCGGGAAGCTCCAGCGCGGCGAGACCGTGGCCGCCGCCGATGGGACGACGGTCAAACCCGAGCAGGTGATGGGCGGCTCCCGCCGTGGGCGGAAGTTGGTCGTCTCCGGCGACACGCGGCCGTGCGACGCGCTCATCGCCGCCGCGAGCGGCGCCGATGTGCTCATTCACGAAGCGACGTTCTCAGACGACGAGCAGGAGCGCGCGCTGGAGACGCGGCACTCGACCGCGCGAGAAGCCGGCCGCGTGGCAAAAACCGCCGGCGTGACGCGGCTCGTCTTGACACATTTGTCTTCGCGCCACGATCAAGAGCCGAAGCTGCTCTTCACCCAGGCGCAAGAGGAATTTCCCGGCGTCATCGACGTTGCCCGGGACGGCGGAACGTTCGAAATCGACACGCCGGATTGATGGAGTCGTTGCACCTACATCGTCGCTGTTGCGCGGTGTTGTAAGCCCCTATCTGCCCTGAAAACTTTGCTGGTTCGGCAATGTTTTCACTCTGCAGAAGATCCGATCAGCCGAAACTCGACCAGCAGTTCAAGCGAGTTAACTTCGGGTTCGCTTATTGCTCAGAACGGCACCGGCATGCCCTGCGAACTCCGGAGAGAACCGAAAATGCATACAGGAACCCCCTGGCAACCACGTTATCGCCGAACCTGGATTGCGGCCCTCTTCGCCTTGTCGGTGAGCTCGGCGGCGCTCGCGCAGAGTGACTTGCCCGGTCAGGGCGCCACGCTGGAACCCCGCGTTCTCCTCATCGTCGACACCTCGAGCTCGATGATTCTGGACCCGCCCGGCACCAGTGCCTACCCGGACCAGGAGTACAACCCGAACAACTTCGGCGGTACGTGGGACGCCGGCTGCAGCAGCCGCCTCTGCATCGCCAAGCGCGTGCTTTCGCAGGTGTTGCCCCAGTACCAGCCGCTCGTCGCCATGGGCGCGTCGGGCTACTACCAGTTCGTCACCAATGAACCGTTGAACAAGACGTTCAAGTACCAGTGCAACTACGACATCATGGCGGCGAAGAACCTCGACGACACTGTGTGGTGGGCGACCGACTACACCACCACTCGCGCCGCATGCCAGCCGCTCGTGGCCTGCGATTACACGAAACAGCCGAACTACAACTGCACGCGCAACAACGTGAACGTGTTGACCGCCGGCGGCGACGTTGACCCCTGGCACTACGAGTGGGGCGTTCCCCGAGACGACTCGAAGTCGAGCCGCTTCGGCACCGCCACCGTCAACACGTCGGACGTGTGGACGCCCGCGGCGAACCACAACAACAGCACTGCAGGAGCGTGGGACGCGGTGTTCTGGAACCCCATCAACCCCGCGACCATTACCCACCCGGCGGCGCCCGCGTGGACGTTCGATCACTGGGGTTCGCTCGACCAGAACGCCATGGGCCCCGGCGGCGCCGGCACCGAATACGACATGACCATCTCGGGCAACACGCTCGCGCAATGTCCGGGTTCGGGCGCCGGGTATTTTGACTGGGACGGCGCTGCAGCGCTCGCGGGTGGCGGGGCGTGGGGCACCGGCGGAGCGCCGAACAGCTGTCGCGGGGTCCTCGACGGCATCAACTACAACTGCCGCATGAACCTGACGCGGTTCGTCGACCAGTCCTACACCAACCGCGTGCAGTACTACCGCGCCACCACCCTGCCGCCGGCGGGCTACGTGGCCGACGTGCCGCCGACCTTCATCGAAACCGGCGTCGAGTACTACGCCGACATCACGCCGGACACCTCGGTGTGCCCCGCCACCATCGCCTCCACCACCAGCGGCGGGCCGGCCGACACCGCGTCGACTGACTACAACAAGAAGCGCATGTCGAATAACTCCACCAACTCCAACTGGTCCACCAGCAGCAACATGCCGGCCGGCTATACCGCGTGTTCGGCGACCAACCCCTGCGACATGGTTTCCCAGGGCGCGGGGACGGTCGTGACGCCCACCGCCAAGACGTACGGGTCGTGGCGCAGCCAGTCGGCGGCCATTGTCGCCCCGTATACCAATGAAGATCACCTGACGGACGTCACGGCCGGCATCATCAACAGCGGCCAGCTGAACGGCTTCACCACCGTCGGCCAGGTCGACACCACGGTCACCACCGCGAGCTACGGCGGCGCCTTCGCCGCGTACACCTACTGCACGGCCGCGAAGCCCTGCACCGTCACGCTGCTCACGGACACCATGGTTGGCGAGCTGCACTCGTACACCTACCGGCTCGAGAAATACCGCCAGTGGTACATCCGGCCGCCGTACCGGCACTGCACCTACCTGCGCACGCGATACATGTACCATCAGGACGTCACGGTCGGCACCTGCTACTACCAGCGCAACCTCTGGCGGTACTTCCACACCGGCTACCGGTACCACTGGGTCACCCAGGGTGGCGAGCTCATCGGCCAGAAGTCCATCAAGCCGGCCGGCGAGACCTGGTACGACACGCTCGACGCCACCCACCGCTACTGCACCACCGGCCTCACCTCGTACGCGGATCCGGTCGCGAGCAAGTGCCCAGAGAACATCACCGGCACAGGAAACTGCGCAGCGAACACCGTGTGTCGCCTGAAGTTCCGCCGCCAGGTCGAGTCGCCCATCAGCGGTGAACCGGGCCGGTTGTACTCCGTGCTCGCCGCCAAGCAGAACGAGACGTCGGGACCGGTATCTGGCTGTATGGCCGGTGACCGCGACCCCGCTGACTACGGCGGCACCGCGATACCCGGTTGGCCCGCGGTGGCTCGCCCGGGCGACCCGTGGGCGTACCATACGTACGCCACCAGCGCGACCATGCCTGGCTGGTGCCAGCAGCTGGCTGAGACCAGCTCCGACCCTCAGCCTTATGTGCGCGCGGGCTACTGGGCCCCAACCGGGAACATCTACTACCCCGGCCTCGACCCGCAGACCGAGTTCATTCCCGGCAAGTTGACCAAGGCCGTCTCCGGTCTCGGCGTTCTGACCAAGTACATGGAGCCGGGTTCGCCGTGGACTGCGCTGGCCGCGGCCCAGCTCGGCACCGTCACCATTCCCGCCGCCGCACCACCGGCTGAACCGGTCGGGTTCAAGTCGGCGCTCGGCTTCGCCCCCGTTCGCTCCGGCACCACCGCGGTGGCGACCAGCGACCCGCTCGTCGCCAACCAGAACGCGCTCATCCTCCGCATGCTCCAGAAGTGGCGCTGTGCTGACCCGAACAACTTCTACAAGAACACCCCGACCGCCCTCTGCAACACAGCGGCAGAGAACCAGTTCGGTCTGCGCATTCAAGACCCGCCGAGCCAGTCATGGTTGGCCGACGGTGACCCCACCAACGACGCGGTGCAGGACTCGACTGAAGACTACACACCGCTCTACGGCTCGCTCCGCGGCGCGGCGTCGTACCTGGGCCAGTTGATTGACGCCGACGTCGATTACACCTGCCGCCCCTACTACGTCATCTTGATGACGGACGGCGACGAGAACAACGCGTTCGCTCGCAGCGGCTTTGCACCGACCGTCGATGACGAGAAAGCCGCGGTCGCTGGCGCCCCGGGCGTCATCGGCCTCGGAAACCTCGTCACCCCGGGTGGCCGTACCAAAGAGGTGAAGACGATTGTGATCGGCTTTGGCGCACTGGGGACTAGCGGCACCGACCGCCTCAACGAAATGGCCAAGGTCGGCAAGATGGCGCTCGACCCCATCTCTGGAAAAATCGGCAACTTCCCTCTCACGGGTCAGGCCTTGTCGGCCGCCAGCGAAGCGCAGCTGAAGGCGAGCTTCACCGAGGCGTTCGACGCCATCGTGGCCGGTCAGTTCAGCCGCAGTAAGCCGGTGCTCACTTCGGCGCGCGACGTGGCGTACGTCGGGTACATGACCAAGATCTCCAACCACCC
Source organism: uncultured Myxococcaceae bacterium (assembly GCA_964522795.1). GTDB lineage: Bacteria > Myxococcota > Myxococcia > Myxococcales > Myxococcaceae > CAZFXD01. Next base: position 4,727 of record CAZFXD010000034.1, read on the forward strand.
TGAGTGGCGTGGGTATCTCGACTCGTACAACATGACCACCTCACCTCCCTCGATTCGGTGGGCGGCCGACGTGCACCTCGACGCCATGGCCTCGGCCTCGCGCGTCATCAAGGGCCAGGTCGACGGTGGGTTCGTGGACTTCACGGTGGCGAACGAAGGCCGCTGGCGCACCGCCTTCAGCACCAGCACCACCAGCGCACAGTCGCAGGCCATCATCAACTTCATGAGGAACGACACGCTCACCCAGACGTTCACCACGGGTCAGACGCGCGTCTCCCGCCTGGCCGACATCTTCCACTCCACCCCGCTCGCGCGGGGCGGGTCGGCGGTGCCGGATGAGTGGGCGAGCCCGGCGGGCATCGAGCGCGCCAACTTCATCGCCTTCCGCGACGGCGGCCTCGACACGCGCGAGCCGACCGTGTTCGCCGGCACCAACGGCGGCATGCTCCACGCCTTCCGCGAACAGTACGGCGCCACGCCGAGCTGGGCGGGCGACGAGCGCTGGGCGATGGTGCCGAAGCCGATTCTGAGCAGCATCGCCGGCGTGAACACGGGCCACGTGTGGGGCGTCGACGGCCAGTTCGGCGGCGGTTCGCTCAACATCGGCACCACCGCGGCGCCCATCTGGAAGCAGTACCTCTTCATGGGCTTCCGCGAAGGCGCGTCGTCGGTCCAGGCCTACGACATCACCAGCACGGGCGTGCCCGCGAACAACGCCGCGGTCTGGGAGTTCAAACACCCGGGCCTCGGAAAGACGTACGGCAACATCGGCTTTGGCCGCACGCTCTCGGGCCCGTCCGGTGGCAGCGACCGGTGGACCCTGCTCGTCCCCGGCGGGTACACCACCGGCGCGGACGCCGGCAACGGCCTCTTCGTGGTCGACGCGAAGCTCGGCACCACCTTCGGCCAGAGCAGCCCGGCCCCGTCGGTCGAAGGCGTGGATGCCGGTATGTGGAAGATTCAGTACGTCGCCTCGCCCAAGAACAACCTGCCCACCGCGCCCGCCATTCTCCGCGCGGACAAGACGCACTCCAACGGCTCGGCGATGCTGAAGTACGCGTACATCTCGGACACCAACGGCAACATGAGCCGCATGGCGTTCTCGTACGAAGTGTCGGGCGTTGATACCCCCATCACCGACATGAACAAGTGGAAGCCGGTGAAGTTCTTCGACCCCACTGACACGAACTGCCGCCTCGACGTCTCGGGCGCGGTGACCCAGGTGGTGGATGCGACGACCGGCCTGCCCACGGGCGTGTCGCTGCCGTTGCCGCTCGCCAGCAAACAGCCGAGCTGGCTGACGCCGTTGGCCACGTCAGACGAGTCGCGCGTGAAGACCATCTACATGGGAACGGGCGATGCCCTGAACCCCACGGCGGTCACCGGGAAGAAGAACTACTTCTTCGCCATTCGCGACACGAACGACAACGCCTTGAACGCGGCCGGCGCTGTCTGCTCCGGCAAGCCGCTGTGGGTGAAGAGCTTCGACATCGACGAGAAGGTGGTCAGTCAGCCGACCTACGTGAGCAAGACGATGTTCCTCGCCACGTACCGCCCGGCCGCTGCCGGAAGCGGCTGTGAGGTCGCGGGTGATGCAGTGTTCTACGCCTTCGACCGCTTCACCGGCGCGCCCATCGCGGCGCTCACCGACGCGAGCGGAAACTCGGTCTCGAAGAGCGTGATTCCGGGGGCCGGCATTCCGTCCGACCTCCTGGTCACCTACTCCGGCGGTCAGTTCAACCTCATCTACACCACGTCCAAGGGTCTGCGTGACGCCTCGGGCAACATCCAGAAGGGTACGGGTGGTTCGCTCGGGAGCTCGAAGATTGATCCAGGCGCGCTGCAGTTCCAGATGCGTGGTTGGAAACGAGTCCGGTAATGCGACGAAGCGGTTTCACCATGATTGAAATCGTCGTCGTGCTCGCCATCACCACCGTGATGGCGGGCATGGCGGCCTACAGCTACACCACCATGGCCGGGGTCAGCCGCGTTCGGGCTGACACGCGAACGCTGGTCACGGCGCTCAACCGCGCCAAGAGCCAGGCGGCCAGCACCGGAGGATGGGCAGGCGTGCAGATCAACGTGAGCGACCCCCAGGGTCAGTACGTCATGACCTTCACCGATTCGCTCACCGAGGCCCCTGTCAGCAGCGCCACGGATATTACGAATTGCACGGCCTCACCGATCGCAGCGTGCTGCTACGGCACTGGGTACGCGGCACCATCGAGCGCCGCCCTGGTGCAGACCGACGGGTTCTACCTGACGCAGACGGGTCAACAGACGGCGGCCACCGCGCTTCGCCGACCTGCCGACGTGACGACGACCTCCACCACCCCGATGGACCTGACCACCCCGCCGGGAACCGGAAGCTTCCGGATCGTGTTCGACAGTTTGCTGCGCCCGTTCGTCTGCACCGGTTCGACAGACGGCGGGGTGAACGTTCAGCTGACACCGTACAACTTCGGGTCAAACTCGAACCGCTTCGACCTGGTCATGGCGGACCCCATGAACCCCACCACGTACTCACAGATCATTCTCTATTCAGATGGAGACGTTCGAGTCCCATGAGACACAATTCCAGACTGCGCCGCGGTTTCTCGCTCTTGGAAGTCACCATTTCCTCCGCCGTCCTGGCGCTGGGGACGGTTGGGTTGGTCGCGATTCAGGTGAGGACCGACCGCAACGAGAGCATCGGCGTGGTGCGTATCGGGCTGGCGTCGGAAGCGCTTCGCTGCGTGTCGAAGGTCGCCGAGCGCGGCTACGGCTCGCTCGTGGCGCTGGACACGCGGCTTCGCGACTCCCGCACCAACTCGACGCCTCCCCTGGGCACCAACGGGTACTGCGTGCAGCTCTACTCGGCCACGCCCGCCCCCGCGCCGGGCAGCGGTTGCCCCAACACGCTGTTCGCGCCCCAGATGGTCGACGTCACCTGGAACGAGGTGACCGCGACGGCGGCCGAGGCCGTGCCGAACAACGGTGGCGCGATCAAACAACTGGCTGAAGGAAAGCGGTTCGTCGCCGACGTCTTTCTCATCAACACCTCGGGGTCGCCTGGAGCCACACCCATTTTTCAGCTGAACCAGCCGCCCTGGGACGACATGGCGAACGTGGCCACAGCATCGCCAGTCCCCAACATTCCGTACGACAGCATCAACTACGCCTCGCTGAAGGTTATCTGCCGGGTTCGATACGCCGACTACGCAACAGACGACGCGGCGAACACGGTCTACGCAGTTCAGTCGGCCTACGTGCTCCAGTAGGTCGCTCCCACCACGGATCCCATGAAACCCAACTCCAGAGGTTTTACGCTCGTTGAACTGATGGTCGCGTCTGGCATCGGCGTGATGCTGGTGCTCGCGGGCGCGTCGTTCTTCGCGGCACAGTCGAACTTCCAGACGAAATCGAACGTGCGAAACGCGGCCAACGTGGTCGGGTCGCTCGCCAGCAGCGCCATCATGAGAGACCTGGAGAGCGCGGGAACCTACTGGCCAGTGCCCCGCTTCGCGATTCGAGCCCGCAACGCCATGCTCCCCACGACGCGGACCGGGGTGATCGTCGACGCCACAGCCCCGACCGGCCCGGACGTGTTGTGCAATCGACCTCCGGTCTGCCTCGCGCCGACCATTGGCGCTGTGTCCACCTTGTGCGGCAGCTACTACCCGGGGACCACGCCCACATCAGTCTGCCCGAGCTCGGCCGGGGCGATCGCCTACACCAGCAAGAACGCGTTCCTGCAGAGCGCGCCGAGCTTTCTGCCCGTGGACAACGCCAACCCCCTGCATGGAACGTTTGCCTTCACCGACGCGATTGAGGCGTACATCGGACAGGCCGGCCAGGCCGCTACCATCAGCTCGGCGCAGTTCCACCCCAGCTTTAATGGGTGCACCGGTGGTGGCCCGAACGGCAGCCCCTACACGTTGCAGTTCAGCACTGGCGCGCTCCCGCAAGGCCAGGCCCCGGCCTCGGCCAACCAGTGGGCCATGCCGGACGACGGCAACGTCACGGTGGGGCAGATTGTGTTGCTCGCGGACCCGAATGATCACCTCCCCACGACCGGCACCGGCCGCAAGAGCGTGCTGGCGATGATCGTTCAGGTGAACCTGGGCCCTCCGTTCAACATCGTCGTGTGGCCGCTGCTCCCCGACCGCATGCCCGCCATCGCAGGAACCTGCACCTTCTGGGGTGACCCGATGGTCCCCATCGTGCCGGCGGTCGGCTGGCGCATGTACTTCCTCAAGAAGATCGTCCGCTACATGATTTACCAGGACGCCACCGGCGGCAGCACCCCGGCCGCGCCCCCGGGCTTGTACCGGCAGGAAGCGGACAACTACGGCGCGTTCAGCACGCCGGTGCTGGTGTCGAAGGGCGTCTTCGACATGCAGATTCGCTACCGGCTGAGCAACCTCTCGCCGCTGATGGCGGGCCCGCTGCGGGTCATGGTCACCAGCTCGACTCCGACCCACACAGCGCCGGGCACCCCTCCCGCGCTCCCCGATGGCACCCCGCTCCCCAGCGGTTCGTGTCCGCAAGAGTACTGCTACGCGCACAGCGGCCCGTGTCTCCCGCTCGGCGCACCGTCGCTTCCGCTCGAGCCTGAGGTGCCGTTCGTCGCAACGAAGGTGGTCGACGCCGCGAACCCGTTCAATCCGGCGCCGATTACGAACTTCCCCAACTTGGGTGGCCACGCCGACACCGGGTGGCTGAGCGCCGGCATGGCGCGGTATGCCGCACACGTCCAGTTGGCGAGCGCGTCCAACGTGAACGACCACTGCAACTACTCCATCCGGTTCGATTCGCCCCCGCTGTCGAACATCAGCACCCTGTACCAGATGGTCAGCGCCAGCGTGGAAGACACGGTCTCCCCGGCGGCGATGCGCGTCGCCTCGGCCGATTTTGTCCTCATCTCGGGGTCAGAGGACATGAAGTCGATTCCGCTCACGGCGAACGGGCAGAAGCAGATGATGGAGATCCGCGCGTTTGATCACGCCTACCGGACCGACCTCTACGTGACCATGCGACAGTTCACCGTCAAGTTTGAAAGCGTCGCGAACAGCGCCCCTTGAGGCACGAGGCTCCAATGAACACTCGACGAACACAACGCGGTTACACGCTCCTGGTGGTGATGGGCCTGCTCGCGGTGATGACCATGTCCTCGGCCGCCGTCTACCAACGCGCGGAGAACTCCCTCAACATGACCGTGGCGGCGAGAAATCACAAAATCATCGAAGGGCGGGCGGTCAGCTTCGCCCGAGAGATGATCGGCCGAATCCGCGGCAGCGCCGTGCTGCAGCAGCGCCTCAACCTGCTCACCGTCTACCCTCCATGGTGCCGAGATGCCTCGATGGTCGGTGACCCGGCGTGTGAGCCCAGTTGCCTGCCCAACACCCCGATGACCCCGGTAGACCGCCGCATCACGGGCGACGACTTCCTGTCGGTCACCTACTGCAACGCCGCCGGCCGCGACAACGGCGACGACCGCTGCATCCCGACAAAAGAGGGCATGCCCATCACAGGCAACCCCGGAGAGACGCCTGACCACGGCTACGGCCGCCTCGCCCGCGCGTGCATCTGGAAGAAGCGCTCCGTCTCGGGAAACGTCAGCTACGTGATGATGGTGGAAGGCCTGTGGGGTCGTCAGGGCTTCGTCTGGGACGACCAGGGCAGCAACGCCAAGATGCGCTCCATCGTCATCTCTGAATTCTCGGGCGACTTCTCGTTCGAGTCTGGCCAGAACGTCGACGACAAGTCGTCGGGCTCTGGCGGCACGGCGTTCTAATCCGCCCGAATTACCGGTCCGTCACTTCTGCGTGTGGGCCTTCAGCCACGCGAGGACAGTGTCGTGCCACAGCACCGAGTTCTGGGGCTTCTGCACCCAGTGCCCTTCATCGGGGAAGTAGAGCAACCGACTCTCGATGCCCCGGCGCTGCAGCGCGGTGAAGGTGGCGAGCCCCTGGGTGTCGACCACGCGGTAGTCCTTGCCTCCGTGCACCACCAACATCGGCGTCTTCCACTTCGCCACGAAGTCGATGGGGTTGTGCCTGGTGTACCCCTCCTTCTTCTCCCAGGGCACGCCCCCGTGCTCCCACTCGGGGAACCACAGCTCCTCGGTGTCGTAATACGCCATGTGCTCATCGAGGTTGCCGTCGTGTGAGACGAGGCATCTGAACGTGTCCGGCATCTGCCCGGCGATCCAGTTCACCATGTACCCGCCGTACGAAGCGCCGAGCGCGCACATCTTCGTCTTGTCGATGAAGGGGTATCTGGCCAGGGCCGCGGCGAGGCCCTTCTGCAGGTCCTCCAGCGGCTTGCCGCCCCAGTCTCCGCGAATGGAGTCGGTGAACGCCTGGCCGTAGCCGGTGGAGCCGTGAAAATCGACCATCACCGCCACGAAGCCGGCGCCCGCGTACACCTGCGGATTCCACCGGTAGTGAAAATCATTTCCGAACGAGCCCTGCGGCCCTCCGTGAATCAGGAACGCCAGCGGGTATTTCTTCTTCGGGTCGAAGTTGGCCGGCTTCAAGACCCAGGCGTGGACAGTCTCGTTGTTCCAGCCGGGAAAGGAGAACTGTTCGGGCGCTCCGAAGGTGACGTTCTCCAGGGCCTTCTGGTTGAGCTGGGTCAGCCGCCGGGGCGCTCCGGCGCCGTCAGCGCCCAGCGAATAGAGGTCGGTGGGGCTGGTGAGCGACTCGGCGGAGTAGAAGATTCGACCGCCCGCGGCGCGCACGTCCTTCACGGTTCCCTGCCCCACCAGCACCTTCGCCTCGCCGGTCGAGGCGTCGACGCGGTACAGCGCCCGCTGCCCCACGTCGTGGGTGGTGACGAGGAGTGAGGCGCCGTCCTCGCTCCACTCCAGCGTGTCGGCCGAGCGGTCCCAGGCCTGGGTGAGGAGCCGGTCTTTGCCGTCGGGCCACGGCCTCACGATGATGGTGAGCTTGTCCGACTCGTAGCCTGCGCGCGCCATGGCCGTGTACGCGAGCGTCTTCCCGTCTGGAGAAAAGACCGGGAGCGTGTCGGTGGCGCGGTTCGAGGTGGTCAACTTCCGAGGCGGAGTCGCTCCCGTGACCGGCGCGACGAAGAGGTCCACGTCGGTGGACCACGCTTCCTCCCGGCCCACATCGCGCGCGGCGAAGACAATCGACTTGCCATCGGGCGTGAAGGTGAACTCCTCGCTCCCACCGAAGGGCTTGGTGGGGGCGTCGGCCTTCATGCCCCGCGTGACGTCGACCGCCGGGCCGCCCGCCACCGGCTGCACGAAGATGTGGGCCCGGGTGCCGTCTTTCCAGGTGTCCCAGTGGCGGACGAAGAGCTGGTCAAACACCTTCCCCGACGCTTTCGATTTGGCCCGCTCCTCCTGCTTCTTCCGGGTGCACTCCAGCGTGTCGCACTCGGGGAACGTGGCGGCGGAGAACGCCACCTGTGTGCCGTCGCGCGAGATGACGAAGCTGTCCACGTCGATGGGCGAGTTGGTGACCGGCACCGGCTCACCACCCTCGAAGGAGAGGCGAAACACCTGCGACGTTCCTCCGCGGGAGGAGAGGAAGAAGATGCTCTTGCCGTCGGGGGCGAACGCCGGGTCGGTGTCGCCGTCGGGGTGCCAGGTGAGCTGTCGAAAGTTGGTGCCGTCGCCGTTGGCGATGAACAGATCGGTGCGGCCTTTGTTGGCCTCCAGGTCCGTCGCGCGCAGCTGCATCACCACCCGGCTGCCGTCCCTGGTCACGTCGAAGGCCTGCAGGCGCGTCAACATCACCTGGTCCGAGATGGCGTAGGGGTGCGGTTTGGCCGCGGGCGCGGTGGGGGCCGCCGAGAGCGCGAGGACCAGACAGTAGGGGGCGAACATGGTGGTGTCTCCTTCGAGGCGCGCGGGCATATGGCAGGCCCGCGTTCCTGGCGAGGAGAGAGTGCGGGAGCGCCGGGCTCAGTACATGCGGCGAAGGCGCGCGCCGAAGAAGCCGTCCCACCCTTCGGGCCCGGGCAGCGTGCGCAGGTGGCCCTGCCAGAGCGGAAAGCCGGCGGTCGACGACACCGCGGGAGGCTCGGTGGTGAAGTCCGGGTGGCTGCGGAGGAACATCTCCACCTGATCAACCCCCTCTTCAGGCTCGGTGCTGCACACTGCGTAGACGAGCAGTCCTCCGGGCTTCACCACCGCCGCGCAGGACTCGAGCATGGCGCGCTGCAGCCTGGCGATCTCCACCACGTCCTTCTCGGTGCGCCGAAAGCGGATCTCCGGGTGGCGGCGCAGCGTGCCGAGGCCCGTGCAGGGCGCGTCCAGCAAGACGGCGTCGAACTCCCCCAGCGACTCGGGGAGCTTCTTCGAGACGTCGCAGGTGTGGAGGGTGATGCGCTTCTCCAACCCGAGGCGCTTCGACTCCGAGACGAGCTTGGCCAGGCGGTGGCGATGGGTGTCGAGTGAGACCACGGTGGCCGTTTCGGCCAGATGACAGCTCTTGCCGCCGGGTGCGGCGCAGGCGTCGAGGACCCGAGCCTCGGCGGGAACCTCGGCGAACACCGTGACCAGCTGCGCCGCTTCGTCCTGCACTTGAAACAGCCCGTCGTCGAAGCCGACGAGATCTTCGATGCGGCCCGGGTGATCCAGCACCACGCCCTGGGGCGCCGCGTGGGTCGGCCGCCCCTTCACCCCGGCTTCTTCGAAGAGCGCGAGGAGCTCCGCGCGCGAATTCCGACCCGAGTTCGCCCGAATCACCACCGGCGGCGCGACGTTGTTGGCCTCCAGCATGGCCCGCGCCCGCTCGGCGCCGTAGCGACGCACCCACCGGGCCACCAACCAGCGCGGGTGGCTCGTCTCCCAGGCCAGCTTCGCCTCCGGGTCGGTGGGCGCGCCCGGCAACGTCTCCATGCGCGAGAGCGAGCGGAGCATGGCGTTGACGAACCCGGAGGCTCTCGCGAGGCCGACGCTCTTCAACGCTTCGATGGTGTCCGACACCGCCGCGTGCTTGGGAATTCGGGTGAAGAAGAGCTGGTAGGCCCCCAGTCGAAGCGCGGCCAGTACGGCGTCTTCAATCTTTATCAGCGGGCGATCCGCCAGCGTCTCCAGGGCAGCGTCGAGTTGTAGCTGCCGGCGAGCGACGCCGTAGCAGAGCTCCGTCACCAGCGCGGCGTCGCGCGAATCAGGCAGCGGGTGGGCATCGAGCTCGGCGTCCAGCACGGTGTTCAAGTACGCGTCCGTGGCGCGCACGCGGGCGAGCACCGAAATGGCGAGGCCGCGAGCGGTCTTCAGTGGGGCGCGTGGCTTGCTCATGAATCGAGGCGCGCCATCAGCTCAATCAACCGGTCATCGGTGATGAAGGTGCCCGGCAGCCCGCCGGTGATGAGCACCTGGAGCGTCTCTTCGATGAGGTCGCGCTGCCCGGTCTCGGTGGGAGCGTTCTTCTGAATCTCGTTCCACCGGGCGCGCGCCCAGGTGGACAACTGCGGAGCGGTGAGCGCACCGCGGAGGCGCTCGGCAATCTTTTCTCGCACCGCCGCGCGCGACAGGGCCCCCGACACCATGGAGGAGTCGCCGCGAGAGACCATGCCTCGCGCGGCCACCACCCGGGGCAGGTCGGGGTGGGTGGGCTTGCGCCCAATCGTCTTCCCACCCGCCACCAGCGGCAGCGTGGGCTGTGATTCCGTGCGCTCCACGAACGGCTCGGTCATCTGCACATCGCGAGGCCGCGCCGCGGGACCAATCGACTTGCCGCGCTTGTCTTCAACTCGGCGGGCCTGCTCCACCACCGACCTGGGGACCAACGACTCCAGCGCTTTCAGGTACGCCGAAAACCCATCACCGCCCCAGGTCTTCTTGACCGCGCCTTTCAGCGCGGAGCGCGTGCGTTTGCCCGTGGGGTCAATTTCGACCGCGAACGTTCCCAGCGCCTTGACGGCTTCGGCCACCGCTTCGGCGCGGGGCGAGAGAATGCCGAGGTCCAACAACAGGGCGTCGGCCCACTCCCGCTGCTCGAACAAGGTGTCGAGCAGCTCGCCTTCGGCGTTGGACTGAAAGATGCGGAGCGTCACGTCGAGGGCCACGGCCCGGGCCTGGAGCACCGCGGTGCCTTCTTCGAACGACTTCTTTCCCAACCCGAGCAGCTTCAGGTTCGGACCGAGGAGCAAGAGCGCGCGGCGAGCCATGGCAGGAACCTAGCGCGCTTCTGGCCGGCTCAAAGTTGCGCCTTCACGAATGGGAGTGCCGAGGAGGAACTCGCGGACCCCGAGCGCCTTCTTCCCCTCGAGCTGCAGCTCGAGCAGCACGAGGCTCCCCTCCCCGCACGCCACTTCGACGCCGGTGGCGTCGGCGCGAAGCACAGTGCCCGCGTGGCCGGCCCCCTCGCCCACGCGCGCCTGCAGCACGCGGAGGCGCTTGCCGTCCAGCTGGGTAAAAGCCCCGGGCCACGGGGTGAACGCGCGCAGGCGACGCTCCAGCACCACCGCGGGCCGGCTGAAGTCCAAAGCCCCGTCTTCTTTTCGAATCATCGGCGCGGGAACCGCACCCTCGGACGGCTGAGGCACCAACGGGCGTTGGCCTTCAAGGTAGGGCTTCAAATGGCGGCGCAGCATGTCGGCGCTCAGCTTCGACAAGGCGTCGTGCAGGCTCGCCCCGGTCTCCGTCGGCGCGATGGGCAGCTCCTCTCGCGCGAAGACGGGGCCCGTGTCCATGCCCACGTCCATCTTCATCAGGCACACGCCGGTCGAGGCGTCCCCCGAGGCGATGGCCCACTGAATGGGCGCCGCGCCACGGAACCGGGGGAGCAGCGAGGCGTGCGCGTTGACCGAGCCATGGGGCGGCACCTCGAGCACGTCGGCGGGGAGAATCTTCCCGTAGGCGATGACCACGGAGACATCGGGGGCGTAGCGGCGGAGCTCCTCAGCGAAGTTGGTGCCGCGAATCTTCTCGGGCTGGAGCACGGGGATTCCGCGCGCCAGCGCCTCGGCCTTCACCGGCGAGACGGATACTTCCTGGCCGCGGCCCCGCGGCTTGTCGGGCTGGGTCACCACCACCACCACCTCGCCCAGCTCGCAGCACGCGCGCAGGCCGGGGACGGCGAATTCAGGCGTTCCCATGAAGGCGATTTTCGGCACGGACCCTGTGTTAGCAGATGCGTCAGATTCAGCCGACGACCGGGTGGGAAAACCGGGCATTTTTCTCTCGAAAGCAGGCCCCCTGTGAGAGAGTCCCGCGCGGGGTTTCGGGCAATTCTGAACGGGCAAGGGTGATCTGATGCGCGCGTATCGAACCATTCTGGTGTGTGTGGCGACGTTGGCGCTGGTGGGCTGCGGCGCTGCGCCCGGCGGCAACGACGGCGGCGGCGGGAGCGGTGGTTCCGCGGGCGGCGGTGGCACAGGAGGTTCGGGCGGCGCGGGCGGCGGCGACGCTGGCGGCGCCGGAGGTTCGGGTGGTTCAGGTGGCGCGGGCGGCGGTGGAGATACCGGCGGCGGCGCGGGTGGCTCCGGCGGCGGCGGCGACATGGACGCCAGCGTCGACGAGTGCGCCTCCCTGGCTGACGGCACGTCGTGCACGACGCCCGCGGGCGCCGGTCTGTGCAAGTCGAACGTGTGCTCGGCCTGTGTCGACACCACCGACGACTCGGCCTGCACCACGGCCGCCGGCGCGCCTTCGCTGTGCGTCTCAGGCATCTGCGTGCCCGGGTCCTGCCGCAACAGCAACGACTGCGGCGGGCAGATTTGCGGTCTCTCCACGCCAAACGTGTGCAGCCCCTGTCAGAACGACGTGCAGTGCGGCCAGGTCGGGCCGAACATGATGTGCGACTTGTCGAACGGGAAGTGCGTGTCGAACTCCTGCGGGGCGTACGACGCCGGCTCCGTGTGCGTGGTGAACAACTCTGACGTCTGCTGCCCCGGCTACGCGGCTGATGCCGGCAAGGGGTGCCTCGTCGGAAATTGCTGCACCAACGCGCAGTGCGGCTCGGGCGAAACCTGCGCCAACAACGTGTGCACGGCGTGCATCATCCCCGACGCTGGCGTGTACCTGGTCAACCCCGTGCTCGGGAACGACACGACCGCCACGGGTTCGTCCAACTGCCCATTCCGCACCGCCTCGAAGGCGATGTCGTACATCAACGCCCTGGCGCCAGACTCCGGCGTGACGGTCTACGTGATGGGCAACCTCACCTGGCGCGGCGACGCGGGCGAAGTGTTCCCCATCACCTTGCCGCGATTCGTCACGCTCACCAGCGCCCTCGACGCCGGTACCAACTACTTCACGGCGCAGGTCGGAGCCGCCACCAAGAGCGGGTTCATCATGGCTGCGAACACGCGCATCACCCGCTTGAACATCGACGGGCAGGACGGTGGCGGTGCGGTGGGCATCATCGTGCAGGCACCGTCGAACGTGGCCACGGTCGTCGATCACGTCACCGTGTCGGGATTCACCCAGGCCGGTATCCTCGTGCGCAACACCGGCATCTTCTCCGGCAACGTGACCATCAACGACGGGGTGCATGCCGACCGCAACGGCGCGGGGACCGTGAACGGCATCGGATTGCTGGTTCAGAACACCAGCCACGCCACCATCAACGGCGGCGCGGACCCCTCGACCTTCAGCGAGAACGGCTCCATCGGCATTCGCGTTCAGGACAACGCGTACATCAACCTGTTCGGCACCAAGCCCCAGATCTTCGCCGACGGTGGCTCGAGCGCTCAAATCGCCGCCCGCGACAACGGCAACTTCGGTCTGATTATCGCGCAGGCACCGAACCCGGACGGCGGCTTCTGGCCGACCAACACCATCACCGGCCTCCTGGCCACGGGAACGCGCAACACCTTGACCACCGCCGCGCCCGCCACCGGCAGTGGCATCGGCGTGCTGGCGGGCTCTTCGGCGGTTCTTCGCTCCAACGTGGCGCTCGGAAACAAGAACTCGGGCGTCTACGTGGCGAGCGGGTTGCTGGGCGCGGTCGCGTACCACAACGTGGCCGGCATCGACCTCGGCACGGACACCGGGGCCGACGCGGGTCGAAACACCCTGCAGATGCCCTCAACGTTCTACCCCGGCAACCAGTTGTCGGGGTTGTGCTTCGGGCTCAGCGCCGGCGCGTCTCAGTTCCTGCAGGCGAGAGGCAACACGTTCGGAACCTCGGTGTGCACCAACTCGCCGGACGGCGGGCGGGTGAACGCCACGGCCACCGGCGCCAGCGCACGCGGCGGCACGGGGGCTTGCAGCGCCAACCCGTACCAGGACGTGGGCACGCGCTTCGGTCAGAACGCGCTCGCCACGCGGAACACCACGGTCATCAGCAACTGCTACCAGCCCTGAGCTGAGCTGCGCCCGGCGGAGCGCGTTCGGGCGGGCCCGCGTTGTTGCGTGGAGGAGTCAGTGATCGCCCAGGAGCGGTGAGATCATCCGTGCTCATGCGCGGGTTGGTGCTCCACCTCTCTGTTCACTGCTGTGCTCAGCCGTGGGGGGCCGCGCCCGCAACTGTCTGAAAGTCGCGCACGGACCGCCTGGGCATGCCTCGTGCTTCAGAGGGGTTCGGAGGCATTCCATGAAACGACTCGTGAGCATCGTCATCGCAGCGGCCGCCGGCATCGCCACCTCGTGCGGCGCCAACATGGGAGTCCCACCCGGCTCAAAACTGACCGCCGCGCAGCGCGCCTTGCTGCCGGTCTGCCCGGCCACCCCGGCGCCGATGGTGTTCGGGGGGGCGCTCTGCGCCTGTGAAGACGTGAAGCTGACGGGCTCGGGCATCTTCGCCGCGCCTCTCGACAACACCGCCGCGAACGTCGGCGTCAACGGCTCGCTCGACATCACCGGGCACCACGACGTGGGCGGCACCCTGGTCGCGTACATGGGCGCCACCGGCACGGGTCACCTGACCGTGCGCGACTCCATGCTCTCGACCAAGGACATCTCGGGCGCCGGGCGCCTCGAGGTCGGGAAGAATCTGTTCGTGGGCGGCAACCTCGATCACGTGGGCCGCATCGACGTCGGCGGTCAGCTCGCCGTCGCGGGCTCGATGAACTTCTGCGGCTCCACCCGGTTGCCCGCGCCAAACATGTACTCCGCCCCCAAGGGCCTGCCGTGCGATTGCACCGACAAGGCGCGCCTCAACTTCGAGAACGCGTTCGCGCAGGCCCGTCAGAACGCGACCAACCTGGGTGCGAAGTTCACCAGCAACGGCTCCGCCGCCATGACGCTCAAGACCGGTCGCTACATTCTGGGCGACGTGTCGAAGGTGGGTCGGCTGGACCTGACCATCGATGGCGCGGTGGCGCTCTTCATCGACGGCTCCCTCGACGCGGTGGGGCTCGATCAGTTCAAGGTGGGCCCCGGCTCGACGCTCGACGTCTACGTCCGCGGCGACGTTCGCAAGGTCGGCCGCTTCAACGTGGGCCGCGAGGCCGACCTCGGCGCCGTGCGTCTCTACATCGGCGGCGCCAACCCGGTCTCGTTCGACCTCACCGGCCGCCAGGACATGACGGCGATGATTTATGCGCCCACGGCCGACATGCAGCTGACGGGCAGCACGCACATCAAAGGCTCGCTCTTCGTCAAGTCGCTGGTCGGTACGGGGCGCCTGGAAATCGGCCACGCCGCGCCGGCCCAGCCGGACATCGACACGTGCCGACGTCCGGATGAGCCGGTGTACTTCGGTGAGAATCACCCCACGCCCGGCGGCGGTTCGGGCGGCGGCTCAGGCAGCAGCTCCGGTGGCGGCTCGGGCAGCAGCTCGGGCGGCGGCGACGGCAACGGCTCGGGCGGCTCGGGCGGCTCAGGCGGCATCACCGAAGGCACTGGCACCAACCCCTCCGGCGGCGTGAGCACCGGCGGCACCAACCCCTTCGATGGAGCCAAGATTGACCCGAGCGGCACGGACCCGAACGGCGGCAGCACCTCGGGCACCTCCGGCGGGACCACCACGCCTTCCGGCAGCGGTGGAACCAGCGGCGGGACGAGCGGCGACCCGGCGGGCACGTCCACCACGGGCGGTGGGACGCCCTCCGACAGCGTCAACTCGGGTGGTACCGGCGGGCTCAGCTGACCGGCGGCGCGTTGGCGAGGTCGACAGCGAGCGAAAGCCCTGATTCGATACCGGGGTGTTGATTCGACTCGCGTTGCTGTTGTGCGCGGCTGCCGACGAGGGCACCGAAGCGACTGCGGTGATGGAGCGGGTCGGCGGCTCGGTCGTCGAGGTGAAGGAGATCGACAAGAAGACTTCGTCCAAATCGTCCTTTGGGAGCGGCTTCTACGTGTCGAGCGACGGTTTCCTCATCACCAACTTCCACGTGGTGGCCGACACCGTCTTCCAGCCACAGACGTCGAGCAGCGTCCTGGAGACGTCTGCGGGAGATGAGTCCGTCGACGTGGTCGCCGTCGACGTGGTGCACGACCTCGCCCTCCTCAAGGCCAAACCGCCGAAGAATGCGCCGCTCACCTTCGTCGCCGTCGAGCCCGGCAAGGGCACGCGTGCCTTCTCGGTGGGAAACCCGCACGACCTCGGCAAGTCGGTGGTGCCGGGCACCATCAACGGCGAAATGGAGAACCGATTTTCTCCGCTCATTCACTTCTCCGGCTCCATCAACGGCGGCATGAGCGGGGGGCCGGCCGTCGACGCGGCCGGAAACGTGGTGGGCGTCAACGTGCAGACCGGGGGCAACGGCATCGGCCTGCTCGTGCCCGCTCGCTTCGCCGATGAACTGCTCAAGAAGGGCCGCTCGGCGAAGCAGCCGGCCGAGCTGCTGCTCGACATCGAGGCGCAGTTGGTGGCGCGGCAACAGGTGATGTCGGAGGCCCTCTTGGCGTCGTCTGCCGAGCCGGCGTCGTTGGGCGCCTGGCACGCGCCGGGGCAGTGGATTCCGCAGTTGAAGACGTGGGCCACCACCAAGAACGCCGAGGAAGACCGTCGGTACAGCGCCACGCACTACACCGCGGGGTTGTCGAACGACGCCGTCTTCCTCCATCGCAACTACCAGGCGTCATCGGTGTCGTGGGAGCACCAGGTGATGACCAAAGAAGGGGCGTCGTCGCTCGCCATCTATCGCTCCGCCCGCGGGCTATTGAAGACCGGCCTCGTCGACACCTTGAACGCCAACGAAGAGGACGTGGGGCGCTACCACTGTCGAACGGACACCGTGGTGCTCAAGGGCATTCCCTGGACCCTCGCCACCTGCTTCCGGGCGGTGAAGCGCTTTCACGGGCTGTTCGACATGACCGTGCGCATGGCATCCGCCGCGGCCGACGACCACGTGCTGGTGAGTGAGCTCGTCCTCTCAGCGTTCTCGAAGCAGAACGCCACGGCCATCTTGAAGAAGTACCTGGGAGACTTCACGTGGACGCGATCGTCGTCGAATTGATTGATCCGCGGGGTCGGGTCATTCAGCGGGTTCGGCTGGCGGAGCTGCCCGCCTCGTTCGGCCGCGCCGCCCACTGCGACGTCGTGGTGGACGACCCCTCGGTCTCGTCGGAACACGCGTTTCTCGAGGCCGATTCGGTGGGCGAGCTGACGCTCACCGACGCCGAGAGCAAGAACGGCCTGTGGCTCAACGGCCGTCGCCTGCTGGCGGTGGACATCGACCACGGGACGGTCGTTCGACTGGGCGAAGCCGACGTGCGCTTCGTGTTGCAGGCCGAGCCGGCCCCCAAGACGGCGGCCATGTCACTCCATTCTCCGTTGGAGCGCCGCCCCATCGCGGCCCTCGCGCTGAGCGCGACGCTCCTGCTCTCGGCGGCCGCCTGGCAGGCGAGCCAGCTCAACGCCGCGACCTTCAGCCGGGTCATGGAAGCGGCGGTCGTTCCCACCCTGGTCGCCGTGGTGGGGTGGGCCTTCACCTGGGCCCTGCTCGGGCGCCTGTTGCGGGGCCGGTTCCGCTTTGCCGCGCACCTGGTCATCGCGTGTTCGATGATGACGCTCTTGTGGGTGTACGAGCTCACCAAAGACATCCTCGACTACCACCTGGGCGCTGGCGCCGGCGCGATGGTGGCGCTCGGGGGCGCGGTGGTGTTCCTCGGGGGCTTCGGGCTCGGACGACATCTGACGCGGGTGTCGACCATGAAGCCTTTGACCGCGGCCGCCTGCGGCATGCTGCTCGTCTTCGTCCCCTTCCTGCTCGCCGGCCTGTCCGCCCGCACGAGCGACGAGAAGTTCTCTTCCGACCCGTCACCCCAGGCGTCTCACGTGCCGCCCACGCTCATGTACCTCAAGCCCCTCACCCAGGAGGCCTACTACGCCCTGGTCGACGAGCTCGTCACCGGCGTGGAGGCCGAGGCGAAGTAGCGGCGGTGTGCGGCTTGCGCGCCGAGAACAGCAGCCGCTTGAAGGTGAACAGGTAGGGGCGCTGGGCGCCCGCCTGCACAAGAAACGCCTGGCGATAGCGCTCGACGAACCGCTCAAACGTCGCCGGCGGGAGCACCTGTTGCCAGGCGGTGAGGGTCGTTCCCTTCATCCACTCCACCACGGCGTCAGGGCCCGGCAGTTCGTGGGTGTAGACCTGCACCCGCACCTGAACTGCTTCGGCCCCCAGGCCGTGCAGCGCCCGCGCGTACCACGGCGCGGACTCGACGGAAGAGAGGCGGGGGGGCGAGCTGAACGCCTCGCGAAACTCCGGCGCCGACGCCACGTCGGCGGCGATGAGATGCGCCGGGTGGTCGTGGTTGGCGGGGACCTGAACGGCCAATTGGCCCCCCCGACGCAGCGAGCGCCACAGTCGCGGGAGGAGCGTCTCATGCGAGCCAACCCACTGCAGCGCGGCGTTGGAGAAGATGAGGTCCACGCCATCGGGCGCCTCGAACGTCGCCAGGTCTCCCAGCTCGAACCGGAGGCCAGCCGTTCGGAGCGCCTTGGCCCTGGCCAACATGGCGGGCGACGAGTCGATGCCCAGGGTCGCCTTCACCCGGCGCTCCTGGTGCAGCACCTTGGTGAGCGCCCCCGTGCCACACCCGAGGTCGACGGCCGCTTCGATGGAGCGAGGTTCCACCAACGCCAGCAGGTCGTAGAAGGGCTGCTCGCGTTCCTGCTGGAAGCGCTCGTATTGAGCCGGGTTCCACGCGTCGCTCGTCATGGCGCTCCCGCGGTGGCATCGAGAAACAGCTCGCGTTCTTCAACCGTCGGAACGCGGCACGCATCGCGTCGGCCGAAGAGTCGGTATCGCGTGACCGCGACCAGGTCGTACACCGCGTCGCGAATGGGCCGGGGGACCCACGACCACAGGGCCATCGCGCGCCACACCCCGCCCAGCTCGCGCAACACCAAGAGAGCGCCGTCGGATTTCAGCAGCACACGCTCCCGGGGCGTGCCGAAGTCGCACAAGACGAAGAGCGTGTTGAGGTCGCGCGGGTGTCGTCGGTGCCTGGCGAGCGCTTCGGTCGCGAACGCGCTCTGGAGGGCGGCGAAGCGAAACGACCTGGAGGTGTCGTGGTCGATGACGAACGAGACGAGGCGGTCACACAGGCCACAGACGCCGTCGAACAGGATCACATGCATCAGGTGGTTCTCTAACGCCGGGCGGCGTGGAGCGCGAGGCCCCGGCATCACTCGCGGCGAAACACGTCTTCCTCAATCGAGCGCGTCACCCGCGCGTGATGCTCGTACACCGACGACGGAACCACCGCACCGAACTGGCTCTCCAGCGGACCACAGTCGCTCACGCGTTTGTCGGCCTCCTTCGAGGCCCACAGCGGGCAGAGCACCGCCTGAGGCTCCACTCGAACATCGGCCGAGTCATCGGCCCGATTGGGAACGACCGAGACGAGGTACCGCACGTAGATGAATCTGGGCGGAATGCCCTGGCCGAAGTCGGCGTCCCACCAGTCTGAGACAATCTTCCCCGCCTTCTCATCGGCGCGATGCACACCGCCGCAGACCGTCTGCACGGAAGCGACCGCGCGCTCGAAGGCCGTCGAAGGCGCTAGCGTTCGAAACCGAACGGGAGACAACGCCGCGGGCCGGCAGGCGCCAAAGGCCCCCAACGACATCAGCGCGACACACCAGCGAACCGGAATTCTCGGCGAGCTCACGCGGGCGAAACTACGCCCCGTCCTGGCTCGTTGCACGTCGGCAATGCCGGGCTGGTCTTCGCTCCCCTCCCAGGAACTTCTAACGAAGACCAGCCCTGCGAACTGCCACGCGACGCGTCCCCCTCCCAGAAAACACGTCGCGTCCCTGCCCGGCCCGGCGAAGTCGCGTCCCCCCTCCAGAACACGCGACCCGCCTTCCCCCGCCGGCCCTTCATCACCCACTCCCTCCATCCCGCCGCCGCCATGCTGCGTGAGTGATGCCGGTTTGTCGGGCGGCCCGCCGATGCGTTGCGCTACTTTCCGCGCAAAGCGGAATAAGTGGGACATGTGGCTCAAAATCAGGCCCCCAGACGTCCGCTCGCTATTTACATAGATTCACAAATATGAATAATTAAGGCGTGGCCCGAGCCCGTTCCGAGACTTCTGCTGCGTCGAAAGTCGATAAACTATCGCTTTTCCGACTGTTTTCAGACGAAGACCGCCTTCGGATCCTCGCCTTGTGCGCTGAGGAGGAGGTCTCGGTGGGCGAGCTGGCGGAGCTGCTCAAGGACAGCCAGCCCCAGGTGAGCCGCAAGGCGGCCCCGCTTCGCGACGCGGGCTTGCTCGACGCGCGGCGCGACGGGACGCGCACGTGGCTGCACCTGCGGCCCCAGCTGGCGAACGACTCGGTGGTGGCCGACGCCTTGAGCCTGGGGCGCACCTACTGCCTCGACGACGGGAGCCTGGCGCGACTGCCGGGCGTGGTGGCGCGGCGTGAAGACAAGGGCCGCTCTCACTTTGAGGACGCACCGCCCGCGGCCGAGCTGCCCGCGACGCCGTCGCACCTCGCGCACCTGCTGGCGCTGGCGCCGCTCATTCCCTCGCGCGCGCTCGCCGTTGACGTGGGCGCGGGAGACGGCCTGTTGCTCGACGTGTTGGCGCCGCTCTTCACGCGGGTCATCGCGGTGGACCGGAGCCGGGCGCAGCTGGCGCGCCTGTCGGACCGGGTGGCCTCGCGCGGGTTTCACAACGTGAGCTTGTTCGCCGGCGAGTACGACGACGGCGCGCTCTTGCAGCGCGTGGACAGCGCGGGCGGCGCCGACGTGGTGTTCGCGGGCCGCACCCTGCACCACGCCTCCAGGCCGGCGAGCGCGGTGGAGTCCTTCGCGCGCCTGCTCCGCAAGGGCGGCCACCTGGTAGTGCTCGACTACCTGCGGCACGACGACGAGCAGATGCGCACCGCCCACGGCGACGTGTGGCTCGGCTTCCCGGTGGATGACGTCCGCGGGTTCTGCACCTCGGCCGGCCTGCAGCTCGTCACCGACCTTCCCATTCCGCCGATGTTCCACGCACACGGCCCGGACGCAGCACTCACCTGGCACGCGTGGGTCGCCAGAAAAGCTTCACCTCCCGTTGTTTCTTGAAAGGACGCACACACATGGACCACCGAACTGAATTCCCCGCCTACAAAGTCAAAGACATCTCGCTCGCCGAGTGGGGCCGAAAAGAAATCGCCATGGCCGAGAAGGAGATGCCCGGCCTGATGTCGCTGCGCGCCGAATACAAGGGCAAGCAGCCGCTCAAGGGCGCGCGCATCGCGGGCTGCCTGCACATAACGATTGAGACGGCGGTGTTGATTGAGACGCTGAAGTCACTGGGCGCCGAAAT
>CAZFXD010000035.1:0-25051 GCA_964522795.1 uncultured Myxococcaceae bacterium
CGGCCAGCAGCAGCGCGTGGCCCTGGCGCGGGCCCTGGTGACGCACCCGTCGTTGGTCCTGGCTGACGAGCCGACGGGCAACCTCGACTCCACCACCAGCGTGGGCATCATGCAGTTGCTCCGCAAGCTCAACCGGGAGCGGGGCCTCACCATCGTGATGGTCACGCACGAGCCCGACATGGCCGCGTACGCCGGGCGGTTGGTGCGGTTCAAAGATGGGCGCGTGGTGTCTGATGAGGCGCAGCCGGGGGTGGCCGCATGATCTGGAACACCATCGCCATGGCCTTCTCGCACATTCGGCGCAACGGGCTGCGCTCGGTGCTGACCGCGCTGGGGGTGGTGATTGGCGTGGCGGCCGTCATCGCCATGGTGACGCTGGGACAGGGCACCACGGTGAAGGTGACCTCCGACATCGCCAGGCTGGGGCGCAACATGCTCATCGTCGCGCCGGGCGAAGCGCGCCACGGCGGCTCGGGGCCGGTCTCCACCATCGTCCCCTTCAAGCTCGACGACGCCAACGCGATCGCCGACGGCGTGCCCGGCCTCAACGCGGTGGCGCCCACAGTGGGGCGCAGCGTGCTGGCGGTGGCGGGCAATCGCAATTGGCACACCGCGCTCACCGGCTCCAGCAACGGCTGGTTCGTGGTGCGCGACTGGGCGGTGGCCGAAGGGCGCATCTTCAGCGACCTGGAGCAGCGCAGCGGCGCGCCGGTGTGCGTGTTGGGCAAGACGGTGAAGGACGAGCTGTTCGGCGGCCAGGACGCGCTGGGCGCCTCCCTGCGCGTGGGGAAGGTGGCGTGTGAAGTGGTGGGCATTCTCGCCTCCAAAGGGCAGTCCACCTTCGGCGATGACCAGGACGACCTGGTGTTGGTGCCGCTCAAGTTGTTTCAGCGCCGCGTGGCGGGCACGGATGACGTGGCGGCCATCTCGGTCAGTGTGGGCGACGTGCGGCCGACGGTGGACGTGGCGCGCGACATCGAGGCCTTGATGCGGCAGCGGCGCGGCCTGACGGAGAACGAAGACAACAACTTCGTGGTGCGCGACGTGAAGGAGATTCAGACCCTGGTGGAGAGCACCACCGGAATTCTCACCACGCTGCTCAGCGCCATTGCCGCCGTGAGCCTGCTGGTGGGCGGCATCGGCATCATGAACATCATGCTGGTCTCGGTGACGGAGCGAACGCGCGAAATCGGCGTTCGCCTCGCCATCGGCGCCCTGGAGCAGGACGTGCTGATGCAGTTCCTCGTCGAGGCGGTGGTGCTCTCGGTGATGGGCGGGTTGATCGGCGTGGCGCTGGGGTTGTCCGGCTCATGGGTCACCGCGCGCGCGCTTCATCTCCCGTTCACGGTCGACGTCACCATGACCACCATCGCCGTGCTGTTCTCCGTCGCCGTGGGCGTGGGCTTTGGGTACTTCCCCGCGCGCAAGGCGGCGCGGCTCAACCCCATCGACGCGCTTCGGTACGAGTGAGGTGGCCCATGCTCCTCGCCTTCACGGTGGCTGCACTCCTCGCCCAGGCGCCGACGCTCACGCTCGATGAGGCGCTGGAGGAAGCGGCCGCGCACAACCTCGACCTGGTGGCCGCGCGCGCCCGCCTGGAGCAAGCCGAGTTGCTCAACCGAAAGGCGTGGGCGGCGCAGTTCCCCACCCTGAGCGCGGGCGGGAACTACACCCACAACTCCAACGCCGCGTCTCTGGCCTTCGCCACGGGGTACGCCATTCGCGACGTGGGGGTGACGTGGCCGCAGGACAGCGCTGCCCTCCCGGGAAAGGCCACCACGCTCGCCATGGTCCCGACCGGGTTCGTGGAGAGTCAGGTGCAGGTGGTCGACCAACTCGGCGGGCAGCTCCAGGTGCAGCAGCCGTTTCTGGTGCCGGCGGTGTGGAGCGCCATTCACACCTCGAAGCTGGCCGAAGACGTGTCCCGCTCGAACGCGGCGGCGGTCCGGCGCGAGGTCCTCTTCCAGACCGCGCAGCTGTACTTCGCGGCGGCCACCTGGTCGCGGAGCGTCGAGGTGCAGCAGCAGCTGCTGGAGAGCACGCGGGCGCATGAAGCCGACGCGCGGGCGCGGTACGAGGCCGGCTCCGGGCAGAAGCTGGCGCTGGTTCGCGCCCGCATCGACCGCCTCAAGGCCGAGGCCGATGTGCTCCGGGCCCAGAACTCCCTGAGCGCGTCGAAGAGCGCGTTGGCCACCATGCTGGGGCGGGAGACGCCCTTTGAGCTCGCGGCGCCGGCCGAGCCGCAGGTGCCCGCGAGCCCGGAGGCGCTGCTTCAAGGAGCCGCGACGCACCGGGTGGACGTGCGCGCGGCGCAACAGAGTGAGGCGCTGGCCCGCGCCGCGCACGACGGTGTGTGGCTCAAGTACCTCCCCAACGTGGGGCTCAACGCCGCCTACAAGCTGTCCAACAGCAAGGGCTTCACCAACTCGTACGACTCGTGGAACGTGGGCGTGAGTCTGGTGTGGACGCTGTGGGACGGCGGGCTGCGCGAGGCCGAGCTGCGGGAGTCTGCGGCGAAGGTGCGGGAGACGACGGCGACCCGCGAGTCGGCCGAGCTCAAAGCGAAGGACGAGGTGCGCCGGGCGCTGTGGGACCTGGAGAACGCGCGAGCCAACTACGCCAAGGCGACCGAGCAGGTGACGCTGGCGCGCGAGCAGATGGGCCTCGTGGAGGCGAGCTTCAAGGCGGGCGCGGCCAACTCGCTCGAGTTCACCGATGCGCGCGCCGCCCTGCTCAACGCCGAGGTCGGCGTGCTCACCGAGGCCCTCAACCGGGCCCTGGCGTCACTCAAGGTGTTGTACGCCGCGGGTGTGTTTCCGCGCTGAACGTCTCAGCGGGCCTGGAGGGCGATGAGCGCCTGCGCGACCCTGGTCGGGTCGAGCGGGGCTCCGGGGCCGCGGTGCGCGAGCACCTGCCACACGCCGCCAGGCAGCACCACGTAGAGGCCGCCCGAACAGGAGTAGGCCGGTACGGAGAAGTCCTTCAGCTTTCGACGAGCCTCCTCGCGGGCGAAGACCTCGGCCAGCTCCGCTTCGGTCTTCACCTTCTTCAACACCGGGAGCACGCGAGAGACCTGGACCGTGCCCGACTCCATGGTGAAGACGCACTGCGTGGCGCCCCACAGGCCGGTCTGAAGCTCGCGTTTCTGCACCTTCTGCCCCGTCGCTTTGGCCACCTGCTCGCTCGTCAGCGGGCAGGTGTCGGCGGGAGCGTCCGCGGGGGCGGCGGCGAACGAGGGGAGAGCGGCCAGGGCGAGCACCAAGGTTGTGAATTTCATGGCACCGATTTCTCTCATGCGCGCGCGAGGTGCCAGAGAATTTCGCCGCGGGCTACACTTCACCCGCGTGACGCGTCCTCGCCACCTGACCCCCAGATGTCAGCGCAGCGGTCGGCATGCCCGCCTCCTGGGTGCGGTGCTGCTCGGTCTGTCGCTCGGCTGTGGCGACCCCGCGCTTCCGGGGGGAGGACCGCCCGACAGCGGGCAAGCGCCCGACGGCGGCGGCGAACCGCCCGACAGTGGCGTGGGACCGGGCGACCCCGACAGCGGCGAGGTGGACGGCGGGCCGCACGACGCGGGCACGCTCGACGCCGGTCCTCGCGATGGCGGAGCGAACGACGCCGGTCGAACCGACGCCGGGCAGCCCGATGGCGGCAAGTCCGACGCGGGTGGCGCTGACGCGGGGCGGACCGACGCGGGGCGCGCTGACGGTGGGTCCAGTTCGGTGTGCACCGGGCGCTGCATCATGGTTCCCACGCCGGCGATGGACTCGACGTGGGGCGTGGACAACACCGGCGCCACCGAGTCGTCGCTGCGCATGATGCAGTTCCTCTCGCACGTGGTGGCCACGCTCCAGCCCACCGCGGCGAGCCCTGTCACCGTTCGCCTGCAACCGGGCAGCGTCTACTGGTTCGGGTTCGCCATTCAGTTTCGGTACTCGGCGCCCAGCAACGGGTCCGCGGTGTGGAACACCCAGCTGTTCCCCACCACCGTGCTCCCGCCGTTCGACGCGAGCTACGTCACGTTCGACTTGAACGGGTCCACGGTGGACCAGTGTTACTCGGCCACCAAGTCTCAGACGGACTACGCCAACTGCGTCGCCATGTGGAACGTCGGGCGCGTGGGCGCGGGGAACGCCATCTTCTCCATCTCCGGGGCCACCGACGTCACGATTGAAGGAAACCCCAACGCCACCGACGAGACGCAGTACGGGCGCGCCACCAACAGCGCGTTCGCGAACTACGTGCTCTCCACGGGCGTGTCGTTCTGGGTGCAGAAGGTCGAAAACCTGGCGTACTTCAACTGGCCCGGCTTGAGCGTTGACCACGTCAATCCCGCCGTGGCGGGCCGCAACCTGGTGCAGAACATTCGCCTCACCCACGTGGACGTCGAGTGGGTGGGAGGCGACTTCGTCTACCTGCGCGGCGAGACGGCCAAGTACCTCGTCGACCCCACCAACACGATGAACCTCGATCACATCACCATCGAGAACAACAAGCTGTTCCACTCGGGGCGCCAGGGCATCACCATCAACGGCGGCTCCTACGTGACCATCACCGGCAACCACATGTCGGACGCGAATCGCCACATGTTCGACTCCGAGCCTTCGCCCAA
Source organism: uncultured Myxococcaceae bacterium (assembly GCA_964522795.1). GTDB lineage: Bacteria > Myxococcota > Myxococcia > Myxococcales > Myxococcaceae > CAZFXD01. The sequence goes on from CAZFXD010000035.1 coordinate 4,613, forward strand.
CGAGGGGTGGGAGCACCTCACCATCGAGAAGAACATCACCGGCGCGGGGTCGCTGGGCTTCCTCAGCTTCAACCTGGTCAGCGCGGCCGCCACCGACCTCGTCATTCGCGACAACGTGCTGGCCAAGGTGGGCACCGCGTCGCCCGGCGCCAACTTCGGCATCGCCATCGGCCACCAGCTCCCCGCCAGCGGCGTGGTGTCGGCGCACAACGTGACCATCACCGGCAACACCCAGGACCAGGCCGGCGTGTACGGCCCGGCGGTGACGCGGTGCTTCACCTCGGCCACCACCTTCCTCATCAGCATCGGCAACTTCGACGGCGTCACGGTGCAGAACAACACCAACTACGTGAAGGACCCAGCGCAGGCAGTGCGAGTGCTGGGCCCTGGTGCTGCGACCGCGGTCACCTCTCCCAACTCGTTCCTCACCGGGCCCGGCTGCTGAGCGCGGCCGCGCCGAGGGGGCGGCGCCGCCCTGAGCACGTCGCGGGGCGCGGTGACCGGACTGCGAGGAGTCCACGTGTCGTAAATAGGAGGCAGGCGCGCGGGCGCCGCGTGCCACGCGTAGCCTCGCGATGGAACACCGGAAACGGGCGAAGGTGCTGCGCGTGCCCCACGTCAGATTTTTGAGCCGAGCGGGCTAACGCGTCGAATTCCGGCGGGCGTTTTCGTGGCACGAACGCTGCTCATCTGAAGCGCATGAAGACCGAACCCCGCGGTGCTGTGTGGCTGTCCCTTCTGAGCGCATTCAGCCTTGTCTCGTGCGGCCCCATCGAGGCCGACCTGGGAGCGCTGGGCGGCGACCCCGACGTGTCGATTGAGAGCAGTCTGACCGGGTGCACGTCGGCGGAGCAGGCGGCGTGTGGGGCCTTCAAGTGCGGCTGCTTGAACGGCCTGTGCTCGGGCGGCTCCTGCGCGATGACCTACGACGGGTGCTCGGCCGCCCAGCGGGACAGCTGCGCCGCCAGCGGCTGCGGCTGCCTCAACAACCTCTGCTCCGGCGGTTCGTGCGTGCGGCGCACCGACAGCTGCACCGATGCCGCGCGAACGGCGTGCGCCGCGTTCACCTGCGGGTGCCAGGCCAACGCGTGTGCGGGCGGGGCCTGCGCGCCGCCTCCGCCGCCGGCCCGGTACGACAACCCGGTGGCCCCTGACCTGCCAGGGTGGGGCGGACCCAACGTGGTGCGCGGCCCCGACGGGCTCTTCTATTCCCTCGGCACCCAGCCCGGGCAGCGCGTGAAGCAGTCGAAGACGCTCTTTAACGGCTGGCGCGAACTTTCGGTGCCGACGTTCGTGAACTCACAGGCCGACGGCGCGCCGAGCTGGGCGCTCAACGTGAGCCCGCGCTTCATGGGAACTGAGCTTCACCACGTGCGCGGCGCGTGGGTGATGGTCAGCGCCTTCACCCGACTCGTGGGCACGCGGAAGACCCATGTGATTGCGCTCGCCAGCTCCACCACCGGTCCGACGGGGCCGTACACCTGGGTCTCCAAGCCCGTCGACGTGCTGCACTCAGACGAGAACCACGTCGACCCCTCGCTGTTCGTGGACGGGCCGAACCTCTGGCTGCTCTACAACGTCAGCTACGTCAGCCACCCGAACAACAAGAAGTTGAAGGCGGTGAAGTTCCAGTCGACGTCGTTCCTACCTGACTCGGCGACCGAGGTGGATTTGCTCAGCACCACCGTCGACCCGAAGGCGTGGGAGAACGACGGAAGCGGCCAGCGGCTCGAGGCGCCCGGCATGTTCAAGTACAACGGCGTCTACTACCTGCACTACGCGGCCGGAGAGGCGAGCTGGTCGAACCAGGTGGCGTACCCGTACGTGGTGGGCCTCGCGCGCTCCAATTCGATGCCGCCGCAGGGGCTGTTTGAGAAGAAGGCGAACCCGGTGCTGGGGGAAGAGAAGGCGCCGAGGTGCAGCGGCACGTGCTGGAAGGGGCCCGGGCACGGCTCGGTCATTCGCATGAGCGGTGGCGCGTTCTATTTCTTCTACCAGGCCAAGCGGGACACCGACTCGAGCAAGACGGCCTTCCTGCAGGAGATGTTCTTCGACCCGAGCACGAAGTGGTTCCGGTTCGAGGGCGCGCAGATCAAGCGAACCGGCAACATCCAGCCCGTGCCGTAGAAGAAGTAGCCTGTCCCCTTTTCTAGTCGCCGCCCCAGTCGGTGACGAACGCCAACACGCCGGCCGAGACTAGAAAGGTCAGGGCCCCGATGAAACTGACCTGCGTCGCGGTGCCCAGACCGGAGGCGCGATGCGATAGGGCGGAATACGTCTCGAAATTGACGGAGGTCAATGATGTTGCGAGCGCATAGAGTTCGCGCTGGGCCCCGCTGAAGGCCACAGCGCACCCGCCTGATACGCTCGCGGTTGCGATGCCTGCGCCCAGCGTGGTCCAGAACACCCATCGCGGAAAGCGCCACGGCGACGGCGTGGTGACCTGTGCGAGGCCCGCACTGAACGAGATTCGCTGTGGGTTTTCCATGCTCCCGGTCGCCAGCAGCGGCCCGTCTCGTCCCACCGCTTCAACGAAATACTCCAGATTGTACGGCGCTTCGCTCGCGGTGAGGGAGGGCACGAGCTGTCCCCGCCAGAGGTTCCGCCTCTGCCGGGTGAGCAGGAGCACGGAGAACCCCTCTTCGCCCTGACGCCGGTACGACGCGCGAACGCTCTGAACCGCGTTGGTCGGGTCTTCGAGTTGGTACGTAAGGTCGAGCGGCTCTCCCCCGACAGCTTCGGCGGGCGTGTCACCCAAGAGCCGCAGGCCGGCGATGACGCGGGCGCGGTCGGCGTCGCGGTTCGAGCGTGCCAGCGCTTGCTCCTCCTGTTGGACCTTTCGAAACACGCTCAAGACCTTCGGCGCCGTCGAGCTTGGCAGGTCGAAGTCCGGCCGGGCCCGGAGCAGCATGCGGAAGGGGAGTTCGGCGTCGGTCGGGTCCATCGAGACGGCGGCGGCGATACCCCACAGCCGAAACGCCTGGTGCTGCTCCTCCACCGTCGCGTCGCGGCGAGCGACCACGGCCCTCGCGACCACCAGGGCTTCGTCGAACTGCAGGGCCGTGTACGCTGCGATGGCCCGCTGCAGCAGCGTGGAGGCCTCCTCGTCGACGCTCGGCAACGACGGCCGGGTCACCGCTCGTTCGGTGCTCGAGACCGCGGGCCCGTCGGCCTGAGTGACGACCCTCACCACCAGCAACTTCCCGGCGTGCGCACGAACAGCCACCGTCTGGTCGATGTTGTCGCCTTCGTTGATGAGCCGGTAGCTGTGCGCGCCGGCGTCGATGCGCCGCTTGAACAGCGGCGTCGAGCCGATGAACTCGCCATCCTCGTACACCTTCGTCCAGGGGGTGGAGTCGAGGGAGAGGTAGCTCGCCGGTTCCTCGGCGGCTGAAGCGGTGGTCGCCAGCAGCACGGCCACGAGAAGCCGCGGAAGGCCCCGAGCCCAAAGTTTGCCGGCCTCGTCGGCGGCGACAGATCTCAAGCCAGACATCCCCACAGGTTCCTTGAATCGCGGACTTCGGCTCAGCCGTGTGTCACGAAATGCCCGAAAAAGGAATCCTGAGCCGAATTGCGCTACTGGCGGCACCAACACCCCATGGCGCTGCCCGCTGCCTCAGCCCGGCTTGAACTCGTGCCTGCGCCGGACGTCGCCCGCCTTCCTGCGCCGCTCAGTGCCGACGTCATCGCGCGCGCGGCGAGAGGCGACGGGGGGTGTCGCGAGCTCATCTATCGGGCGCATGCGGCCAGCATCGCCAACGTCGCCGCTCGGGCCCTTCGCTCACGCGCGGCGGCGGAAGACATCGTGCAAGACACATTCGTAGCGGCGTTCGAAGGGCTGCACCGAATCAAGGACCCTTCGGCGCTTCGCGGGTGGCTGACGCAGATCGCCGTGCACCTGATGCGGCGGCGCTGGCGACGCGAACGCGTGCTGGCCTTCGTCGGGTACACCCGGGAGCCCGCCGAGGCGCTCGACACCTGGGTCCCCGAAGGCACGTCGGCCGACGTTCGGTTGATGCTCCGCGACGTGGACAGCGTGCTCGCCTCCCTTCCGGAAAAAGTGCGCGTCGCGTGGCTGTTGCGCAACGTGCAAGACGAGAAGCTCGAAGACGTCGCGGTGGCGGTGGGCTGCAGCCTCGCCACGGTGAAGCGGTGGATTGCCCAGGCCGACGCCACCATTGCACTGTGGCGACAGGAGCGCGAACGGTCATGACGCCCGCCCCCACGCCCGGCATTCCGCCGTTGAACGACGCACTCTCGCCGGAGCAACTCGCGCGCAGCTTCGCCGTCGTTGAAGCTCGCCTTGCGCGTCGACGTCAGGTGCGGCGCGTGGCTGTTTCGGCGGCGCTCGGGGTGGCGTTGGTCGCGCTCACGTGGGCCTGGCGGGGAGGGCCGTCACCCGCAGCGTCGCCCGCCGAACCCGGGCCGTTGGTGGCGGTGGCCGGACAGCCGATGCCCCAGACGCTGACCAGCGGGGAGCAGGAGCAGACCGTGACCCTGGCCGACCGCTCCAGCGTTCGCTTGATGCCCCGGGCTCGCCTGCGCGTGCACGAGAACACGGGGCGGCGCCTGTGGCTGAAACAGGAACAGGGCGCGGTGGAATACGAGGTGACGCCGGGCGGTCCACGCCTGTGGCGCGTCGACGTCGGCGGCACCACCGTCGAGGTGCTGGGAACGCACTTCTGGGTCCGCGAGCGCCAAGGGCACGTCGAAGTCGAGGTGACCCGCGGCAAGGTATTGGTGAAGAGCGTGGAGCTCACCGGCGGAGACGTGCTCCTCGGCGCCGGTGAACGCGTCGAAGTGGGGGCGTCGGCTCCCAGCGAGGGCTCGGTGGGGTCATCGGGCCCGCCGGACGCGCCGCCGCCAGCGACGTTGCTGCCGACCACGCCACCGGCTCGACGTCTCGTGCCGACGCCGCAGGCGCCCCCGCCGCCACTCGCCGCAGCAGACGAGGAACCCTCGGGGAGCTTCGAAGCGCTGCTCGTGCGGAGCGAAGAAGCGCGGGAGGCGGGTCGGTTTGAGGCATCGGCGGCCCAGTTGCGCGCGGCGCTCTCGCGATTTCCCGGTGACGCGCGCTCCGACATTGCGCGGGTGGCGCTGGCCAACGTCTTGCTAGACCGCCTCAGGGCGCCCGACGAGGCATTCCAGGTGCTCGACCCGTGGCTGCGCGCGCACACGCGTTCCTCGCTGCCCGACGAAGGACGGCCCCGGCGCGTAGACGCGGCGGTCCGCTCAGGAGGGGTTGAAGTTGCGTGGCCACGCCACGCCGAGTTCGTCGCCACGTTCCCGAGTTCACCCCGCTTGAGCGCGGTCAACCGTTGGATGAGCACCCTCGATTCCCAGCCGCCACCTTGAGAAAAAGGGGACAGGCTACTTTTTCCGCTCTGACGCGGGTGTCATGTCACGCGACGGAAAACGCGACGCGCGCGTCGGAGTTGAAAAAGTAGCCTGTCCCCTTATTTTGCCCGCCCACGGGGGTTCTCACTGGAGCCGCAAAGCGCTGTTCGACCCGACAACCGAGGTTGCGGCCTAACGTCGCGATTCTGCGGTGCGGTCGCCCCAAAGAGGCGCCGGTTTCGTGACCTTGCGGTGCGTGCTTCGCCGCCGATTGGGTGGCGCCAGAACGGGCATGCTTCTTGGACTCTGAGTGGGCATGACCCCGACCCTCCGAGCCGCGTGCGCGGTAGCGCTGTCGTTGCTGTCTGGATGCGCCCTCGACGACGAAGGAGGGCTGGTCATCAACACCCCGGTCGATGACTCCGCCGCCGAGCAGGCGCTCGCCAACGTCACCTTCGTGGCGGAGGCTGACGCCGAGGCTCAGAGCGCCAGTCCCTCGACGGCGTTCGGGACGGGCCTGGAGTTCGGCGCTGATCAGTCTCCTGTTCGGCAAGGCTTCGTCCGCTTCAACGTGGCCGGCGTGCCCGGCACCATCACTCGCGCCACGCTTCGCTGCTACGTGGTGAATGGCTCCCCCGATGGCCCGCAGGTGTTCAGCACGGCGAACGGGTGGACCGAGAGCAGCCTCACCTGGAACACCCGGCCCGCTCCCGTCGGCGCGGCGCTGGTGGACCTGGGGAGCGTGGCGGTCAACGCCTGGCTCGACGTCGACGTGTCGAGCGCGGTCAAGGCCAATGGCACCTTCTCGTTCACCTGGGTGGCCACCTCAGCCGACGCTGTGGCCTGCGCCTCGCGCGAGACTGGAGCCCAGGCGCCGCAGTTGGTCGTTCAATACGAGTCCGCCGTGCATGTGGCGGCCAGCGCCGATTCCGAGGTGCGCAGCTCGCCCGCCACCGCGAACTACGGGACCTCCACTGAAATCGGCTCCGACGGCAACCCCGTGCGACTCGCGTACCTCCGGTTCGACGTGGCCGGCGTCACGGCGCCCATCAAGAAGGCGACCCTGCGCTGCTACGTCGTCAACGGCACCACCGATGGCCCGCGCGTGTTCACCGTGGCCAACTCCTGGAGCGAGTCCGCCCTCACGTACAACAACCGCCCCCTGCCGTCGGGCGCCGCGCTCGCGGACACCGGGGCGGTGGCCCAGGGCGCCTGGTTCGCGGTCGACGTGAGCGCCGCGGTGAAAGGCAACGGCTCGTACTCGTTCCTCCTCGACCCGACGTCGACCGATGCGCTCGGCTGCAGCAGCCGCGAAGCGACCAGCAACCGCCCAGAGCTGTTGCTGGAGCTCGGCGTGGTCGCGGGTGTCGACGCCGGCCAACCGGTGGACGCCGGCACGGTGCCAGACGCGGGCTCGCCCGTTGATGCGGGCTCGGCGGTGGACGCGGGCGGAGCGATTGACTCGGGGACCCGCGTGGACGCAGGCGTCACGGTCGACGCCGGAGCGGTCGTCGATGCGGGCGCGGCGGTGATTGATGCCGGGGCGGCTGTCGACGCGGGAACTGCGGCGGTCGTCGGCGCTGTGCTCCCGCACCTGTGGAACCTGGCGTCGCTCTCCGGCACGGTGTTCTACGTCGGCGGCGCGGGCGCTGCGGACTCGAACCCCGGCACCGTGACGTCGCCGCTCGCCACCGTGGCCGCGGCGCTCTCGAAGACGGCCGCGCTCACGCCCACGACCATCGTGGTGCGCGGCGGCACGTACCGCGAGGGGTTGCTGACGGTGCCGGTCAACAAGCAGGTCCGCCTGGTGGCGTACCCCGGGGAGCTGGTCACCTTCACCGGCTCGCAGGTCTTCTCGTCCGGCTGGACGACTGAAGGCGCGCTCTCGTTTCACGCCTACACCGCGCAGCCGGTGAACTTCGGCAGCGGCCTGTTCGACACCTCGCCCTTCGCGGACCCGGCGGCGCAGTACCCGGACCAGGTCTGGGTCGGGAGTCAGACCTTGAAGCAGGTGTTGAGCAAGGCCGAGGTGGTGAACGGCAAGTTCTACGTCGACGCCGCGGCGGGGCGCGTCTACCTCACCACGGCTGACGCCACGGCCGGCGTGGTCGAGGCGTCGAAGCTGGCGTGGTTCCTTCGAATCCAGGGCGGTCCCACGGTGGTGGAGGGCCTGCGCATCTCCCGCTTCTCCAACGCACTGGGTGATTACGGCGTGGTGCGAGTCGAACACGGGTCGACGCGAACGACGCCCCTCGCCGGCTGTGTGCTGCGACACCTGGAGATTGTCGACTCCGCCATGCAGGCCATTCAAATGGCGACGGCCGTGTGGGCCGGCACGGCGCCCGTCTACCCGGAGGACATCGTGAAGGACGTGCTGGTCGAGCACGTCACGATTGAGCGGTCCAACTGGATGGGAATGTCCGCCACGCTCGTCGATGGCCTGACGATTCGCTTCGCCAAAATCACCACCAGCAACCTGTTCAACGAGTTCAAGTACGCCCCGCAGTCGGGGGCGCTGAAGACGAGCCGCGTGCGCGGCATCGTGATTGAAGACAGCGTGTTCGAGAACAACCACAGCCACGGCCTGTGGTTCGATCAGTCGAACTACGATGCCACCCTGGCGCGGGTGAAGTCGCGCGGGAATCTGGGTACCCAGCTGTTCTGGGAGATTTCCGACCGCCTGCTGGTGATTGACTCGTACTTCGAGTCTCCCCCGGGCGCGGCGAACGCGATCAAGATCGCCGGCTCGTCTGGGGTGAGCCTCGTCAATAACACCATCGTCGGCGGCCGCGACTCGATTGGCGTGTACACCGACAGTCGCTCGATGCCCGGGTGCGCCGACCCGAGTCAGCCGCTCTGCCCGGGTTCCTACAGCTCGGACCGCGACGACTATCGACCCCGCATCGCCACCATCGACTGGATGCCGCGGCTGGACCTGATGCTCAACAACCTCGTGCTCAACCCCGAGACCGGCTACTGCGGCGGGCCGGTGGGCATGTGCATCACCACGCACAACAGCAACGCCACCGTGACGGTTCAGTCGATTTTGCACGGGGCCGACGCGTCGCGCGGCATTCCGGCCACCCGCCTCGACGGCGATGTGTACGTGAACGGCACCAACGCGGTGGTGAACTCCGGTGGCGTCAACTACCTCGGCATCACCAATTTTGCAGCGGCGCTGGCGGCCAGCCCCTACAACCTGGGAACGCAGGAAGCAGCGGGCAAGTCTGGCGCGAGCTGGGGAAGCGGGTCGGGCCCCTCGGCGGCGCTCATCTCGAAGAACGCTGAAGCGGCCCCCATTCCGGTCGATGCGCGTCTCAACGCCTACCTCGCCGCCGGGACCCGCCGATACGGCAAGGTCACTCCATGAAGAAAGGGGACAGGCTACTTTTTCCGCTGTGACGTTTGTGTCAGGGCATTCGGCGGAGAACGCGACACGCGCGTCGGAGTTGAAAAAGATGCCTGTCCCCCTTTTCGCCCAACCTTCGTTGCGGGTGACGGGTACGCCCGACAGGCCCTCGCGTCCGGGAGGCTGGTCCGCCTCCCGAGTGCACACTCCCATTCTGGGCTCCGCGACTCGTGGCGCCCGGTGCCTCCACAAACTGGCGCCTCGAACGGGCGGTTAGCGCGCGGGGTCAACCCCCGCGGGTGGGCACGGTTGCTGCTCACGGAAGGCCATGGTCGCGAAACTTTTCCGAACGGTCGTCGCGCTCACGTTGAGCGCGCTGGGTCTTGGCTGTGAAGGCCTCATCGACGGACGCGAGGCGGCGCCGCCCGCCGACCCGCCGCGAAACGTGTCGCCCACCGCGCCGGGCGATCCATCGTCGCCGCCCACCCCCACGCCCCCAGGCAACCCTCAAGGCCCAACGCCTCCGACGTCGCCCACGTCGCCGCCGACGCCGCCGGTGCCAAACAACGACCCCATCCCCGCCGGCGTTTTCGTGGGCCCCTCGCCCATGGCGTCGCGCCTCTCGCACGCGCAGTGGGAGAACGCGACGCGCGACCTTCTGATGCAGTCGGCCCCGAGCGGACTGTCGAGCGCCTTCCCCGTCGATACCTCGCGGGGGTTCGACAATGACGCGACGCAGTTGTTTGTCTCCGGCGCGCTGTGGGAGTCGTACCAGTCGGCGGCCGAGTCCCTCGCAAAGACGCTGACGGCGAGCGCCGCGCAGGTGGCCGCGGTGGTGCCCGTGAGCTCGGGCACGCTCGAGGCCCGGGGCCAGACCTTCATCACCACCTTCGGGCGGAGAGCGTTCCGGCGACCCCTCGAGACGTCCGAGACGCAGCGTTACCAGTCCCTCTTCCTCAAGGGCGCCACGGTCTACGCCTCGATGGACCCCTACCTCGCGGGGGCCCGCCTGGTGGTGAGCGCCATGCTGCAGTCTCCAAACTTCCTCTACCGCCTCGTCTTGCCCAGCGCGGCCAAAGACCTGGGCGGCTACGAGATCGCGTCGCGCCTCTCCTTCGCGCTGTGGAACAGCACCCCCGACGACGCGCTGCTGAACGCGGCGGGGACCAACCAACTCGCGGACGCCGCGCAGACCACCACCCAGGTCAAACGCCTGCTCTCCGACGCGCGGTTCTCCTCGCAGCTCACCCGCTTCCACTCGCAGGTGTTCGACTGGGCGCGCATCGAACGCGCCGCGCCGTCGACGACGCTCTGGTCGGGCTTCACCCCCGCCCACATCGACGCCATGAAGAAGGAGGCCGACCTGTTCGTGCACTACGTGACCGATGAAGTGCAGGGAGGCATCAAGGAGCTGCTCACCTCCAACGTCACCTTCGTCGATTCACGGTTGGCGCCGCAGTACGGCGTGTCGGTCGCGGCCGACGGGCAATTTCACAAGGTGACGCTCAACGCCGCGAAGCGGAGCGGTCTTCTGACCCAGTTGGGGTTTCTCACCGCCAACGCCACCGCCACCACGCCCAGCATCATTCACCGCGGGGTGTTCGTGAATCGGCGGCTGTTGTGCAACGTGCTGCCTCCTCCGCCTGCCTTCGACGCCAACGCCCTGGTGACGAGCGGCACGACCAACCGCGAGAAGATCACCTCCATCACCGGGCCGGGCACCTGCGGCGCCGGGTGCCACGCGGGGACGATCAACCCGCCTGGGTACGCGCTCGAAGGGCTCGACGCCGCCGGCAAGGAGCGCGCGCTCGACAACGGCAAGGCGGTGGATTCGGTGGCGACGGTCACCATCGACGGACAGGCCCGGGTGGTGAAAGACGGCGTCGAGCTGTCCGCGGCGCTGGCCCAGAGCAACGCCGTTCGCCAGTGCTACGCCAGGCAGTGGACCGCGCTCCTGCTCGGGCGCCCGTACACCGACGCCGAGCTGAACTGGATGCGCCGCCTGACCATGCAGGACATGTCCACCCGGGCGTTGGTGGAGGCGCTGGTGACGTCACCTGAATTTCGAACCCGCGTTCTGGAGGCCACGCCATGAAGAAGATGGGTCGACGGTATTTTCTGCAGGGCGCGGGGGGCGTCTTGTTCGGGCTGCCTGTGCTGGAGAGCCTCCTCTCGCGAGCGGAGGCCGCCGCCGTGGACAACCGCTTCGCCATCTTCGTGCGGTGCGCGAACGGCGTCGCGCAACAGGACGGCTCCGAGCCCGAGCGCTTCTGGCCGGGCGCGACGGGCGCCCTCTCGACGGCGTCTCTCACCGCGCCGGCAGACCCGGCGGCCTATCGCGCGGTGATGGAGCTGAAGGATCACGCATCGTCGCTCTTGCTGGTGAAGGGCACGGTGCTGAACACCACGGGCTCGGGCGTCGATCACGAGGTCTCCTCGGCGCAGATTCTGACCGCCGCCGACTTCGTGCGGACGGGCTCCGACGACGGCCTCGCGCAGGGGCCGTCCATCGACACCCGCCTGGCGCAGCTGTTGAACCCGCCGGGGAAGGACCCCATCACCTTCATCACCAGCCTGCGCAGCCAGGGGCTGATTTCCTACGCCGCCTCGGGTCAGCGCCGCGCCGCGACCACCAACCCCTTCACGCTCTACACGGCGCTCACCGGCACCCAGAGCATGAGCGACCCGGCGATGGCCGAGTTGGCCCTGGCGCGAAAGTCGGTCAACGACGTGGTGCGGGAGGACATGAACACCTTGCTGCGGAGAACCGACCTGTCCAAGACGGACCGGCAGAAGCTGCAGTCGCACTTTGACTTCATTCGGGACACCGAGGTGGCGATGGGCGCCGTGAACACCGCAGCGCTGGCGGCCTCGGTGGGGACCATCTCGGACTACCCCAAGAGCGGGAGCGGGCTCACCACCTACATGAGCAACTCCAGCAACCTCTTCAAGGTGCACCGCGTGCAGCTCGACCTGTGTGTGGCCGCCATCGCCACCGGGTACTCCAGGGTCGCCACGCTGCAGGTGGGAGACGACACGGATGATCAGAAGTACATCGTCAACGGCACGCAGTTGGTGGACACGTTTCATTGGATTTCCCACCGCGTGAAGAGCGACACCAATGACTCGGCGCCGAAGATCGCCAACGCGGACCTGCTCCACCATCAGATTGATCGCCTGCACCTGGGAGAGTTCCGCTACCTGCTCGACAAGCTGAAGGCGCAGGGCACGAGCGCTGGCCCGCTGCTCGACCAGGGCCTGGCGGTGTGGACGAGCGACCTCGCGCGCGGTCCGACGCACGACGGGCGGAACCTGCCCTTCATCCTCGCCGGGAGCGTGGGCGGCAAGCTCAAGACCGGTCAGTTCGTGAACTACCAGGCCGGGGGCTCAACAGCGGCGTCCTTCAAGCCGCACAAGCATTTGCTCAACACCATGCTGAACGCGTTCGGCGACAAGAAGGCTGATGGCTCTCGCGTCGACAACTTCGGCTCCAGCGCCGTCGCCAACGGCTACCTGGCCGACCTCCTGACGTGAAAAAAGGGGACAGGCTACTTTTTCAACCAGGGCGGCGGTGTCGCGTTTCCGGGGCGTCGCCATGACAGGCCCGCCCGGTCGGAAAAAGTAGCCTGTCCCCTTATTCGCGTTGGGCGATACTCGGGAGGGGATGCCGGAGTTTGACGACAGCGAGTCGCGTCAGGGGGCGTTGAGGCCCGAGGGGAGAGATTCGCCCACGCTGCAGCGCCCGGCTGAACTCGAGCACGACGTCGAAGTCACCCAGCCCAGCGGTCCCGGCGTGCCCGACAGCCTCGACCCCCTGGACCCGGAGATCCAGGTTCCGCGAGATCCCCTGACCGGAACCACGCTGGGGGAGTATCGGGTGGGCAAGCGCATCGCCGCCGGCGGCATGGGCGCGGTCTACGAGGGCGAACAGCCCGTCATCGGCAAACGCGTCGCCATCAAGGTGCTGCTGCCGACCGCCGAGGGCGAGGCCGCCAACACCCGCCGCCTGCTCGACGAAGCCCGCGCGGTGAACTCGATTCGCCACCGCGGCATCGTCGACATCTTCAGCTTCGGCGAGCTCCCGGGTGGCAAGCCGTACTTCGTGATGGAGTTTCTCGAGGGCAAGACGCTCTCGCGCTACATCGCCGAGAGGCGCCGGCTGGAGACCCGCGAGGCGCTGGAGATCGCCGACGAGGTGCTCTCGGCGCTCGCGGCCGCCCACAAAGCGGGCGTCATTCACCGCGACCTGAAGCCCGCCAACATCTTCGTCTGCCAGCAGCCCGACGGCGCGCGCTTCATCAAGGTGCTCGACTTCGGCATCGCCAAGCTGGGGCGCCCCAACGCCGAGCTGACCCAGCAGACCGTCAACGGCATGGCCATGGGCACCCCCGAGTACATGGCGCCGGAGCAGGTGTTGGGCGATCGGGTCAGCGCGCAGACCGACCTCTACGCACTGGGCATCGTGCTCTTCCTCATGCTCACCGGGAAGCTGCCGTTCTCGGCCGCCACGCCGCTTGAGACCATGGTGGCCCAGACCAAGGCACTCCCCCCGCGTCCGTCCTCGTTCGTCGCGACCCTCAACCGCAACGTCGAGGCGCTGGTGATGTCGCTCCTGGAGAAGGACCTGGCGCGTCGACCAGGCTCAGCGCTGGACGTCCGCGAGCGCATCTCGGCGCTGCTGCGCGAACTCGATGGCGGAGGCGCGGCGCTGGTGCGCGATACCGCCCCGTCCGTTCCGCCCCTCTCCACCCGGGCCATGATGAGCGGGCTTGGTGCGGGGCGGCGCCAGGGACTCCTCGCGGCAGCCGCGGGTGCTCTTTTGTTCGTCGTCGGCATCAGCTGGTGGTTGGTTCGCCCGGCCGATGAGCCGGTTCCTGAGGCTCCAACGGCCGAGGTCGTACCAGAGGTGGTGCCGCCCCCTCGCGTTCCGGCCGCGGAGGTGAAGGCCGAGCCGAAGCCGGCGGAGATGCGGAAGGATCCGCCACCGGTGGTGAACGCGCCAGGCCCCGACTCCGACGCCCCTCAGGCGCCCGAAGCTGAAGGCGCGGCCTCGGTCCCAACGAAGAAGGTGAAGGCTGAGCCGAAACTCCAGTCGACCTGGCCAAGCAGGTTTGCGGCGGTTTCGCGCAAGCTGGCGGAAGCGCGTGCACTGGGGAAAAACGTCGGCGCGTATGAAGCGCAGCTCCGTGTCATCGAAAAGCTGGCCAGCGGGCGGTTGAGCCCCGTCGAAGTGCAGCGGGTTGACGCCGCTCTGAAGCAGCTCGAAAAAAAGAGATTCTAGTTCGCTAGAGAAAGCCTCTCCGCGTGGAGAAAAGGGGGACAGGCTACTTTTTTTGCTGTGGTGGAATTGTCAGAGCGGGAGCGCGAAACCGCGACATTCGCGCCTTGGTCGAAAAAGTAGCCTGTCCCCTTTCTCCAGGCAGCCAGCGAAGCAGGCGCTACTTTTTGCCTGGTCTGGAGGGCGGCTTCTTGCCCTGTTGGGGCGGGGCTGCCTGCGTGTTTTTGCAGTTCGCGGGCTTGCAGGTCGGTCCCGCCGTGGGGCACGGCTTGCCCTGGTCGTCGCAGTTGGCCTCGGGCGCGCCCTGCGCCATCGCGGTTCCAATCGACATCGACAAGACCACAACGAAGGATTTCAACGTGTTCATGCTGCCTCCTGAAACGAGAAGGCAGAAAGCCTGCCGGGGAACGGACCACAGGCCAGCGATTCGCGCCGCGTCGGCCTACGACTCCAGTGACTGCAGCTCGGCTCCAGCCGACTCCCATTCCGCCAGCGCTTCCTCCAACTCGGCAGCGTCGGCGCGGTGGGCTTCCAGAACCGGGCGCGCTTTCGAGAAGTCAGCCGCGAACGCCGCGTCGGACAGCTGCGCCTCCCGTTCCTTCTGCGCGGCCTCCAGCTGGGCGATGCGCTTTTCCAACTCGGCCACCTTCTTCTTCAGCGGCGCGGTGCGGGCGCTTCTGGCCTGCCGCGCTTCCGCCTCCAGTCGCTTCCGGCTCGCTTTGTCGGGCGCGACCGGCGCACCCGTGGCCGACGCGCTCGCCACCTGCGTCGCCTGCTCCGCGTCGAGGTGCGCCAGGTACTCCTCGAGGTTGCCGGGGTAGGGCACCACCGCGCCGTCCCGCACGTCCCACACGTGCGTCGCCAGCTGGTTCAAGAAGCTCCGGTTGTGCGAGACGAAGATCAACGTGCCGCCGTAGTCGCTCAGGGCGTCAATGAGCGCTTCGGACGAGTCGAGGTCGAGGTGGTTGGTCGGCTCGTCCATCACCAACAGGTTGGCCGGTCGCAAGAGCAGCCGCGCCAGCGCCACCCGCGCGCGCTCGCCGCCTGACAGCACGCGAATGGGCTTGTCCACGTCGTCGCCCGAGAAGAGAAAGGCGCCCGCCACCCGGCGAACGTGCTCCTGCGGCTTGGCCGGCACCAGCTTCCACAGCTCGTCGAGAATGGTGCTGCGGGTGTCGAGCGTGTCCGCGTGGTGCTGCGCGTAGTAGCCCATCACCACGCCGTGCCCGAGCGTCACCGTGCCCTCGTCGGGCTCGATCTCACCCGCCAGCAGCCGCAGCAGGGTCGTCTTGCCCGCGCCGTTCAACCCCACCACCGCCACCCGCTGGCCTCGCAGGAGCGTGGCGTTCAGGTTGGAGTACACGCGGTTGTGGCCCCACGCCTTGGACACACCGCGAAAGGTGGCCACCTCTCGACCGGACGCCGCGACTTCGGGGAAAGAGAAGCCCAGCGTCTTTCGCTCCTGCGCGACCTGCACCACCTCTTGCTTCTCGAGCAGCTTGATGTGGCTCTGCACCTGGCGGGCCTTGGTGGCTTTGGCGCGAAAGCGGTTGATGAACTCCTCCATCTCCGCCCGGCGCGCCGCCTGCCGCTCCGCGCGCGCGAGCAGTTGCTCAAGTTCCTCCGCCCGCACACGTTGGTAGGTGTCGTAGTTACCCACGTAGGTGCGCAGGCCCTCCACCTCGAGCGAGATGACGCGAGAAATCTGTCGGTTCAGAAATTCCCGGTCGTGAGAGATGAGGACCAACGCCTTGTTCATGCGCCTCATGAACCCGTCGAACCAGGCGAGCGTGGGCAGGTCGAGGTGGTTGGTGGGCTCGTCGAGGAGCAGGAGGTCCGGGTCCTGAAGGAGGAGGCTGGCCAGCGCGGCGCGCATGCGCCACCCGCCGGACAGCTCTTCGACGGGCTTTGAGAAGTCCGCCTGCCGAAAGCCGAGGCCGGTGAGGAGCGACTCCGCGCGGTGGCGGCCGTAGTGCTCGTCGAAGTGGGCGATGCGCTCGTGGAGGTCGGCGAGCGATTGCGCCAGCTCGAGCTGCGCCTCGGCGTTGGTCTCGGTCTCGAGCGCCTTCTCCACGGCGGCGAGGTCGGAGTCGAGCACGGTCCGCCCCGGAACGGACGCCAGCACTGCATCGACGAGCGGTCCGCCCGGCTGCTCGGTCAACTCCTGCGGCAGGTAGCCGATGTGCGTGCCGCGCCGGAAGGTGAGGGTGCCGGTGTCGAGCGGCTGCCGACCCGTCAGCACCTTGAGCAGCGTTGATTTCCCCGTGCCGTTCGCGCCCACCAGCCCGATGCGGTCGGTCGGGCTGATGGTGAAGCTCGCCTCGTGCAGAAGCACCTTCGGCCCGAACGACAGCCCGAGGTTGTTGGCGATGACCAGACTCATGCCGGGGCGCGCTTAACAGAAAAGGGGACAGGCTACTTTTTTTGGTGTGGTGGAATTGTCAGAGCGGGAACGCGAAATCGCGACATCCGTGCCCTGGTCGAAAAAGTAGCCTGTCCCCTTTCTGTGCGGCGGTTTGGGCGTTAGAGGTCGCACGCGATGCGCGTGTCGAGATGGCTCATCTTCGCCGGGTGTCTCCTGGTGGCGGGTTGCGAGAAGGGCCCCGCTGCCGGCGCGAAGGCGCGGCCGCCGCCCCTGGTGAAGACTGCGCGAGTGGTGGCTGAAGACGTTCCCGTCCGCTTGAGCGCGCCCATCGACTTGCGCCCCGTGGCCCAAGCGGACCTCGGCGCGAAGACGGTCGGCTACCTGGACGCGGTGTTGGTGGACCGCGGCGACCTGGTGAAGAAAGGCCAGGTGCTGGCGCTGATGCGCCCGTCCGACTTGCCCGACCAGCTCACCGCCGCCAAGAGCGCGCTGGCTCAGGCCGAGGCGTCGGCCTCGCTCGCCGCGGCCAACCTGGAGCGAGCCAAACAGCTCGCGCCCCGCGGCCTCGTATCGCAGCAAGACCTGCAGAACGCCTCGACGCAGGCGGCCACCGCCGAAGCCCAGCGGGGCGCCGCCAAGTCGCAGCTCGCAGCGCTCGGCGTTCGCTTTGGAGAGACGCGGCTCGAGGCGCCGTACGACGGCGTCGTGACGCAGCGAAAACTCGACCCCGGCGCGCTCATCGGGCCGGCGACCGGACCGGTGCTCACCGTGGCCCGGGTCGACACGCTCCGGGCCTTCATCGCCGTCAACGAGCGGCGCGCCTCCGAGGTCGCGCTCGGCCAGCGGGCGGTGGTCAGCTTCGACGCCGTGCCGGGGCGCACGTTCACCGGACGGGTCCAGCGACTGGCGCCCTCGTTCGACCTCGCCACACGAACGCTGGACGCCGAGGTCCACCTCCCCAACGACGCGGGCGTCCTGCGGCCGGGCATGTATGGCCGCGGCGCGATTGAGCTCGGCCTCCACCCCGCCATGCCGGTCATTCCCGTGGAAGCGATTCAGCGCTCCAACGATCGGGCCTTCGTCTTCGTCCTCGACGGTGACGTGGTGCACCGAAAGCCCGTCACCTTGGGCGAAGAGCTCGACGAGCGCTTCGAGGTCACCTCGGGGCTGGTGGCGGGCGACGAGATTGTGGTGCTCGGCATTGACGGGCTGGCCGAAGGCTCGCGCGTGCGCCGGCCGAGCGCGCCCGCAGACGGCGGACGGTAGGGGGCGACGCGATGTGGCTCACCCGCCTGGCCCTGCGAAACCCGGTGCTGATTCTGATGCTGTCGCTGATGACCATCGTGCTCGGGGTGGTCTCCCTCCAGCGACTGCCGGTGGACCTCTTCCCCGACATCAGCATTCCCAACGTGCGGGTGGCGACCTTCTACACAGGCGCCGGTCCGGGCGACGTGGAGAAGTCCATCACCCAGCCCATCGAACGCGCGGTGAGCGCCGCCCCCGGCGTGGACCGGGTGGAGTCCGTGTCCAAGCAGGGCGTCTCGGTGGTGACGGTCTGGTTTCAGTACGGCACTGATCTCAACAACGCCCAGTTCGAGGTGCAGCAGCGCGTGGGGCAGATTCTGAACACGCTCCCCCCGGGCGTGGGGCAGCCGCTCACGCTCAAGTTCGACATCAACAACATTCCCGTCACCCAGCTGGCCGTGACCAGCGACGAGCTCGACGAGAAGCAGCTCCGCGACCTCGCCGTCAATGTGATTGAGCCTCAGTTCGAGCGGCTCCCGGGCGTGGCCAGCGCCACGGTGGGAGGCGGCGCGGTGCGCGAAATCCAGGTCCTGGCCGACGTCGAGGCCCTGCGCGCGCGCGGGCTGTCCGCGCTCGACCTGGTCAACTCGGTGCGCACCAGCAACCTGCTGCTCCCATCGGGAACGCTTCGCACCGACGTCCGCGACTACAACGTCTTCACCAACACCCAGGTGGACTCGCTGGAGGAGATTCGCAACGTGGCCGTCGCCACCACCGGCGGCGCGACCCGGGCCATTCGCGTGCGCGACGTGGCCGAGGTCGTCGACGGCAAGGCGGACCAGACCGAAATCGTCCGAGTCAACGGGGCCCGCGGCGTCTACCTCCGCGTCTTGAAGCAACCTGGTGCCAACACCATCGCGGTGGTCGACGCGGTCCGAGCCGCGCTGGGAAACCTCCGCGGTGTGCCCGACACGGTTCGGGTGGCCGTCTCGTTCGATCAGAGCTCCTACATTCGAAACTCGGTCGCTGCGCTTCAGCACGAGGCGTTCCAGGGCGGCGTGCTGGCCGTGCTGGTGATTCTCATCTTCCTCGTCTCGTTCCGCGCGACCGGCATCGTGGCGGTGGCCATTCCGCTCTCGGTCGTCGCCACCTTCGTCCTCCTCTATTTCACCGGGCAGACGCTCAACGTCTTCACGCTCGGCGGGTTGGCGCTGGGCGTGGGCCGCCTGGTGGATGACTCCATCGTCGAGCTGGAGAACATTCACCGCCACCTCGACGCCGGGCAGTCGCGAAGGAACGCGGTGTTGACCGCGGCACAGGAAGTGGCGATGCCCATTCTGGTCTCCACCATCACCACCATCGTCGTCTTCTTCCCCGTCCTCTTCCTCCAGGGCGTGGCGCGAAATCTCTTCATTCCACTCGCGCTCACCATCTCCTTCGCGCTCATCATGAGCTTCTTCGTCTCCCGCACCGTCACGCCGCTGCTGTGCATGTACTGGCTCAAGGGACAGTCGGGGGAGCCGCCCGGCCTCGCCGGCCGCATCGAGCGAACGCTCCGCCGAATGGATGACCTCTACGCTCGTGCGCTCGGGGTGGCGCTCCAGCACCGGTGGCGAACCCTCGCCGGCATCGCCGCGTTCTCGTTGGCCACGGTCTTCGTCGCCAAGAAGCTCAACACCGAGTTCTTCCCCGACAGCGACGAGTCTCAGTTCATGGTGAACTTCCGCGCGCCCATCGGGACCCGGGTGGAGACGACAGAGTCCATCTCGGAGGAGATTGAGAACATCGTCGCCAGCACCCTGGGCCTGGTCGGTCGCAGTGGAGCCTCGCCCACGGTGAGCACGCTCCTCACCACCGACGGGCTTCCTCTCGGGCGGACGGCGCTCTTCACCGCCAACACCGGGCCGCACTCCGGGTCCGTCAACGTCAACCTCGTTCCGCGGGCGCGCCGCGAGCTCAGCGACCTCCAGGCGGTGGAGAAGGTGCGGGCCGGGTTGTCGGGCAAGCTGCCCGGTGTTCAGGTGTTCTTCGTCACCGGCGGCATCGTCAAACGCATTCTCAACTTCGGCTCGCCCGCGCCCATCGACGTCGAAATCCTGGGCTACGAAATCGACGAGGGTCAGCGGTACGCCCGGCAGTTGTTCGGCCGGTTGCGCGCGCTTCAAGACACCGACGGGGCCCCGCTGCTGTCCGACGTGCAGATCTCCCGCGAAGAGAACTACCCGGAGCTGGACATCCGGGTGGACCGCGAGAAGGCGGGCGTGCTCGGCATCACCGCGCAGAACGTGGCCCAGACCGTCCTCACCTCGCTCGCCGGCAACTCGCAGTTCGCGCCCATTCCCTTCACCGACCCGCAGAGCGGCAATGAGTACTTCATCAACGTGCGCTCAGCGGACCGCTACCGCTCGACCCTCGACGCCCTGCATGACCTGCCCGTCCGCGCCAACGGCGGCGCGCTGGTGGCGCTCGAGAACGTCGCCACCGTGAAGCGAAGCAGCGGCCCCGTCACCATCAACCGCAAGTACCTGCAGCGCATCGTCGACGTCACCGCCAACATCGCCCCGGGCAAGGACCTGGGGCGCGCGGCGGCGGCGGTGCAGGGCGTGCTCGACGAAGTCCCCCCGCCCGACGGTTTCACGGCGCGTCTGGGTGGCCAGGCCCAGGCGCAGAAGGACGCGTTCTCCGGGCTCAGCTTCGCCGCCTTGCTGGCCATCGTGCTCGTCTACATGGTGCTGGCCTCGCAGTTCAAAAGCCTGGTCGACCCGCTGGTCATCATGTTCAGCGTGCCATTGGGAATCTCCGGCGTGGTGCTGATGCTGTGGGCCACCGGCACCTCGCTCTCCGTCAATAGCTTCATGGGCATCA
>CAZFXD010000036.1:0-14136 GCA_964522795.1 uncultured Myxococcaceae bacterium
GAGCGCGAGGCGAAGCGCGTCGAGCACGGTGTTGCCCGAGAGGAGGATGTCGTCGGCGGCGATGCGCTCGCGAAGCAGGTTCTGACGCGCCGATTCGGTCGGCGCGAAATGCAGCTGGGCGAGCCGGCTGACGAAGGTGCGGTTGATCTCCTCCGGGAACGGCGCTGCGCGGTTGTACGAGCGCAGCCCGGCCTCCAGATGCGCCACGGGAACGCGGGCGTAGAACGCGGCGAGCGCCGCGGCGAAGGTGCTGGTGGTGTCGCCCTGGACCACCACCAGATCCGGAGCAAATGCTTCGAGCACCGCCGGGAGGCCCTTCAAGATGTGCGCGGTCAGCTCAGGCAGGCTGCGGCCTTCAGGCGTCTCGCCCAGCGCGACGTCAGGTGACAGCCCGAACACCGACAGGGACTGACGCAGCAGCTCGCGGTGTTGGCCGGTCGAGCACAGCTGCACCTCGAAGCGTTCAGGAGCCGCCCGAAGCGCCTGCACCAACGGCGCGAGCTTGATCGCCTCCGGGCGCGTCCCGAGCACGACCAGAATTTTCCAGCGCGCGGTCACGGGGCCACCTTCCCTGGGGCGCTCGTACTCAGAAGTCCACGACGCGTCGAGCCTTCAGGGTTGAGGGAGCGTGGCGTTCGTACTCAGCTTCCACCGTGACCGACGACACGTTTCGAACGCCCGGCAAAGACACCGCCATCTTCTTCGGCCTCGCCTGTGGGCTGACCTGGCTGCTCGACATTCCCATGGCGCGCGCGCTCCTGAACGGGGCCAGGCCCTCCGAAGCGACCATGGCCATGGCCGGGTTGAGCGCGCTCGGCCCCACCCTGGCGGCGCTGCTGGTCGCCGGGTTTCGCAAAGAGCTCCGGAGCGTCTTCGGGCATTGGCGCACCCACCCGCGGTGGATCGTGCTGTCGCTCCTCTTGCTCCCCGCGCTGCACCTGGTGGCGACGCTCACCGAGCTGGCGCTGGGGGGCAGCCCAGCCCAGTGGTTCTATCCGCCGGAGAAGGCCGAACACGTCCTGGCGCTCGTGTTCTTCTCGGTGGGGGAAGAGTTCGGCTGGCGCGGCTTCGCGCACCCGCGGCTGGCGCAGCGGCTCGGCGTCGTCCCCGGGAGCGTCATCATTGGCCTGGTCTGGACTGCCTGGCACTACGTGATGTGGTTCACGCCGGCCGGGGCACCGTCGGCCGCCGACCTCGCGCAAGGGGTCGTTCAGCTGGTGGCCGGCAGCCTCATCTACGCCTGGGTGTTCGAACGCGCCGGGCGAAGCATGGCGGTCGCCATCGCGCTTCACATGAGCGCGCACCTGGACAACACCTTTCGCGCGCCCGACTCCGAATTTCGCCTCCGCATGCTGCGGCTGGTGGTGCTCTCGGCGGTGGCTGGGCTGGCGACGTGGAGCCTGCTCAAACGTGACCGGGCGCGGGCCGTCCCGGCCCCGATGTAGGGGGGTGAAGGCCCAGCGGCGCGGAACACGAATTCGCCTGCGGCGCGGGTATGCTCACGGCTGGGCCGGGAGGGTCTTTCGTGCTTCGTGGAAACCGTCGGGTGGCGCTCGCCGCCGTCATCTTGTCGTTCTCAACCATCGCGTGTCAGTGCGGGGCGCCCGCGGGAGGGAAGGACGCTGGCGTTGACGCAGGTGGCGGGGGTGGCTCCGATGCGGGAGGCGGCGCGGGCGGGGGCTCAGGCGGAACCGGCGGCGGCGACGACGCCGGCGTGGGCGGAATGGGCGGCGGCAGTTCGGCTGACGGCGGCCGCAGGGCCGATCCGGCCAACCCCGACAACCCCTACATCGACACGGACTGCGACGGGCTGTCGGACGCCGAGGAATTCTCGACTCTCTACTCGGGCGGCGCGAAGACCTCGCCCGACAACTCCGACACCGACGGCGACGGAATTCTCGATGGCGTGGAGGTCGGCCGCACGAGCTCGGTCGATGCGGCGTGTGCCGGGTTTCAGGGCGACGCGGATCCAGCGACGCACACCATTCCCACCGCGGCAGACACCGACTTCGACGGCGTGCCCGACGGCGTGGAGGACGCGAACAAGAACGGCAAGATCGAATCTGGCGAGACGAACCCCTCGAACCCGGACACCGACTTCGACGGCCTGAGCGACGGGCAGGAAGACGCCAACCACAACGGCATCGTCGACCCGGGTGAGACCCACCCGCTCCAGCGCGACACGGACGGCGACTTCATCAACGACGGCATCGAGGTCAACGTCACCAAGACTGATCCGCTCAAGGTGGACACAGACGGCGACACCTGCGGCGACGGTGCGGAAGACCTGAACCAGAACGGCGTGGTGGACCCGGGTGAGAGCAACCCGAAGCTGGCGATGGACTGTGGCCCCAACAACAACAACGACCTCGACAACGACGGCATCCCGAACGCCGTGGAAGACGCCAACGGTAACGGCATGGTCGACGCGAACGAGACCGACCCCAACAAGGCGGACACGGACGGCGACGGCCTGAAGGACGGCCTGGAGGACAAGAACAAGAACCACGTCGTGGACCCGGGCGAGACGAACCCGCTCCGCATCGACTCGGATTGCGACGGGCTCATCGACGGGCCCGACAAGTCGCCCTTCCTCGGGGAAGATCAGAACGCCAACGGGGCGCTGGACATGGGTGAGACGGACGCCACGCGGCGCGACAGCGACGGCGACGGCATCACCGACGGCGTGGAGCGCGGGGTCGGCGTGGGCCTGGTGCCCGACGCGGCCCACTGCGGCAGCATCCCCATCGACTCCGACCCGGCCACGACCACTGACCCCGCCAAGCGGGACACCGATGGCGACGGCATCGACGACGGCGCCGAAGACATCAACCAGAACGGCAAGGTGGACCCGGGCGAGCTGGACCCGAAGAACCCCAACGACGGCACGGGGCCCGCGGGCGACGTGTGCACGGCGAACAAGCTTCGTCCGGTGACCTTCCGTGGCGAGCTCGCGCCCGACCTGCTGCTTGGCCTGCCGTCGACGTTCACGGAGATCTCCACCCTCTCCGGCGCGGGCGTGAAGAAAGGCCTCGTCGGTTATGACCCCACCACGCGCGTGTCGTTCGTGGCGTGGCGTCAGGCCGCCCCGGGCGGTTCCACCACGGCGATCGCGGATGAGCTGGCCATTCAGACGTCCCTCAACAGCCTCGGCGCCATCACCAACAACACCGTGCTCCCCTACACCAGCTGGGACGGAATGCCGGCGGTGGAGGCGCTCTACGACATGGCCGGCAGCGGCGTCGACTTGAAGGCACGCACCAACGCCATCGCCGCTGCGCTCGCCGGAGCCGACGGAGGGACCCTGGTGGGCGACGCCGGGTACGCCGGCGACTTCCGCGTGCAGATGGAGGTGCTGCACCGGAGCAACACCTCGGTGGTGATGGTGGTGGCGTTGGCCCCCAAAGCGTTCCTCGCCACGGACGCGGGCGAGAGCGCCCTCTTCACCATGGGAGACACGGCGGGCGGGTCGGCCCTGGCGCAGTTCGGAGACTCCAACGCCATCCAGTGCGAGCTGTTCACGCCGGCGACGCCGAAGGTGGACTTCCTCTTCTCGGTCGACGACTCCGCCTCGATGGGTATTTCACAGGCGGCGCTGGGCGCGGCGGCGGACGCGATGGCCGCAGCGCTCAACAACTCGTCGCTCGACTATCGCCTCGCCATGGTCACGAGCGGGTACCTGGCCAACGCCCAGGCCGGCACCAACCACGGCGTCCGACGCGGGTTCACGCGCGACATTCGGCAGTTCAAGTCCTGGCTGACGCAGAACAGCTATTGCGACGCGGGGACCTGCGCCATCACCGGTGGGGCCTGTGACTCGAACGGCCCCTCATTCCCCGAAGACGGCAAGAACGGCGGGTGTTGGATCGGCGCGGGCGGGCTGGGCAACGTGGCGGCGGAAGCGGTGATCGGCGCGGCCCGACACGCGCTCGACGACTTCACCCCCGCGACCGTGGCGGAGGACGCGGGCAGCGTTCGCCAGGGCGCGCAGGTGGTGGTGGTGATCATGGGTGACGCCGACGATCAGACCAACGGCTACAGCACCTCGGGCTCGAGCAACCAGACGCCAACCCAGGAGTTCATCGACTTCTTCAACGGCACGGGCACCACGAGCCTGAGCAAGAACAAGCTGGCCACGAAGGTTCCGGTTCACGGCATCGTCTGTCCGGTGGGGCAGGTCTGCAATGGCGAGTACCAGGCGAGCCCGCAGCGCAACGGCGTGGTGATTGCGGGCACGGGCGGTATTCGCGGGGCGATCTCGGACAACGCCTCTATCACCGCGTCGATGAACGCCATCGTGGACAGCACCATCGCGCTGGTGGGCTACAAGATGAAGAAGCCCCCCATCGGCGCCTCGGTCAAGCTGGCGATGACGTCCGTGCAGACCCCGGCGAGCTGCAACAAGTCCGACATTCCGCGCAGCCGCCGAAACGGCTTCGACTTCAGCGGCGTCAATCGCACCATTTCGCTCTTCGGCGCCTGCCGCGCGGGCGCGGGCGCGCAGGCTGCGGTGAGCTATCGGTACTGGACCGACCTCACCCCGAACCCCAACGGCAACCCGGCGCCCTGCTCGACCGACCCGCTCTACGATGCGACCGACCCCGACTTCTGTAAGGGCAAGCTCTTCTGCAACCTGGCGGTGAATCAGTGTGAGTGTCCGCAGGGCTGCGGCGGAACTCCGCCCCCCAACACGGTGTGTGATCCCAACCGGCTGGTCTGCGACTTCGTCTGCACCGCCGACTGCGGCGGCACGTGCAGCGGCTACCAGGCGTGCAACACGACGTCCTGCGCCTGCGAGTGCCGGCAGACGGCGACCTGCGCGCCGGGGTTCACCTTCAAGAACGGGGCGGGCCTCTGCGGGTGCTACTGCGACTCCGCCGCGCTCAACTGCGGGCCCACGTACCAGGCCGACCCCAACACCTGCTCCTGCGTGTGCAAACAGGACTGCGGCGGGTGCGAGACGAACTACGTGTGCGACCCCTCGGCCTGCAAGTGCGTGGGCGGGGTTCAGTAGCGCTCGGCCGGAGCCACTTTGGGCAGGGCCGCCGTGCGCTCAGGGGCGTATGCTCGCGCCCGTCCGATGCCGTCCCCTGCTCCGTTTGATCCCCGCCGCGTTGACCTCGAATCGTTTCATCGGGGCATCCGGGCGTTGCGGCAGGAGCTGGACGCCGCGCTGGGCGAGGAAGACCTGGCACACCTGCGGCGGTTTGAGCGGCGCGGACACCTGGCGACCCTGCTCGGGCTGGCGACCGCGTGGCTCGGGCTCAACCCGGGCAGCGCGGTGTTGATTTCGCTCGGGCGCTCCCTGCGGTGGATCGCGATGCACCACATCGGCCACCGCGGCTACGATCAGGTGCCCGGCGTTCCGTTCTCCAGGACCAGCCGGGGCTTCGCGCGCGGGTGGCGCCGGTACCTCGACTGGCCGGAGTGGATGGCCCCCGACGCGTGGAACTACGAGCACAACGTGCTGCACCACGCGCACACCGGTGAAGACCTGGACCCGGACCTGGTGGAGCGCCACGCCCGTATCGGCTTGTGGCTCCCCATGCCGCTGCGCGCGCTGGGCCTGTTGCTCGCCGCGGCCACCTGGCGCACCACCTACTACGCGCCCTCCACCATCCTCGCGCTGCGTCGGCGCGACGGCCACCCGCAGATGGACGCGCGCTTCTGGGCCGTGGTGGTCTGGCGCTCCTGGCTGCCGTACGTGGCGTTTCACTTCCTGCTGCTTCCCGCGCTCTTTCTCCCGCTGGGCGTCAAGGCGGCGCTGGCGGTGCTGGCCAACACCTTGGTGGCCGAGGTCCTCACCAACCTGCACACGTTCCTCGTCATCGTGCCCAACCACACCGGGAGCGACCTGTACCGCTTCGATTCCCCTCCGGCGGACAAGGCAGAGCGGTACGTGCACCAGGTGGTGGGCTCGGTGAACTTTGCCACCGGCAGCGAGCTCATCGACACCGCACACCTGTGGCTCAACTACCAGATTGAGCACCACGTGTTCCCCGACATGCCGATGCTCAAGTACCGCGCCATGCAGCCGAAGCTCAAAGCGCTGTGCCAGGCCCACGGCGTTCCCTACGTGCAGGAGAGCGTGTGGCGACGCGCGGGCAAGATGATCAACATCGCGCTCAGCCGCGAGGTCATGCAGCGCTACCCACGGCAGACGCAGACCGCGCCGGTCGCGCACGAGCCGCGGGCTGCCGCGGGGTAGACGCGCCGACGACCGGCGGTGCGTTCACTTCGCCGTCGGGGCGATGAACGAGCTGAGGCGGTCCACCACCTCGGGCATGGCGTGCGCCGGCTGCTCGTACTCGGCGGGCCTGGAAGGCTCGGTCCCGAAGACGAAGTGGTGATTGGCCCCGGGAACTTCGACCACCGACGCTCCCTTCACGCCGCGCAGGCCCGCACGCCAGCCTGCGATGTCGGCCGCGATCACCTGGTAGTCGCGAGTGCCCCACAGCACGAGCACCGGTTTGTGCAGCTTCTTCGCTTCGCCCACTGCGTCGCGCCGGGCGAGCTCGGTCCAGAACGAGGCCGGAGCGCCCAGAATGTTGCCCGTAGCCTTCCCCGACTTGAGCAGCTTCATCTGTTCGCCGATGGCCCGCTGCTGCTCAGCCGGCGCCTCCAGGTACTTCAACTGTTGCACCACCAGGTCCCAGGGTTTTCGGAATGGCGGGGCGAGCAGCACCGCGCCCGCGGCCCCTGCGCGGCGGGCGATCTCCGGCGCGAGGAACGCGCCCTGGCTGTGTCCCACCACGAACACGCGCGACGGGTCCACTTCGGGTCGAGCCTTGAGCAGGTTGATGGCGACCACCGCGTCGTCCACCGTGTCTGTCTCCGGCGTGACGACCTGCATCTTCGCGCCGTGCAGAAGCGACCGCTTGTCGTACCGCAGCACCGCGATACCGCGTGAGGACAGGCCCTCGGCGAGGTCGCGGAAGAGCGCGTAGCCTCCAATCGACTCGTCGCGATCGTTGGGCCCCGAGCCGTGCACCAGCACCACGCCGGGAAAGGGGCCGGCGCCCTGGGGCACGGTGAGCGTGGCCCCCAGCTCGAACGGGGCCCGACCCACGGTGAGGTTGGTGACGGAGAAGCGGCTGGCGTCGACGTACGCGGCCGGAGGTCCCGCGGGCGGCGCCGGTTTCACGCGGAAGCCCTCCACCTTTCGAGTGGAGACTCCGACCGCGACCATGGCCAACCACGCGCCCTTCTCGAATTCCAGGCGGGTGACGAACGCCAGGGTTCCTTCCTGGGGAACGGGCGCCGATTCGACCCTCGCCTTGAGGGGCCCCAGCGAGC
Organism: uncultured Myxococcaceae bacterium; assembly: GCA_964522795.1. Classification (GTDB taxonomy): domain Bacteria; phylum Myxococcota; class Myxococcia; order Myxococcales; family Myxococcaceae; genus CAZFXD01. The sequence goes on from CAZFXD010000036.1 coordinate 7,297, forward strand.
CCATGGTGCCCGCCCAAGCGTCGCGGAGTCGTTCGGGCGAGAGCGCTTCTTTGGCGGACGCGCCCAGCAACGCATTGGCCTCGGCGTAGCGGGCCTCCAGGAAGTTCGTCAGAAACGCCGAGGCGATCGCCGCCTCGGCCGAGGGGCGGCCTGCGTCGGAGGGCAGTTCGGCGCCAAGGGCCGAGCACGTCACGGCCGACATCACCGCCGCCAGCTTCATCAGGTGGGTTCGTCGCACAGCTGCTCCTTCACGGCCCGGGCGCGCGGCCCGCATGTGTGGGTGCCGCCTGCATATCGCGGTTGTCTGGTTGATCAATCGAGGGCGCTGCGCCAGCGCCTCAGCGATGCGCGCACCGCCCGCGCTAAGCGCCCGTGTTTGTTTCGCGCGCGCGGCGGCCGAGGTCTTGCTTCGTCTGTGGCGTCACGTTGAGCCCCTACGGAGAGCCAATGCCCGCCAGCCCAGTCAACCGCCGGACCTCGCAGGAACCCCGCGCCCATCGAGGGGCACCTGCGCCTGTCGTGCCCACCCGACAGCCGCGCGTCACCCACTCGCCGGACTCGTTCGTGAGGGGTTCTTCCTCGAGGTCGCCGCAGAGTTCGGCGGGCCTTCCCCCCACGAACGGGCGCGTGGTTCCGCTCAAGTCACTGCTTCCTTCCAGCACGGCGGCGGCGAAGCCCGCGCCACAGGTCAACAAGGCCAACGTCGAGCGGGCGCGCAAAGAGATTGAGAAAGGGTTCAAGGGCCCGAACGGCACGGTGACCGCGGCCCGGCTGCTCGAGAAGAACGCCGGAGCGATGAAGAACCCGGCCGAGGTCGACCAGTTGATGACCGAGCTGAAGCCCACGCTCGACGCCATGTCGGCGGACGCCAACAAGCACAAGAGCAACCGGGCAAAGGTCCGCGCCGTGTACGACAGCTTCACCACCACCGCCGAAAGAGCCTCGCCCGCGGGAGTGAAGACGCTGGCCAGGTCGCTCACCCGCACCTTCCCCGACGGGAACCTGGAGGAGATCGACGACGCGCTGGGGGCCCGCGTTCGCGGCGGCGGCAGCCCGAAGCTCTCCCTCCAGCTGGCGACCGAGCTGGAGGCGGCGAAGAAGTCACGGGGCGCCTCTGACGTGAAGCAGGCCGTGAGCGGCGCCGTGTCCGATCTCCGCGGAACGTTCGAAGACGCGAAGGCGCGCAAGGGCGAACTCGACAAGCAGTTGGCGGACCTGCAGACCTACAACGCGCTGCTCACACCGGAGCAGCAGAAGAAGGCGCTGGGAGATTTTCTCCGCCGTCACCAGAAGGACTTCGACGCGTACGAGCGCGCGGCTCGAAACCTCGCCCCCAGCGTGGCCGCCATCGGCGAGTTCACCGCGGGCGGTCCCACCTATGGGCAGGGCCGGGCGGCGGGCGTGCAGACCAACCCTCTGTACGCGGAAGGGCTCGAGCTGGCCCGCCTGGTGCCCTCCATGGCCGGGACCAAGGCGGGTGACGCGGTCATCGCCCAGGCGGTGAAGGACAAAGGGGCCGGCCAGCGCACCTTCCTCGACGCGGTGGACCGACTGGAGACCACGCTCACCCAGAAAGACTCGCACTATCGGGAAGAGCTCAAGGTGGCGGTGCTCTCCGCCTGCTCCGCCGCGGTCAGCTTCGAACCGGACAATGTGGAGCGGGTGTTCAACGGGCTGACCAACTGCTCACACCTGCTGGAGATGCAGCAGGGCGAGGTCGACCAGCTGGTGGGGTCGATGCGGCAGTTGCGCAGCGCCCGGAACGCGGCCGAGGCCGGCACGGCGGCCAGACAGCTCGCCGACCAGATCGCAGAATTCAAGTCGCTCGGCGAGACCTCCAGCACCGGGAAGGCGTTCAAGGGACTGGCCACCGCCGTGGCCGTCTTCAGCATGGGCAACGACCTCAAGGAGCTCTCCGCCCAGGACCTGACCGGGAAGGCACAGACCATCGTCGACACCCTCGAAACCACCAACGACCTCGTCGACCTGCTGGGGAAGTCGTCGATGGTGGAGAAGCTCTCCGCCAAAGCCGGCACGCTGGGGACCCTTGGCTCCAAGATCAGCGCCGCGGGCGAGATCGCCGGCAAGATCTCCACGCCCATCGCGGTGGTGAGCGCCGTGCTCGAGGGCGTCCAGGCGGGACAGGCCTTCTCGCAGGGCCACTACATGGACGGCGCGGGCCACGTGGCCTCGGGCGTCGGAACGCTGGTGATGGCGGGCGCGGCCCTCGCTTCCAGCGGCGCAGGAGCCGTGGTGGGCGGGGCGCTGATCGCGCTCGGCATGGGGCTGTCGCAGTGGTCTCACGTGAACGAGGCGAACAAGAACGAAGGGCCCTCCCGCGAGTACCTCAAGGCCGCGGGGCTGTCGGACAAGCTGGCCACGCAGTTGTCCAACCACACCGGCAACGGCTACCCCCCGGCACCGGTGCTGGCGGCGCTGGCGAAGAAGCTGCACCTCTCGGGTCCGGAGTTGTTGCGCCGCATGGAGAACCTGAGCAGCGACGAGCTTCGCAACGTGATTGAGAACGGCGTGCACGCGGTGAAGATTACCGATGCGGGCAACGTGCATGTGCACGACGCCGACGACGCACGGTCCGTGCAAGAGCAGTTCGAGCGACTTCGCCGGGCGTGGGGTCCCAACATTGACGGCGGGCGCGTCGACGTGGAGAGCGTCGACGGGCTGGCGGTGTGGCTCAAGGAGCAGCGCCTCGTCGCCTGACGCGGCTCACCAATCCACGCCGTAGCCCGGGTACGCCGAGGAGCGGAGATCTCCGTTGAGGGCGTCCACCAGCGCAGGGTCGACGAAGAGGTTGGCGGCCTTCATCGCGGCGCGAGACCCCTGCAGCCAGTGCGAATAGCTGAGGTCTTCGTAGTACGCGCCTCGGGCGTCCGCGGTGGTCGGGCTTCCGTCGGCGAAGTCCGTGGTCCGGTTGCCCCAGAAGATATTGTCCGCCATCGAGTTCCCTGTTCCGGCTCCAACCCAATAGTCCTTGAACGCGCCGTAGCGGAGTTGACCGACGGGAACCACCAGCGCGCCCGCGGGCCACGAGCCGGCTCCGCCCGACACTCCGGTGAGCGCGGTCGCCGTGACGCCGGCGTTGGTGAACACGGCGGAGCGCTGTCCACCGCTCACGATGAAGAAGCTGCCCACGCCCGTGGTGCCGGTCGTGTTGCCGATGCCGGGGTAGTACTGCCCGCCGTTGGAGACCGGCACGGTGCCCGCGGGGAAGGTCACCGGCGCGGTCAGCGTGGTGGTCGGCAGCCCCGGGCCCGTGAAGTAGTCCAGCGTCGTGTCGTAGGCGGTGAAGCCGGGGTCGGTCCCGATCACGATGTTCCGGGTGAAGACGTTGTTGGAGGCCGGCCCACCCGTGCTGTCCGCCCCGACGATGATGCCCCCGCGGTTGGCGTAGATGACGTTGCGGCGAATGGTGGTGTTCTGCACGCCGTCTTGACCGGTGGCCCAGAGCTGAATTCCGTAGCCGCCGCCGCAGTGATCGATCTTGTTGTTCTCGATGAGCCACCCTTTGGTGTTCTGCAGGTACAGGCCGTGAAACTCGTGCACGCCCCAGAACAAGGGCCCCATGTGGTGAACGCGATTCTTTCGAAACACCGCGTTCACGCTCGCGGGCACGCCGTCCTCGCCACACATGATGTTGGACTGCCCCACGTTGTGATTGGTGAACTCGCAGCTCTCAATCAACATGTCGTTGCCGAAGAGCTCGGCCACGCTTCCAGCGGCGGTCCTTTCAAAACGCAGCCCCCGCACGGTGATGTGTTGCGATCCAGACGTGACCCAGATGGGAAGCCCCGCCACGGAGACAACGGGCGTCTCGCCTGGAAACGCCTCCACCACGATGCCGTTGTGCGACGGCCCCAGCTTGATCGCAGTCCCAGAGGTCGGCGAGTACGTTCCGCCGCGCACGTAGACATGCCCGTTCACGCCGGCGAGATCCGCCCCGTGCTGAAGCGTGGCCACCGGGCGCGACTGGGTCCCCGCGTTTGAATCAAGGCCACCCGGCGCGACAAAGATGCTCGGCACGAGCGCTCCGCCGTCGACGACTGCTCCGGCGTCAGGTTTGGTCCCCGCGTCCGCGCTGCCGCCGCCGCTTCCACCACCACTCGCCACGCCGCCGCCGCTCCCTCCACCACTCGCTGCGCCACCGCCGGCCCCTGAGTCGACCGGACCCGGGTGACCGCGGCCCCACTTCTTCGCGGAGGAGAACCCCAGGTCTGCCTGGCGCGCTGGGGCGACCGGGCCCCAGACCGTTCCCGCGGCGCCAGAACCATCGGGCTCAGCGACGACGAGCGCGCCCTGAAACTCACCGCCACAGCAGAGCCCCACGGCCGAAATTCCGGCCCAGGCCCAGGTCGAGAGTCGGCGCGAAACCCGCATCCCCCCTCCATCGCAAGGCGCGGGCCGGTCCCAGGCGCTTGAAAAGGCATGGGGTGATTCGTCACCCGCGCGGGGCGTTGAGCGGCCACCACCACACCAGGTGTGTCACCGGCGAAACGAGCACGCCCGTGGTCAGGCCTCGCTACGGGAGCTGGTACCGCAGCTTCAGCTCGCAGTAGTCGGTCGCGATCTGCGGCTGTGAACCCGCGGCGCTCCCGCCGACGGGAAGCACGCGGAAGCTCGCGGTGGGGGCAGCCAGAAGCGGGTCCCGGTAGACCGTGGGGGCGAAGTCGGCCACCAGCGGGCCCGGGGCGGTGACCGTGGCGTTGTTCGAGACCACGTCGCGCCACACCCAATTATCCCAGACCTGGAGTTTGGCCCCGAAGCCGTTGGGGCCCTGCGCGCCGGAGACGAACGTCAACTGCATCTGGGTGACGACCGCGCCGGTCGGCACGTGCGCCGTGCCGGTGCGAACGCCGAAGTAGTGAGCGACCTGAGACTCCGGCGTGAGCCCGAGCACGTTCGTCTCGTTGGAGTGCACGTTCACCGTCTTGCCGCCGAACGACACCATCTGGCCCCGCTTGCCGTCGTAGGCCATCGCGTGATCGTTGCGCAGCGCGGGCAAGGTGGTGATGGGGGTGACGTTGGTCCAGCTGTACCCGTCGTACTCCCAGACGTCGTTGAGGCTCGCGGAGGAGTCGACCCCGCCGAACGCCACCACCCGATTGCGGCGGCTGTCCCAGGCCATGGCGTGCTTGTGGCGGGCGGTGAGAATGCCGCCCTTCACTACGGGGGTCTTCTGCGTCCAGACAGAGCCGTTCCACTCCCAGGTGTCGTCGAAGAGGTAGTTGAGCGTGCCCAGACCGCCGTACATCACCGTCACGTCGCGAATGGGATCGTACACGAGCCCGTGTCCCGTTCTTCCGCCGACAGCGGCGTTCGACGCGGCCGCGAGCGTCCACGCGGTGCCATCCCATTCCCAGGTATCGGACAACGGCGTGCCCGCCACGGCCGCGCCGCCGAAGAGGATGACCCGGTGGCGCGCCCCGTCGTACGTGACCGCGTGGTTGATGCGCGCCGAGGGAGCCGTGGTGCCGACGGGCCGCTGCACCCACGAGGTGCCGTCCCACTCCCACAGATCGCCGAAGTAGCCCGTCGAACGCCCGCCGACGACGACGACGCGCTGACGCTGGCTGTCCCAGGCCATCGCGTGTCCCCAGCGTGGTCCGGGCGCCGCCGCGCCTACGGCTTTGACCGTCCACGCGGCCCCGTCCCACTCCCAGGTGTCGCCCAGCGCCACCGAGGGGGTGCCCACCGCCAGTCCCCCGAACAACACCACGCGCTCGCGGACGCTGTCGTACGCCATGGCGGTCTGCGAGCGCGTCGGCGGGGGACCCTGCACGGCGGGCTTCGAGGTCCAGGTCAGCCCGTCGGTCTCCCACATGTCGAGCGCCGCGCCGCCGAACATCACCAGGCGGCTGCGAGCGACGTCGAAGGCGATCGCGTGATCGATCCGCCAGTTGGGCCCGTTGGCGAGGTTGGCGCTGGAGAACTTCGAGCCGTCCCAGGACGTCACCAGTGTGCCGTTCCCCAGCGCGCTCAGCATTGAAACCCGCTGCGTCGTTGGGTTCCAGACCGCGCTGTTGCTGACGTTGCTGGGGAACCCGCCATCGTAGGGTGCGGTCGCCCACGTCGTTCCCGTCCACTCCCAGACGTCGAGGTTCGGCGCGCCACTCACCAGCACGGTGCGCTGGCGCGTCGCATCGAACGCCATCGCCCCGTTGGCGCGCGCGGAGGGCGAGCCACCGCCCGGCGTCACGTTGGACCAGGACACTCCGTTCCATTCCCAGGTGTCGTTGAGCGGCGTGTTCCCCACCCCGGTCCCGCCGAAGACGACCATCTTCTGACGGACCGAGTCCCAGGTGGTTGGGGCGTTGGCGCGTGGCGGCGGGGAGGTGGCGGGCGTGGGGTTGAGCCACTGGGTGCCGTCCCACTCCCAGGTGTCGCCGTACGAGACCTGGTACCCACCACCGCCGAAGACGACGACGCGGTTGCGGGCCACGTCGAAGACCATGCTGGCCCCGGTTCGCGCCGGCGGCGAGATTCCCGAAGGGATGAGCCGCGTCCACGACGCGCCGTCCCACTGCCAGAGATCAGAATACGCCTCCCAGTTGTCGTTGGCGGCGGTGCGGAAGTTTCCACCGAAGAGCAGCACGCGCCCCTGCAGCGGATCGTAGGTGACGCTATACCCGATGCGCGCGCTGACCGTCGTCGGCTGCGGCGTCAGCTCGACCCACACGGTGCCGTTCCACTCCCAGAGCTCACGGTCGTATCCGGCGGACGGAACGGTGTGGCCGCCGTACATCAACACGCGCTGCTTTGCCGCGTCGTAGACAAGCCCGTGGTTGCTCCTCGCAGACGGCCGCACCACGGGTTGGGCGACCGAGC
>CAZFXD010000036.1:14146-25004 GCA_964522795.1 uncultured Myxococcaceae bacterium
GGTGGGGACCTCAGGCGCCGGTGGGCCGTCGAACAGGTCCGGCAGCAGCGCCCCGCTGCTCCCAGCCCCCGAGAAGAGCACCATGCGCTGCCGACTGGAGTCGAACGCCATGGCTGCGTTCGCCCGAGCCGGTGGCGTCGGCCCCGACCCGTACGAGGTCCACGAGACGCCGTCCCAGCCCCAGGTGTCAGCGAGGGTCCCCGAGGTCGGGCTCCCCCCGAACAAGAGCACGCTCTGCGTCGTCTCGTCGTACGCCAGGGCCGCGTCGGCGCGCGCCGAGGGCTTGAGGCCCGTGGGCGTCATCAGCTGCCACGACAGCCCGTCCCACTCCCACAGATCACCAAGCCGCCCCGACGGATCGAAGCCGCCGAACAACACGGTGCGCCTGCGCTTCGCGTCCCACGCCATGGCGTGCCGCTGTCGCGCGCTGGGGGAAGGTCCCTGGGGCACCACCAGCTCCCACGAGGCGCCGTTCCATTCCCAGGTGTCGTTCTGGAGCCCCGAGGGCGAGCTGATGCCGCCGAAGAGCACGACGCGATTTCTGCGGGCGTCGAACGCGGTCGCCGAGTTGATGCGCTGCTCGGGTTGGTCTCCCGGAGGCGTCACGTTGGTCCACGCCGCCCCGTTCCACTCCCAGGTGTCCCGGGTGGCGAAGCCCTCTGATTCGCCGCGGTTGGTGCCGCTGAAGAGCACGGCCCGCGAACGAACGGTGTCGTACGCGAGCGCGAAGCGCGCCCGGGCGCCAGGGTCGAAGTAGGCCGAGCCGTGCACCAACTCGGTGAAGGCGGGCGACGGCGCGCTCAGGGCCACGGCGCTGTCGATGCGCGCGAGGCGCGACGGGGCCTCGTAGTCGCCCCCCACCGCGACGTTCACCGGCCTCGCCTGAACCTGCTCGGAGAACACATGGGGATTCTCCACCAGGCTCCCCGCCACTTTTCCGCCCAGCGTGGCGTACCACTCCACGTTCGGCACGCGCGACGCGAGCACCCCGACGGGGTTGCAGGCGCCATCGTACGGGAGCACGTACACCTCGGGCACGTCGACGCGCGGCAACGACGCGCGCGACACCTCACCGTTGGGCCCCGCGGTGACGATGGCCAGCACCGTCGCCGCCGAGGGCAGCGCCCCGTTGAGCACGAACACCTGACTGCCGGGCTCGAAGGCGCCATCGGCCGCCTCGAGCGTGAACTCGCTGGCGCCGTTCGAGCCGTGGGTGCCCCAGGGCAAGCGGCGGTAGAGCAGCTTGCCCAGGGCGGCCTGGGTCAGCGCCGGAGGCGGCGTGGCGTCGATCTCGATGTCCGGCAGGGCCCGAAACGCCGAGTTGCCCACCGCGTCAGTCAACTGCACCGCGAGCTTCAGCTTTCCGGTCGCCGCGCCAGCTGGAATCGTGGCGTGCATGACGAACTCGTTGGCGCTCGTCGCCCCGCCGGTGAACGTCAGGCCCATCGCCTGCACCAGGGGGGCGACCGCGGGCACGTCGTCGGAGGCGAACAGCACGTCGATGCCGGCGCCGGGTCGGACGGCGGTCATCTGGTGCGGCTGGAGCGGGCACCCGGTCGGAACGGGGTACGAGACCCGAGCCCCCGGCTGAACGTTGGGCGCCTGGAAGTCGAGCGTCACGTTCTCGACGCGGCTGACGGCCGCGTTCCCCGCGCCATCGACGGCGCTCACCACCACCGGCTGCAGCGACGGCGGGTAGGCGGTGGTGACGGTGAACAGCACCGAGTCGCCGTCGTGCAGGTTGGTCTGACACGCGATGGCGGCAACGCAGGCCGTCGCCATGGCGGTCGGATCGTCGAGGTGAATGGGCACCACGATCTTGTTGAACCCCGGCTGGGCCGAGAAGACCTTGCCCTCCAGGCCCAGCGCCCCGACGACCGGAGGGCGGGTGTCGACGGCGACGCCGGGCAGCGCGCTGGCGCCCGTGAGCGGATTTCCAGCCAGGTCCTTCACGCCGTCGACGGTGAGGTCGAACGTGGTGTCCAACCCCACGTCGGTCAGCAGGTAACTGAAGGAAGCGATGCCGATCTGGTTGCTATCGGGCTTGAGCGCTGCGAGCAGTTGACCGTTGGCGTGGTTGCGCACCACCACCACCAGGTCATCGCGAACCTCTTCGGAGAACACGGCACGAATGGACAGCAGCGTGAAGATGCGCGCGAAGCTTGGCACCACCACGCTCCGATCGAGTTCGAGGCGAGGAAGCGTGTTGTCGATCTTCAGCGTCACCGGCAGTGAGAACCCGCGCGCCTCGTTTCCCGCGAGGTCGAGCCCGTCGGCCAGGAGCGGCACGTCACCGTCGAGGTCGTCGGCGGACTGTTCAAAGCGATAGACGGTGGCGGTCTCGTCGCTGGACACCACGGCCAGGTCGCGCGTCGCTCCGTTGACGAGCGCGTACACCCGCGCGGTCCGCGCCAACGGTTCGCTGGGCGTGACGCGCACATCCGCGACGCTGCCGTGTTTGACGTAGGGCGACGCGACGGTCGCCGCGAAGGTGGGGGGCACGTCGTCAATCGCGTCGTTCAGCCGCGCGAGCGGGCGACACAGGCCCAGGCGGGCATCACAGCCATAGCCACTGGGGCACTCACCCGAAGGTCCGCAGACCACGCGCGTGGTGTCCGGAATGGTCGACTTGAAGCCACAGCCCCCGAGGCCCCACATCGCCACCAGGCTGATGAACGCGCGCCTCACGGGACCGAGTAGCTCACTTTCATTTCCACGTAGTCAGAGGAGAGGGTCGTCGACTGCACCGCGCTGTTCAGGCTGCGAGGCACCGTGCGCACGGACAGGTACGGGGCGGTGCCCAGATCGGCGGGAATCGCCTTGCCGGCCAGGGAGAACGAGACGTCGTTGGGCGTGGCGTCGGCGTTGACTGCGCTGTCCTTCCAGGTCCAGCCGTCCCACAGCTGCAGGGCCACGCCCGCGCCGTTGGGGCCGGTGGCGCCGGCGACCGCGGAGCAGGTCAACTGATTCACGACCGCGCCGGCCGGGAGCTGGAGGTAGCCCGTCGCCCCCTGGAAGAGGTGGGCCACCTGGTTGGTGGGCAGCAGCTTCTGGGCCCAGGTGTCGTTCAGCAGCACGTAGTTCGCCTGACTGACGCCGCCGAAGAGCGTCACCTGCTGGCGCTTGGCGTCAAAGGCGAGCCCATGGTCGGCGCGCGCCACGGGGACGACGCCGGGCGCCGTCTGGTTGAACCACGTCGTTCCATCGAAGGCCCAGGTGTCGCTCAGCATGCCCGGCGAGCTCTCGCCTCCGTAGAGCACCAGCCGCTGCGCTGTTCGGTTCCAGACCATCGCCGCGCGGGCGCGGCCCAGCAGGGCACCACCCACCACGTCGGGGGTGAGCGGCGTCCAACCGGTACCGTTCCACGCCCACGTGTCCGCGGCGAAGCCGGTGGCGTCACGACCGCCGAACATGACGCTCAGCGCGCGGGCTTCGTCGTACGCGAACGCCGCCCGGTACCGCGGGCTGGGCCAGTTGCCCGACTTCGGAGGCTGCGACCACGAGCTGCGATTCCACTCCCAGGTGTCGTCAACCGAGACGCCGCCGATGACCAGACCGCCGGTGATGACCATGCGGTTTCGCGCCACGTCCCAGGCTGCGGCGTGCGCGCGCCGCGGCGCCGGCAGCGGAGCCATGGGCGTTCGTTGAAGCCAGGCCACCCCGTTCCATTCCCACAGATCGTTGAAGAGGGTCCCGCCGCGCTGCCCGCCGAACAGAATGCTGACCTGGTTCACCGGGTCGTAGACCAGCGTGGCGTCGGCTCGCGCGGGCGGACTCGCGCCGCTGGGCGTGACGAACCGCCACGACGCGCCGTCCCACTCCCACACTTCATCGAGCGCGGTGTTGGTGACGGCCAGGCCGCCGAACATCACCACCCGTTCGCGTTGGGCGTCATAGGCCACGCTCATGCTCGCCCGCATCGACGGCACAGGGTCAGTCACGGTGGTGTCGAGCCACTTGCTCCCGTCAAACTCCCACAGGTCGCCGTACATGCGGGGCGAGCTCGTGCCGCCGAACATCATCAGGCGGCCGCGCAGCGTGTCGTACGCCAGCGCGGGCCCCGCGCGGGCTGTCGCCTTGACCACCACCGCGCTTCGCCGGGTCCAGGTGGTGCCGTTCCATTCCCATTCATCGTCCATGGTGCTGGGGGTTCCCTGCCACCCGGCGACCACCACCGCCGCGGCCACGGGGTCGTAGGCGGCCGTCCGAAACTCCACCACCGGGGGCCGCGGTCCCGACGGCACGCGTTCGGTCCACCCGGCGCCGTCCCAGTCCCAGGTGCCGACCTGGGCGGGAGGCCCCGGCAAGGTGCCAATCAACACCACGCGCTGCCGCGTCGCGTCGAAGGCCATGGCGATGTCAGACTGCGGCGGCGGGCTGCCCACGGGCGTGCTGCACGTCCATAGCGTGCCGTCCCAGCGACAGGTGTCGCCGAGGGCAACGAGCGAAGTCCGACCGCCAAACATGACCACGTTCTGGTTGACCGGGTCATACGCCATGGCCGCCCGGATGCGCGCGGTGGGGACGACACCGGCGTCAGAAACCCGGTTGGACCAGTTGGCGCCGTCGTACTCCCACGTGTCACTGAAGCGGGCGCTGCCGCCGACGCCGCCGCCGAAGAGCACCATTCGCTTCCGCGTCGAGTCCCACGCCATCGAGGCGAACTGGCGGGAGGGAGGTTTCTGCTGCGGCCTTCGGAGTGCCCACGCCACGCCGTCCCACTCCCAGGTGTCCTCCTCCGTGCCGTTCAGCGTCGCGCCGCCGAACAGCACCGCCTTTCCGCGCAACGCGTCGAACGCGAACGTCGGACCGTCGCGGGGCCCGGGCACGGGCGGGCGCGGCGTGAGGTCAGACCACGAGGCCCCGTCCCAGCCCCAGGTGTCTTTGTAGTTCGTCGTCTGCAACACGCCGCCGAACGTGGTGAACCGATGCTGCTGCGAGTCGTAGGCCGACGCTTCCGTCACCCGCGGAGAGACGCCAGTCTGACCGTCGGCGACCATCGTCCAGGTGAGGCCATTCAATTCCCAGGTGTCGCCCATCGAGACGCCGGTGGCGACGCCGCGGCCCCCGTGCAGCACCAGGCGCTGGCGGTCGCTGTCGTACCCCAGGGCCATCTCGACCCGCTCCGCTGGGCCGGTGTTGGTGAAGAGCCTGGTCCAGCCCGTGCCGTCCCACGACCACGTCTCAGCCCCGAAGGTCGCCGAGGCGGCCTGGTTGGAGGCACCCGTGCCGCCGCCGTACAACAGCACGCGGGCCCGCTGCGCGTCGTACACCATGCGGTGCGAGGCGCGCGGCGCGGGCGAGGCCCCGACGGGCGACAGCTTCGTCCACGCCTTGCCATCCCACTCCCAGGTGTCGCCGAGAATGGCGTTCGCGCCGTCGACGCCGCCGAACAGCACGGTCCGCTTTCGCACCGGGTCGTACGCCATGGCGTGATTTCTGCGAGCCCGCGGCACCACGCCGAGCGAGGCGCCTGCGTTCGTCCACCGCGCGCCGTTCCATTCCCAGGTGTCCGAGAGAAGTCCGGCGAACGCCGCGTTGCGCGCTGCCCCGCCGAAGAGCACCACGCGCTGGCGCTCAGCGTCGTACGTCATGGCGTGGAGGTGCCGGGCCATGGGCACGTCGCCCTCTGGCAGCATCTGGGCCCAACCCGCGCCGTCCCACTCCCACGTGTCGCCGAGGCAACCTTGATCATTGCTCGTGCCCGTTGCGCCACCGAACAGGACCATTCGACCGCGGAGTGAATCGAACACCATCTCCGCCGTGTTCCGCGCGAGCGGAGAGCCTTGCAGGCCGCCGTGGTTGAGCTCGATGAAGTGCGGAAGTGGCGTGGAGTCGAGCGACTGCTGGTCGCGGCGAGCCAGCCGGCCCGGGGCCTCCACGTCGAGGGGCGTCAGCTCGCTGGCTCCGTCGGTCAAGCGCTGCTCGAGAAACACGTTGGGGTTCGCCAGGGTGCTCCCCGCCGCCTTGCGCCCCAGGGTGGCGTACCACTCGACGTTCGGCACTCGAACCGGCGTGAGCCCCGCCGCGTTGCACGCCGAGTCGTAGGCCTGGGCATAGATGAGCGGCAGGTCCACCTCGGCCAGCGAAAACTCTGGAACGGCCCCCACGCTCGACGCCGTCGAGGTGCCCAGAGTGGACCCCGCGGAGAGCACCGCCGACGAGAGCGCGAACACCACCGCCCCACTCTCCACGGCGCCCGCCGCGCCACGAAGGGAGAAGCGCGGCACGCCGGCCGTGGCGTCCGTGCCCCAGCGCGCCCGCGCGAAGGTGAGCTTCGACGCGTCGAACGCGGGCGGGGTCACGTCGACGGGCAGGCTGGCGAGGGTAAGCGTGGCGGCGTTTCCCACCACGTCGGACACCTGCGCCTGGACGGTCAACGTGCCCGAGGTGATGGAGCTCGAGAGCACGCCGCTGTAGCCATACGACAAGGTGCCCGAGGTCTGCGGCAACAACTCCAGCGCGCCGGCCAGCACCTTCACGGTCGAGCTCAACGGTTCGTTGACCGAGAACGCCGCCGTCAGCGCCGACCCTTTTCCGGCCGTCTTCACCTGCGCAGGCGAGAGCGGACAGTCGGCTGGAGGCGTGGAGGTGACATAGGGCGCGCCCACCAGCCTGGGCGGGTCGAAGTCGATCACCACGGTCTCCGCGACGTCCACCGCCAGGTTGCCCGCCGCGTCCACAGCGCTCACCGACACCGGCTGCGCGCCTCCGGGGTACGTCGTGTCCACCGTGAAGTCGGCCGGGTCACCGGCGTGCAGCGACCGCAGGCAGCGACCGCCCGCGACGCACACCGTCGCCGTGGCGTCGGGCTCGTCCACGTCCACCACGAGGTGAACCTGGTTGAAGCCGGGCTGCGCGGAGTAGCGCTTGCCCTGCAGGTGCAACGCTCCAATCACGGGCCGCTTCATGTCCACCGAGAAGCTGGGCAACGCGCCCGAGCCGGCGAGGGGGTTGCCCGCCAGGTCTTCCACGCCCTGCACGTTCAGCTGCACCGCGCCGTCCGCCAGGCCGGTGGGCACGAGGTAGGTGAACGACACCACGCCCCCGGAGTTGGACTCTTCGGTCAGCTCGGCCAGGGGCACGGTCCCCACGCCCCGGAGAACCTCGAGCGTCGTGCCGGGCCGAATGGGCTCGGAGAAGGCCGCGCGGACCGAGAGCGGCGTTTGCACGCGAAGCGATCTGGGCGACACGGTCGTCTGCGCCAGGTCCACCGTGGGAGGCGTGAAGTCGATGGTCAGCACCACGGGGAGCGCCACCTCACGCGCCTCGTTTCCCGCGAGGTCAATTCCGTCGGTCAACAGCCCCACCCGGCCCTCGGCGTCTTCGGCCAGCGCTTCGAACACGAACTGGTACGCGCCTGAGGGCAGCTGACGCTCGTAGGTGAGCGGCCTGCGCTGCTTGCCCCAGACCGCTGTGATGAGCGGGGTCTGCAGCAAGGGCTCGTTGGGCGTCACCAGCACATGCGCCCGCGCCCCCACCTTCAAGTACGGCACGTCGGCTGTGGCGGCGAACTGCGGCGGCGAAATGTCGAGGAAGGTGCCGTCGGGGGCCACGGGCTGGCACAGGTTCTGCGCGTCGTTGCACTTGTAGCCCTGCGGACAGGCGCTGCCGTCCCGACAGTTGATCAGCTTCGTCTTGGGAATGGCGCGATCGAACGAGCAGCTCGTTGCGGCCCACACCAGCGCCCACAAGAGGAGCGTCACTCCACGAAGGCACGCGAAACGCTGCACGCGCGCAGCATGACATTCAGGAACCGCGGTTCAAGCGATCTCGCCTCGCAGCGCAGCCAGAGCGCCTGTGGAGGGAAACCCCCTACCCGACGCGGCGCGTGGCCGCAGCGCCCGCCGGCGGCTCTGGTAGGCTGGGCGAATGCCTTTTCACCGCTGGCTCATGCGCGTCGCCGCGACGACGTTGGTCGCCACGTCATGCGCGAAAACGGCCACCAACCCACCGCACATCGAGCCGGTCACCGCCGCCACCCACAGCTGGTTCCCCGTCAGTGGCGCGTCCGTGCACGCGCTCGACGCGGGCGCCATCGATGGCCCCATCGCCTGCGAATCCTGTCACCCGCCGGCGGCGAATTCGTTCGCCGACATCAGCTGCGTCGGCTGCCACGAGCACGCCGCCACCATCACCAATCGCCTGCACCTGAGCGTCAGCGGCTACACCTACGACAGCGCGGGGTGCTTTTCGTGCCACCCCGCCGGCATCAAGGTCGCGTTTGATCACGCGGGCATCACCACCCAGTGCGCCGAGTGTCACGACACCGGCACCGTCTTCGCGGCGCTCCCGGTGCCGGGCTTCACCCACCCGGCCATGGGAACCGCCGACTGCGCCGCGTGCCACACCACCAGCGGCTGGAAGGGCGCCAACGGTGCGCCCTCGGCGGCCATCTCCGACCCCGCCGCGGCCATCGCGGTGGACACGCGAGTCCCCAAGTACGTCGGGCCCACCATCACCACGGTCACCCCCGTGACGCTGACCCTGCCCATGATGATGAAGCACGACTCGCCCGACATCGCCGCGGCCGTGCTCGCCAACTGCATCGCCTGCCACCCGAGCGCCTCGGCGGCCACGTACTACCCCGGCACGCTCCACTCCTCGCTCGCCCACCTGGGCACGGCCCAACCCACCGCGTGCACCAGCTGCCACGCCAGCGCCGCACCGCCGGGCTTCGTCGGCCCACTGGCGACCAGCCCCGCGCGCGTGCCCGCATCGGGCGAGATGAAGCACGACGCCGTGGCCTGGGCGAACGGCGCGCCCACTCCCACCGCGCTCGTCTCCACCAACTGCGCGCTCTGCCACGCGGCGCCGTCTCCCACCGGCGCGTCCGGCTGGGCGTTTGGCACCTCGGGAACCTCCATCGCGACCTACCACGCGGCGCTTGCGGACGCGGGCCAGCCCCAGCCGAGCTCCTGCATTGACTGCCACGCCAACTCCCGGCCCGGCGCCGTGCTCACCTCCACCGGGACCACGCTCCCACCCGGGGTGGTGTTTGACCACGCCCAGGCAGACGCGCTGGCTGACTGCCACGCGTGCCACGCCAGGAGCGCGCTTCCACCGTTCGCTTCGTGGTCGAACGGAAAGTTCCACCTCGTGGGGAGCGCCACCCCGACGACGTGCGCGGCCTGTCACGAGCCCGAGCGGCCGACGTCGACCGCGGGCTGGACCACGCCCAACTACGCCAGGACTCCGTTCGACTACGGCCCCAATGCCGCCAACATCTCGCACGGCGGAGGGCTCGACTGCGCGGTCTGCCACAACGGCCCCGGCAGCGGCGTGTGGGGTTCGACGCACAACTGGGCCAACGGAACGTACGGCCACGCCAACACGGGGCTTGCGGGCAAGACCTGCATCGCCTGCCACTCGACCCAGCGCCCCGACCTCATCGCCGGGCTCGACGCAGGCACCGCCGCCGCGTTGCTGGGGTTCGATCACGCCTCCAACGGAACCGGCGACTGCTTCGGCTGTCACCAGGCCACGGTCACCGCGAAGTCGTACGGCAGCTACTTCGACCCCGCGACCAACTCGCTGCCTGACGGCGGGTGGCGAGGCGGCGTGACCTACCCCGGCTCGACGCTCGCGGGCGGCTCCAACAGCGCCACCACCGTCACCGAGCTCACCCTCAATCGCGTGGGCGCAAGCGCCCTCGTCACCAGCATGAGTTCGCGCTCGGCCGCGCTCCCCAACCCCATGCTGCACATCGCCACCGTCCTGCCGGTGGAGCTCCAGGCGGGCGGCGCCGGCTCGCCCGACAACTCGAAGTGCTGGCACTGCCACGTCAGCAACGGCACGACCGTCATTCGGTTCTCTGACGGCCGGTACCACGACGCCCTCACCAACTTCACCAGCGCGCCGGACGGCGGCGTCGTCCCCTTCGCCCAGCCCACCACCGGGTGCCGGGAGTGCCACTCGTCCACGCTCCCCTCCGGCATCGTCGAGGCCCTGGGCTCGTCACTCCAGCCGATGGACCATGCCGCGCAGTTCGCTGCCCCGGTGACGCTCGGCGGGCAGGCGGTCACCTCCGTCGCCGAGGCGGACTGCTCGGTCTGCCACGCAACGCCCGGGTCGACCTGGAGCGACGGCCTGTTCCACACGAAGATCGGCGCGGGACAGCCCAAGGAGTGCGTCAGCTGCCACTACCCGCTGATGGCCGACGCGGCCAGGGCGGACATCACCTCGACCACCGTCTTCACCATGAAGCACCGCTCCACCCAGCTGACCTCGCAGGCGTGCGCCACCTGCCACCCCACCGCCCTCAGCCAGGCCAAGACGGCGACCCACGCGGCCACGCTCTGGCGGACCGGCACGCTCCACGCCACGGTGGCGGCGCAGCCTGCGGCTTGCGAAGAGTGCCACGCGGTCTCTGCCCCGGCCGCCACCGCTCCCACCCAGAGCACCGTGCGGTACACGCTGGCGCTGGGCGGCACCGCCACCAACTCGGGCCAGTGGATGAACCACAGCCCCACCCCGGTCGCGGCGAAGGACTGCGCGGCGTGTCACGCGGCCGACGCGAAGACGAGCGGCTCGGCCTGGTCGAAGAGCACCACCCTGCACACGCCCGCCACGCCCGTCACCACCTGCGCCAACTGTCACGGCACGACGAACGGCGGGGGCACCACCATCGGAACGAGGAACAACCTGCCCCTGGGGCTGACCAACTCCACCCGGGTCAGCTCCGCCGCGGGCCCCACCACGGGCGTCCCGGCGGGGACGCTCGACCAGTTGACCCACGCCGACGTGAACGTCACCAGCCACGACTGCAACTTCTGTCACACGCAGACCGGCGCTTCCGTGGCCCCCGGGGTGCAGGGACGCGAGTGGGCGGTGGCGCAGTTTCACTCCAACTTCACGG
>CAZFXD010000037.1:0-24701 GCA_964522795.1 uncultured Myxococcaceae bacterium
CTTCGCGCATGATGGTCAGCATCACCTTCTTGCCCGCGGGGCCGCGCATCTTCTGGAGCGCGCGCATGGTGTCCATGTGGCGCGTCACTTCGTCGTCGATTTTCAGAATGACGTCGCCGGACTTGATGCCCGCGCGGGCGGCCGGCGTGTCATCAATGGGGGCGACCACCACGATGGCGTCGTCCTTGCGGGAGATTTCGATGCCCAGCCCGCCGAACTCACCTGAGGTGTCGATCTTCATCTCCTTGAACATCTCGGGGGGCATGAAGACGGTGTGGGGGTCGAGCGACTCCAGCATGCCCTTGATGGCGCCGTAGACCAGCGCCTTCTGGTCCACGTTCTCCACGTAGTTGTTCTCCACGTACGAGAGCACGCGCGCGAACAACTCGAGCTGCTTGTAGGTGACCTCGCTTCGGGGCGGCGGGGCGTCCTTGGCGAAGGCCACGCTGGACGTCGCGGCCAACCACACTCCCACCCACAGCCCGGGCATTCGCATGCGGCGCATTCTACGCATTCCCCGACGGTGGGCACGCTTTGCCCACGTCCAGTTCAGGCGCACAACCCCTGATCGCGAAGAAACTCGACCACCCGCCGCACGGCATCGCCGGGCGTCTCGATGTGCGGCAGGTGCCCGTAGCCTTCCACCTCGGCGACGTTGGCGGAGCTGGGGAGGTGTTCGCGGAAATAGTGCACGCCTTCGTACGGCAGCACCTTCTCGCTCTGTCCCCAGAGCAACAGCGTGGGCATGGTGAGCGCGCGCAGCACTTCGGGCTCGACGGCGTCTTCGGGCGACACGCGTTGGAGCAGGGTCTTCACCACCGGCGTTCCGTAGAAGGACTTCATCACGAAGGAGAACGGCAACAGGGCGCGCGGTGCTCGGTGGAACAGCCGCTCCAGCATGACGCGGGCGTCTCGGTTGGATTCGACGCGAAACTGTCGAACCGTCTGGTGAAAGCGCTCGTCCGAAACGCGCGCGCCCGCGGGGGCGAACAGCACCAGGGCCCGCACCCGGTCGGGCCGCCGGTGGGCCAGCCGAAAGGCCAACCCGCCGCCGAGCGAATTACCCAGAAGCACGCAGGGCGCTTCGATGTGACCCAGGTAGTCGGCGAAGACGTCCAGCACGTCATCGAACGAGGGAAACGCGCCGTCCCACGACCGGGTGTGTCCATGCCCGGGGAGCTCGGGCACGTAGACGGTGCTGAAGTGTTTTCGAAACTGCCGAGCCACCCGCAGGTAGCCCCCCGCGGAGGACGCCAGGCCGTGCAGCAAGACCAGCGGCACCTGGCCTTCGCCGCGGAAGACGTAGTGATGCACGTCGCGGCCGTGGCAGCTGACCGTGCCGTCGAAGGCGCCGGCCGCAAGGAACGCGCCCCGCAAGAGGGGGTTGGTCAGCCTCGACAGTTCCATCAGCGGGGGGTCTCCTGGTTGTCGAGCCACGGCAAGGGGTCAATCGCCTCGCCGTTCTTCCGAATCTCAAAGTACAGGTACGAGCCCTTCACGCTGCCGGTGTCGCCCACCCACCCCACCGTCTCACCCTCTTCGACCTCGGCCCCGACGGACACGTCGGCCTGCGCCAGGTGCGCCATGAGCGAGTGGTAGCCCGAGCCATGGTCGATGATGAGCAGGTTGCCGTAGCCTTTGAGCCACCCGGAGTGCACCACGGTGCCCGGGGCGACCGCGAACACGGCGTTGCCCTCTTTCGCTCGAATGTCGATGCCCTTCTGCACGGTGACCGTGTTGAAGCGCGGGTTCACCACGTTGCCGAACAACACCTCCACCACGCCGGCGGTGGGGAAGACCAGGTGCCCCTTCTTCGCGCGAAAACCCGAGGTGCGGCTGCTCTGCATCTCGCCCACCATCTGATCCAACCGCTGCTGGGCGCGCTCCAATTCCTCCAACAGGCGCCTGGACTGCGCGCTCTCCTTCTTCACCTTCGAGAGCAGCCCGCCCATGCTCTCGTTGCGGAGCCTCGCCACGCGCTCTTCCTGTTCCAGCGCCGCGGAGACCTGGGTCATCACCGATGCATAACGGCGGGCCCGCTCGGCGGTCGCCTCTTCTACGGTAGCCAGAGCAGACACCTGTTCCACCGCGTCCAGGTCCTGAGAAACCAGCCGCTTGAGGGCCCGCTCGGTTCGCCACAGCGACTCGAAGTTGGCCGCCGAGAGCACGCGCTCCATCTGCCGCTGGCGCCCGGTGGTGTAGAGCATGCGCAGCGCGGGCTTGAGCGCGACCTCGGCGGCTTCGGCCTCGGTCTTGGCGCGCGCGGCCGCGTCCTGGGCCACGCGGGTCAACCGCTCCATCGTCTTCTGGTTCTTCTTCAGCTCGGTGGTGGCCCGAGCCGACTCCGACGCCAGGGCATCGAGCGCGTCGTGGACCCGCACCAGGTCGGCCTGGTCTGATTCGAGCGCCTCCAGGGCGGCCCGCTCGGCGTCGAGTCGCGCCTCCAGCTCGGCCTTCTGATCTTCGACCGAGGCCAACGCCACCCACATCAGCACCACGCCCGCGTTCATACGCGCAGAAACCTGCGCACCGCGAGCAGGCTGCCGAAGAACCCGAGCAGCACACCCGCCAGCCCCATCTCCAGAAACAGGCGTTGAATGTCCGCGGACGGCCCGGTGTTGATGAACGCGAGCAGCTCCTTGGCGCGAGGCCCGAGCCACGCGTCGATGGCGAACAACGTCGCCACCGCCACCAGCGCGCCCAACAGCCCCTGAATGACGCCCTCAATCAGGAACGGCGCGCGCACGAAGGGGTCGGTGGCGCCCACCAGCTTCTGAATTTCGATCTCATCTCGCCGCGCGTAGATGGCGAGCTGCAGCGTCACCGACACCACCACGATGGTGGTGAGGAACACGAGCGCGAAGACCACCAGCGCGCCCCAGCGCACGGCGCGATTGAGCGTGGTGAGACGCTCGACCGCGGCTTCGCCGAAATCGACGCCGTCGACGAAGGACAGCTCCCGCGTCCTCGCCGCCAGGCGGGTCAACTCGTCGGCGGCGCGAATGCCGGCGGGAACGCGAATCTCCAGGCTCCAGGGCAGCGGGTTCGAGCGCAGCGAAGCCAGCGTCTCGCCCTTGGGGCCCAGCGCCGCCCGCAGGCGTCCCAGCGCTTCCTCGGGAGGAACGAGGTTGGCCGTGCCCTGGGTCAGCTTCTCCAGCGCCGCTTTGAGGTTGGCGCGGGCCTCCGGGGTGGCCTCGTCTTTGATGTAGACGGTCAGCTCCACGTCGCCGCCCAGCACCTGCAGCAGCGAGTCGAGCTTCATCGACAACAGCCGCGCCACCCCGAACCCGACCAGGGAGATGGCGATGGCCAACACGGCGATGGCGTGCACGAAGGGGGCTCTGGCGATGCCGTTCCACGCGGTGCGGCCAAAGTAGGAGACTTTGGCGACGCCGCTCATCCCGCAGCCATGCGAAGCGCGGCCTTGGTTCCGGTCTGGTCCGCCACCAGCGTGCCGCCCTCAAGCCGCAGCGTGCGCTTGTCGTGCCGAGCAATGAGCGAGGCGTCGTGCGTAGCCACCACCACCGTGGTGCCGCGCGCGTTGATGTCGAGCAACAGGTCCATGATCTCGACGGTGAGCGCGGGGTCGAGGTTTCCTGTGGGCTCGTCGGCGAGGAGAATGGCGGGGTCATTCACCAACGCGCGCGCAATCACCACGCGCTGCTGCTCACCGCCCGACAGCTTGGGCGGCAGCATGTCGGCTTTGTGCTCCAGCCCCACTCGCTTCAGCATGGCCATCACCTTGGCCCGGGCCACCGACCGCGGCGTACCCACCACGTCGAGCGCGAACCCGACGTTGTCGGCCACGGTGCGGTTGGCGAGCAGCTTGAAGTCCTGGAACACCACCCCGATGTTCCGACGCAGGTAGGGGATGCCGGACTCCCGCAGCCGCGCCACGTTGCGACCGGCGATGAGCACCTGGCCCGACGTCGCGCGCTCAGCCACGAAGATGAGCTTCAAGAAGGTCGACTTGCCCGCGCCGGAGGGTCCGGTGAGGAAGACGAACTCGCCCTTCTCGATTTCGAGCGTCAAATCCTTCAGCGTGGCCGGGTCCTGGCCGTACGCCTTGGTGACGTTGAACATCTGAATCATTCGGCCGCGAAGCTACCGCAAGCTTCCCCCGAGGGGAATTGAACAGCCCTTACGAATTGAGCTGCAGCCCGTCGAAGATATCGCTGTTGCTGTCCACGAACTGGCCCGCGGTGCCGTGGAACTCGTAGAGCGGATCGTTGGCCACGTCGCGGCTGCCGTACTGGGCGCGAATGTCGAACTCCACGATCTCGATGCTCGCCCCGAAGTCGATGTCGACCGGTTTGTCTTCAGTGTAGGTGCGGACTTCGGCGTTCACTTCGACCTCTTCGCTCAGCTGGTCAAGCGCGCCATCGATGTCGCCGGAGAGGAGCGTGCCCAGCGAGCCGACGATGTCCTTCGTCTTGCCGCCGGCATCAAACTCGATCTCCACACCCGAGTTCTCGGCCGGAATGATGCCCTGGCTCACCAGGTTGGCGAGCGGCCCACCGCCCGAGAGGTCCACCGTGCCAGAGAGCGTGGTGGTGGAGTTGTCGATGACGTCGCGCCCCACGTGACGCAGCGTTCCGACGGGGTCGCTCAAGACGTCATCCATCGAGGCGTCGATGGGAATGCGCGTCTCCACCCCGATTGTCGCCTCGCCCTCGGCGGCGCCGGCGGTGAGGCCGATGGAGTTGGCCCCGACCGCTGGGTCACTCGACGTCGGTTTGCCGAGCGGCGCGTTCACGCCCACCCCGATGTTGCCTTCCACGGACAGGGACTGGTTCACCACCACCGTCTTGTTGCCCTGGGCGTCAATCTCCAGCCCCACGCCTTCCACGACACTGCCTGAGATGCCAGCGCCACCGACGAGCGCCGAAATATCGGCGTTGGCCGAGCCCGACAGCTCCAGGTCGTAGCGCTGCAGCGTCATGTGGTTCTTGATGTCGGCGATCTCGTCGCCCGCCGTGCCGGCCGTCAGCACCGCGCCGACCGGCCCACCCACCGCCGTGCCGACGCCGATGCCCGCCACCGTTTCGCCGGCCTGCGTGACCTCTTCCAGCGAGTCGAACTCGAATGTGTAGGTGGCTCGCCCGGTGAGGTCGGCATGCGCGCCCGCGGTGGCCTCCGCGCCAGTCTCGCCCAGGTCGCCGCCGAGCCCCACTTCGGCGAACACGCCCGCCGAGGCCTGCCCCATCAGCGTCATCTCGTAGCCGTCTTCGGTCTTGGTGACCTTCATCTCCACGTCGGCGCCGCCCTCGACGCCCAGCGCGCCGATGGTGCCACCGACGGACATGGTGAAGCTGTCTCCGGGGGAGTTGAGCTCCTCCAGGCGTCCGTCGACGTTGAGCGCGTCGGCCACGCCTTCGCGAATCCGGTCGCCGAGCCAGTTGGTGACTTCTCCAACCTTTTCCGCCACGTCGCCTGGAATCTCGGTGACGCCGTGCCAGAAGCCGCCGTCGGGAACGTTGTCGGAGTCACCCGTGGCCACGGCCGCGGCGATGCCTTCGGCGCCTTTGTCGTTGAGCGCCTGGGTGAGCGAGGCCTGAAAGAGGCGACCGGCCTCGGTGTCGTCAATGTCGCCGATGGCGTCGACGAACTCGCGCTCGCTGTTGTGGCGGTTGACGTTGTTGAGCACGCCGCGAAAACCACCGTCGGCGTCATCGCCCGTCTGCTCCAGCTTGCCGTCCTTCAACGCCTGCGCCAGCGGCTCGGTGATGAAGTGCGCGCCCGCGGGGCCCGCCGCTTCAGTCGCCGCGGCGAGGTCGCTCACCGCCTGCCGGGTCTCGTCGCCGTCGCACGCCACCAGCCCGCCAGAAATGAGCGCGATGTCGTCGGCCGACTGGCGCAGCACTTCGGCCCGCAGCTCCGGAGGGAGCCCCTCGACCGTCTCGCGGAGCACCTGTGCCGCGTGGAGGGTCGCGTCGGCCTTGCCGTCGGCGTTCGACGCGTCACCCACCTGGGTGAGCTCGTGGGCGCCGTCGTGAATCTGGGCGGTCGCCGCTTCAATCTGCTCCATGTTGTGGAGCGCCTGGCGCTCTTCCGCCGGCAGGTTCTCCACCACGTCTCGACCCGCGAACATGGTCTCAGCCAGGTTCTCGTCGCCCAGGTGCGCGAGGGAGTTGGTGAGCGCGTTCCGGAAATTGGCCGCGCCCACTTCGTGGTCGTCGTTGATGGCCTTCACGCCGTCGACGAATTCCTGAACGCTGACGTACTTGCCCGAGCCCTTGTCGTTCTCGAGCAGCTTGCCCTCGTGAATGGCCTGAGCCAGCGGGTCGGTGATGATCGCCGCCGCCTGCGGCCCGCCTTTGTCGGCGATGTACGCGAGGTTCTGAATGAACTGCTCGGTCTCCGCGCCGTTCATGCTCTTGGCGGACTCGTCGAACAGGCGCTTCAAGTCGGGCGCCGCGGCGCGGAGGACTTCGGCGCGCATGTCTTCCGGCACGCGGGCAATTTCGGCTCGCAGTGCCTCCGTGGCATCGACCATCGTCTGGCCGTCGCCCGCGTCGCCATCCACGCCACAGGTATTCTGCGCCGACAGCGCCCGCTCGGTCGCTTCGTGAAACTCGCTCACGTACTCGGCGGGCGTTCGCTGGTTGAGGGCCTCGCTGTGCGCGGCAAGCCCCAGCGCCGACGACGGGTCCGGGTTCAACCGAACAGCCGCCTGGTACAACTCGCGATAGGCCACCTGCGCGTCTTTTTCCTGCTGCGACAGGGCGTGAGGGTCCGGGTTCTGCGAGAGCTCGCGCGCCTTGTCAGCCGACCACGCGCGGAGAGACTCGGCATCGCGAATTCCTGCCTGCTGCATGACTCGCCAGGTGTCGGGGTGCTGGGCGAGGCGATCAAACTGCGCCTGCGCTTCAAGGCGGGCCCTGACTTCAGGCGACTGCGGCGGCGTCTCGCCGAGGCGGCGGTAGTCGATGCGCTGGTTGGCGTAGCGAGAGCGCTCGGCCGCTTCCTGCTCACGGCGGCGGGCCGCTTCGGCGGCGCGAGCTTCCTCGGCGCGGCGCTGCTCTTCCGCACGGCGACGGGCCTCGGCTTCAGCCGCGCGTCGGAGCGCATCGGCCAGGGTGTTTCGAACTCCGCCATCTCGAGACATGTTGGGCTCCCCGGGGGCATCGAACGTTTTGATCAGATTCTCGCCTCGAATCGTCTCCGGTTTCTTACAAATTGCGAAAACTTCCGCGTGCGCGCGGCGGCGCAATCGTCATCAATCAAATCAGCACGTTGGGGTATTACTGGGCGGTCGAGGGCGCGCCTGAGTAGGACATTGCCGCACCAGAAATGGCGTAGCGGCCGTCGTCGCGGCGACGGATGCGGCCCGAAGACTCGAGCACCTCGACGTTCCCCAGTACTTCGGAAAGCATGAGGAAGAGTCGGTTGATGCTGGCGTTCGGGTAGAGCGTGTCGACCAGGTCGTAGACCGACGCGGGTTCGCGCGCGAGGCGATCGAACAGTCGCTCCTGCCGCCGTCCGTAGAACGCGAACAGGGAATCGAGGAGCGCGCGGTGGCCGCGAAACAGCGGCCCGTGCCCGGGCAGCACCACGTCCACGTCGAGCGCCATCACCCGCCGCGCCGAGGCGAAGTACGCCTCCAGCGCCCTGAACTTCTTCTCGCCACTCCCAAAGGAGAGGTCGATGAGCGGGTTCGGCGAGACGCGGGCCAGAATGTGATCGTCCGCGAAGAGCACGCGTGGGCCGCTCGCCCACAGGCACACGAGCCCGGGCGTATGGCCGGGGGTGTGCAACACCTCGGCAGAGAACGCCTCGAACTCGAGCCGCATGCCGTCAGCGAGGGGCTTCACGCGCGACGCGTCGACCCGCCGCGCCCACTTCGAGGAATCGATGGCGCTGTCCGCCAGGCTCTCGAGCACGGCGGGTGGCACCCCCAGGCGCACGAAGAACTCCGACTCGCGCCTGATCAGCGTGGACCAGCGCGCGTCACCCGCGATCTTCTCTTGATCGAACGGGTGAATGTGCACCGTGGCCCCTGACCGCTCGGCCAACGTCTGGGCGTTGCCGTAGTGATCAATGTGGCCGTGGCTGACAAAAAGGCGCGAGAGCTTCGTCAGGTCGACGCCCGCCGCTTCCGCGGACCGCTCCAGCGACGACAGCGCCTCGGTGGTTCCCAGCCCGCAGTCGAACAGGGCCCAGCGATCGTGCCCGTCTCGAATGGCGTAGACGTTGACCGGCCCGCCGGCTTCCAGAAAGGGAATCGGCACCGCCAACCGTTTGATGCCCAGAGGCTCGAGCGCCGAGTCCGGCACCTCGCCCCACCCGTCCGCGAAGGGACCCAAGCGCTACTTGGACGCCTTGATGGCCGCGCGCAGCTCAGGCACTGCTTTGAACAAGTCCGCCACCAGGCCGTAGTCGGCCACCTGGAAAATCGGGGCTTCGGCGTCTTTGTTGATGGCGACGATGGTCTTCGAGCCCTTCATCCCGGCGAGGTGCTGAATCGCACCGCTGATGCCCGCGGCGATGTAGAGCTGCGGCGCCACGTTCTTACCGGTCTGACCGACCTGGAGGTCGTTCGGCACCCAGCCCGCGTCGCACACCGCGCGCGAGGCGCCCACCGCGGCGCCCAGCTCGTCGGCCAGCGCCTCAATCTCCTTGAAGTCGCCCTTGGTGCCGCGGCCTCCGGCCACCACCACCCGCGCCTCGGTCAGCTCTGGCCGCGCGCTCTTCACTTCCTTGAACTCGATGAACTTCGTCAGCGCTTTCGGCGCCGCCGGGGTGAACGGCTTCACTTCGCCCGCGGCCCCTTTGGCCGGGGGGCTGAACTCAGTGGCGCGCACGGTGAACACCTTGACCGGCGTGCTCAGCTTCACTTCGGCGATCACCGCGCCCGCCCACATGGGACGGTTGAAGGTGACCTCAGCGCCCGAGCCGTTGAGACCCATCACGTCGCTCGCCATGGCGGCGTTGAGGCGCGCCGCCACGCGGGGCAGTACATCGCGCCCCACCTGCGTCGCCGCGGCGCCGATATAGGTCGCCTGAATCGAGGTGGCGAGGTCGGCGATGGCCGGGCCGAGCGCTTCGGCCATCTGCGTGTCGAAGCCGGCCCCGGTGGCCGTGTGCACCACTTTGACGCCGTACTCTTTGACGGCGTCGGCGAGGGCGGCGGGGTTCTTGCCGAACGCGACGGCGTGCAGCTCCGCGCCGACCTTGGCGGCCAACTGGGCGCCAGCGCCGAGCGCGTGCAACGTGGCCTTTCGCAGCGACCCGTCAGCCTGTGCTTCCGCGAGAATCAGAACGGTGCTCATGGTGTCTCCTCGTGACCGACTCGTTCAAACAACCTTCGCTTCGTTCTTCAGCTTCTCGAACAGCGCAGGAACATCGGCGACCTTGATGCCGGCTTTGCGCGCCGGGGGCATCGACATCTTCACCACGGTGACTTTGGGCGAGGGGTCGACGCCGAGCGCCGCCGGGGTCAGCTCTTCAATGGGCTTGGACTTCGCC
Organism: uncultured Myxococcaceae bacterium; assembly: GCA_964522795.1. Classification (GTDB taxonomy): domain Bacteria; phylum Myxococcota; class Myxococcia; order Myxococcales; family Myxococcaceae; genus CAZFXD01. The sequence goes on from CAZFXD010000037.1 coordinate 9,469, forward strand.
TTCATGATGCCCGGGAGCGAGGCGTAGCGCGGCTGGTTCAGGCGAAGGTCGGTGGTGACGACCGCGGGGAGCGTGCACTCCAGCGTGGTGAGGCCGCCGTCGACTTCGCGCACCACCCGCACCGACTTCCCGTCGGGGCTGACCTGCAGCCCGGGCTGCTTGGCCTTCTCCGCTTCCGACTCCAGTGACTCGGTCTTGGAGGCGAACGTGGCCTGCCCCCAGCCCAACCACTCGGCCAGGTATTGGCCCACCTGGTTCTGGTCGTCGTCGATGGCCTGCTTGCCCAGAATGACGAGGTCGGGCTTCTCGCGCTCGGCGATCTTCTTCAGGCACGCGGCCACGAACATCTGGTCGGTCGGCCCGGTGTGGTTCACCCAGACAGCCTTGGTGGCGCCCATCGCCAGCGCGTGGCGGAGCTGCTCCTGCACGTCTTTGGTGCCGATGGAGACGACCACCACGTCGCCGGGAGACTTCGCGGTCAGGCGGAGCGACTCCTCCACCGCGATCTCATCGAACGGGTTGATCTTGTACTTGAGTCCCTCGGGCGCGATGCCGGAGCCCTGGGCGTTCACTTTGATTTTCGACTCGGCGTCTTCGACCCGCTTGGCAGTGACGAGAATCTTCATGGTTTCCTCGTTTCGGCGCTCTTTTGACGCAGCGCGTCCGACGGGAGATCTAGGCCCGCGGAGCATTCGGCGCAACGTGAAACGGCGGCCGCCGGCGGACTAGCGGAGCAGTTCCTTCGCCATCACCAGCCGCTGAACCTGGCTGGTGCCTTCGTAGATTTGCACCAGCTTGGCGTCGCGCATCAGCTTCTCCACGGGGTACTCGCGCGAGTACCCGTAGCCGCCGAAGACCTGAACGGCATCGGTGGTGACACGCATCGCAGTGTCCGCGGCAAAGCACTTGGCATAGCTGGAGACGAGCGTGTTCTTCTGGCCCTGATCAAGCATCGACGCCGCCTGCCAGGTGAGCAGCCGCGCGGCGTGCAGGTCCTTGCCCATGTCGGCCAGCATGAACTGAATGGCCTGGAAGTCGGCGATGGCCTTGCCGAACTGCTTGCGCTGCTTGGCGTAGTCGATGGCGTGCTCCATCGCTGCGCGGCCGATGCCCACCGCGAACATCGCCGTCAGCGGGCGCGAGTTGTCGAGCGTCTCCATCGCGATGCGGAACCCGTCACCCTCTTCGCCGATGCGGTTCGACACCGGAACCTTCACGTCCTCAAACGTCAGCGTGACGGTGTTCGAGGCGCGCTGCCCCATCTTGTTCTCGTGCTTGCCGGTGGAGAAGCCCGGCGGCCGGCCCTCCATCACGATGCAGGTGATGCCCTTGTGCTTCTTGCCCTTGTCCACAGTGCAGAAGACGGTGAAGAGATCGGCGTACTCCCCGTTGGAGATCCACTGCTTCTGGCCATTCAAGACGTAGAAGTCGCCCTCACGCCGCGCGGTCGTGGCGAGGCCGGCGACGTCTGAGCCCGCGCCGGGCTCCGTGAGCGCGAACGACGCCAATTTGAACTTCTCCGTAAATGGCTTCAAGAAGCGCTGCTTCTGCTCCGTCGTCCCCGCGAGCACGATGGGGAGCAACGCCAGGTCGTTGGCGATCATCGACGTGGCCACACCCGCGCACCCCCACGCCAGCTCTTCGGCCACGATCGCCTGGCCGAGGTGCGACAAGCCGATGCCGCCGAACTCTGGCGCGATTGTCATGTTGAGCAGGCCGAGCTCCCAGCCCTTCTCGATGACCGCCTTCGGAAACGTCGATGTTTCGTCGTGATGGGCTGCGACCGGGCGCACCACTTCACGCGAATATTTTCGGGCCGTCTCTTGCAGCGCTTTTTCGTCGTCGGAGAGGGAGAAGTCCATGAACTGGCCCTCTATCACGGATGCAACGTCAGATTGACCAACGGCGCGTTTCACCTACACTCGCGCCACTTTCATCCCCGGGGAGCTTCTATGAAACGCGTCGTCCTGTCGGTTCTGGCGTTGGCGGTCGTGTCCAGCGTCGGCGCAGCTTGCGGCACCATGGCCAAGGAAGAGCCGTTCCTCAGCATGACGGCGTCCCCGAGCAAGATCGACGACAAGGGCATGATGGCGGCGACCATCAACATCGAGACCACCAACGAGCTGGTCAAGCCCGGGACCGGCACGGTCACGCTGAGCACGCCCGCGGGCACGCTGGGCGCGACCTCACTCACCCTCGACGCCACCGGAAAGGCGAGCACCACCTTCACCTGCAACTTCCTCACCGACGCGAACTGCACCGGCCGGGTGAAGATCTCCGGCTCGTGGGACTACAAGGGCGTCACCTACACCAGCTCCACCTCGATTCAGGTGGGCACCGCCGTCGTGCCCGACGCGGGCAACAAGCCGGACTCCGGCAACAACACCGACGGCGGCTCGGGCTTCGACGCCGGCATGGACGGCATGTACAAGATCGTCCTCACCCCCGAGAAGCTGACGCTCGTCGCCGCCACCGGCGACAAGGCGCAGATCACGGCCAAGGTGACGTTGACCACGACGGGACAGCCGGCGAGCGCGGTCAACCTCAAGTTCACCACCAGCGCGGGGTCGTTCGCGGCCACGGCGGGCACCACCACCAAAGACGTGATGACCGACGCCCAGGGCAACGCCAGCGTCTACGTCTTCGTGGCGGGTTCGCCGGAAGGTCCGTTCGACGTCAACGCGGTCGCGGCCGACTCCTCCAAAGCGGTTCAACTCAACATCCTCGGTGTGGCCAGCATTCAGCACGAGCCGAGCGGCCCGACGCCCACCAAGTCGGTCCTCGGCGTGGTCTCCTCCGGCCAGCAGACCACCACCCCCATCTGGTTCCAGGTGAAGAACGCCGCGCAGAAAGGCGTGCCGGGCGTGGCGGTGAACTTCTCGGTGTCCGGCGTCGCCGGCGCGTCGGTGACCACCCCTGGCGTGACCGACGCCAACGGCCTGGTGTCGACCACGTTGTCGTCCGGCAACAGCGTCGGGACGGCCATCGTGACCGCTGTGGTGGCGGCGACCGCGGGCCAGGTTCCGGAGATTAAAGGCCAGCACCCCGGCACTCCGATCTCCGGCGGCAAACCGTCAGACGAGCGCATTCAGGTCACCTGTACGCGGAAGAACATCGGCGCGATGACGATTCAAAACCCGCCGCGCCCGGGCGTCGGGTCTCAGTGTCAGGCGTATCTGATCGACCGCAACAGCAACCAGGTGGGCGTTCCCACGTCGGTCCAATGGTTCGCCGAAGCGGGCGGCATCGTGAGCCCGGTTACCTCCAACGCCTCGGGCATCGCCGTCACCGACTTCACCGCCGCTGGTTCGCTGCCCAAAGAGGTCCCCGCCGCCGGACCCGACGCCGGCTGGCCACAGGAACCCACCCTGGGCAACAACAACCCGCGCGACATGCTCGTCACCATCATCGCGGTGATGGGTGGCGAGGAAGCGTTCTGGGACGGGTCGGGAACCCAGAACGGCAACAAGAACGGCAAGTGGGACCCGGGCGAGTGGTTCGTGGACCTCCCTGAGCCGTTCGTCGATGCCAACGACAACAACAAGTACGACGACGGCGAGACGTTCTTCGACACCGACCGTTCTCCCGGCTGCGACGCACAGGGCAACCCGCTCCCGGCCGAGAAGCCGAACGGCAAGTGGGACCCCGCGAATGGCTGCTGGGACGCCACCACCCAGATCTGGCGGCCGATTCACATTCTCTATTCCGGCGTGCCTGACATCGCGACGCTCCAGCACAGCCCCGCGAGCCCCTCCGCAGGGCTGCCGATTGTCACCACCAGCATCGCCGACTCGTACTGGAACGGCATCTCCACCGACGGCGCGGGAATTGCTGCGCTCTCCGTACCGGCGAACTGGAGCGTGGTCACCCACGACTACGCGGGCGAATCCTGGGGCGGCCACGGGCTCGCCTACACCATCGATGATGTCACCGAAGGAACGGTGGGCATGGGCGATTTCGTCACCAACGGCGCATGTGACTACGCCAACCCGGTGACCAGCGTGCCCACGGTCCCGGTGAAGCGCCGCTGCATTCGCCGCTTCAAGTTCACCAGCTGGGGCAAGGGCAACTTCACCACGTTCAGCAACTCAGGGGCGTTCTCGCCGTCGACCTCGGGCAGCGTGTGCTTCAACATCGGCCACATGTACTTCACCGGGTTCACCGGCTGCGCGAGCTGGACCTGGGGCCCGTGAGCACCACCTAGCCTTTCGGCACCTTCTCCCAGTCGGCGAGGAACTTCTTGATGCCGATGTCGGTGAGCGGGTGCGCGGCCAGCTGGGCAATGACGTTGAACGGAATCGTCGCCACGTGGGCGCCGATTTTCGCGGCCTGCACCACGTGAATGGGGTGCCGCACGCTCGCCACCAACACCTGCGTGGCGTACCCGTAGTTCTTGAAGATGGTGCAGATGTCCGAAATCAACGTCATGCCGTCCTGCGAGATGTCGTCGAGGCGGCCGACGAACGGCGAGACGTAGGTGGCACCCGCCTTGGCGCACAGCAGCGCCTGATTGGGTGAAAAACAGAGCGTGACGTTGGTCCGGATGCCCGCGGCGGTGAGCGCCTTGACCGCCTTCATGCCTTCAACACCCATGGGGATCTTCACCACCACGTTCTTGTGAATGGCGGCCAGCTTCTTGCCCTCGGCGATCATCTCCGGCGCGGTGAGCGTGACGCATTCGGCGCTGATCGGTCCGTCGACGATGTTGCAGATTTCGCGAATCGTCTCCTCCAGCGGGCGACCGACCTTGGCCAGGAGCGACGGGTTGGTGGTGACGCCATCGACGCAGCCCATCTCGTGGGCGGCGCGAATCTCCTTCACGTCAGCGCTGTCGATAAAGAATTTCATCTGGAGTCCCCTGTGGAGTGAACCGACAGCTCGCGCGTAGTCGCCTTCCGATTCTCGCGCAAGCGGGTGTAGAAGCCGCCTCCATGCCGCGCGCACCCAAGAAGCGTCACGTTCCCTACGGCCGCACCGTGTTGGCCGCCGAAGCGAGCGCGATTTCCTCGCTGGTGGGGCGCCTGGGCCCGAGTTTTGACGAAGCGGTGGAGCTGCTGGCGCGCTGCAAAGGCCGCGTCGTCGCCACCGGCATCGGCAAGCCCGGCTTCATTGCGCAGAAGTTGTCGGCGACCCTGTCGTCCATCGGAACTCCGTCGCTCTACCTGCACCCGGCGGAGGCCGCCCACGGCGACATCGGTCGCGTGTCGAAGGGCGACGTGGTGATCGCCCTCTCCAACTCGGGCGCCACCCAGGAATTGGTGGACCTCATTCTTCCTTTGAAGCGGCTGAAGGTGCCCGTGGTGGCGGTGACCGGCGGCGCGGTCTCGCCCCTGGCCCGCGGCGCTTCGGTGGTGATCGACATCGGCACCATCGATGAGGCCTGCCCCATTGGCCTCGTGCCCACCGCGAGCTCGGCGGCGCTGCACGCCATCGCCGACGCGTTGGCGATGGCGCTCGCCCGCGCCCGCGAGTTCACCCCCGAGGAGTACGCCCGCTATCACCCCGGCGGCACGCTCGGTCGATCGGTGATGCGCGTTTCAGAAATCATGCGCCGGGGAGACCAGCACCCCAAGGTGCGCGAGCACACCCCGCTCTCCCGGGTGGTGGTGGTGATGACCAACACCCGCGGTCGCCCGGGAGCCACCAACGTGGTCGACGCGCGGGGCAAGCTGCTGGGCATCTTCACGGACGGTGACTTGCGTCGCCTGGTCGAGCGCGGCGAGCTGGACTTCTCCACCCCGGTGAAGAACGTGATGGCCCGACAACCCCGCTGCGCACGACCGGAAGAGCTCGCCCATTCAGCGGCCGCTACCATGCGCGACGCTCGCGTCGATCAGCTGCCGGTGGTCGACGCCGAAGGTCGCGCGGTCGGCCTGCTCGACGTGCAGGACCTGCTGGCCGCCCGAATCGCCTGAAGGTCTGGGCCTACTTCAACTTCGCTTCGAGCCTGGCGCCGTACGAGGGCACCGTCTCCTTGAGCTTGGTCCACACGGCCTTAGCGCCCGCGGCGTCCCCCTGCTTCAAGAGCGCGTCGCCCAGCGCGTCGATGGCCTCGGGGTTGCTCGACGCCACGCCCCACACCCGGTCGGCCATCGGCTGACGGTTGAGGCCGACGAGGCTCCACGCCATGCCCGCGCGCACGCGTGGGTTGTTCGGTTCGAGCGGCATGACCTTCTTGTAGCTGTCGAGCGCGTCCTGAAACTTCTGCTGCGCGAGGAACTTCTCACCCTCATCGAGAAACCCGGCCAGGTTCTTCGCCAGCTCCGGGGTTCGCTCGACCTTGTTGAAGGCGTCCACCACCTCGGGGGCGAGCGGCGCCGGGGCCGCGGGCCCGTTGGCCATCGGGGCTGGAGGCGGCCGACTCAGCGCAGCGGGCTGCGGGGCGATTTTCGAGAGGCCCCCCGCGGCGATGCCTTTCTCTGCGCGCGCCAGAAAGGCCCGGGCCTGGGGGAGTTTGGGGGAATCCCCGGCGTGCGCGATGAAGCCGGTCAGCTCCTTCTTTGCCTGCTCCAGCGACGGCACCGCGTCGCCCCGCGCCTCCAACAGCAGCGCGGCGTGGGCGTACTGCGAGTCCAGGTTGGTCGGGTCGGTCACCAGCGCCCGCTCGTGCGCCTTGAGGGCGCCTTCGACATCGCCGGAAAGAAACAACGCGTTGCCCAGCTCCGTCTCGGCCGCGGTGAGCGCCGGGAGCGTTCGGGTGGCGCAGGCGAGCGCCAACGCCGCGTTCTTTTCTTTGGCCAGCAGCGGGGGCGTCTTCTCCAGCGGCGTGTCGGCAGGCCACGTGCATGGCGGCAGGTTGGCGGGCGCCTTGGCTCGGTGCGAGAGCACCCAGGCGCGCAGCGGCTCCCCTTTCTTCACCGCCTGATCGAAGAACGTCGCCGCCAGCTCGTACTTGGAGTGCGAGAGGTAGATCTTCCCCAGCGAGACGGCGACTTCGAAGGTCTTGTCCTTGTCCTTCAGGTCCTTCATGCCGTCGAGCTTCTTCACCAACTCGTCCATCGACGGCGCGGGCTTGCCGCTCTCCACCGCGGGGTGCCCGGGAGGCATGGCGGCGGTGGCGGAGGGTTTCGCCGGCCCAACCGGCGGATGATCAGCCGGAATCTCCGGGTGACCGGGGGGCAACTGCGACAACACGACGAGCGCGAGGGCAAGCATGCGCGCGTTGCTATCACAATCTGCTGAGGAGCTCGCGCGCGGAGAGTCGCAACACCGGGTGCAGGACGTCCGGCGCAATCTCACACAACGGCTCGAGCACGAAGCGGCGGCGGTGCATCTCCGGGTGGGGAATCGACAACCCGTCCACCGTCACCACGTCGCTGCCGAAGAGCAGAATGTCGATGTCGATGACTCGCGCCGACCAGCGGGGGCCCGGCACCCGCCCGATGAGCCCTTCGAGCACTTTCAACTCGGACAACAGCGAGTCGTGCGCGCGGGTGGTTTCAATCTCCACCACGGTGTTGAGGTAGTTCGGCTGGGGCGTGTTGTCGCCGGGTGGGAGCACGGCCACGGTTTCGTGCGTCGACGCTCGGGCCATCAGCTTCACGCCGAACATGGCGTCCAGGCCGCGTACGGCTCGCTCGAGGTGGAGCTGGCGATCGCCCAGGTTCGACCCCACCCCGAGAAAGACGCGGGCGGTCATGCGCTCACGGCGTTTCGCAGAACGCCGACCTGGTCGATCTCGACTTCCACCACGTCACCCGCGACCAGCGGCCCGACGCCCGACGGCGTCCCGGTGCTGACCAGGTCACCCGGCAACAGGGTCATCACCGAGGAGATGAAGGCCACCAGCACGTCCGGCGGAAAGACCATGTCGTCGGTGTTTCCGTCCTGTCGGGTGACGCCGTTCACGCGGAGGGCGATGCGCAGGTGGCCCCAGTCGACGCCCGTGACCACGAACGGGCCGCAGCACGCAAAGGTGTCGTAGCTCTTGGCCCGCGTGTGTTGCGTCTCGCGCTTCTGAATGTCTCGCGCCGTCACGTCGTTGAAGCAGGTCAGCCCGAAGATGCCGGCGCGCGCCTCGGCGAGCGTGGCCCGAGACAGCCGCCGACCGATGACCAGGGCCAGCTCGGCCTCGTGGTGCACCTCGCGGCTCTCGGGGGGCAGGCGAATGGCCGCCTCGTGCGCGTTGAGCGCGGTGGAGGGTTTGATGAACAGGAGCGGCTCAGCCGGAATCTGCTTGCCCATCTCGGCGGCGTGTTTTCGGTAGTTCTGCCCGATGCAGACCACCTTGGAGGCGTTTGACGCCGGGAGGAATTTCGCCCCCTCCAGTGGAACGCTCAGGCCGGAGAGCGTGGTGTGCACCCAGGGCTCCCCTCCGAGTAACCGAACGTCAGCCCCCACCACTTCGCCCCAACGCGGGTGGCCTTCAACCTCGAGGCGACAGAAGCGGGTCACGCGCTTCGCCCCACCCCGAGCCCCAGCACGTCGCGCATGCTGTAGGTGGCGTGCGGCTTGCCCACCAGCCACGCGGCGGCGGTCAACGCGCCTCGCGCGAATTGATCGCGACTGCTCGCGCGGTGGGTGAGCTCCAGCCGCTCGCCCTCGCCGAAGAAGAAGACCGTGTGCTCCCCCACCACGTCGCCGCCTCGAAGGGCCTGCACACCGATTTCGGTGGCGGTTCGCTCGCCGATCACCCCGTCGCGAGTCGCGCGGAGGTCTTTTCGGGTGCGGCCGGTCGCCCCGGCCACGGCGTCGAACAGCGCCAGCGCCGTGCCGCTGGGGGCGTCTTTCTTCAGCTTGTGGTGGGTTTCCACAATCTCCACGTCCCACCCGGCCCCCAGGGTCTTTCCCAGGTGCGCCGCGACCTCGGCCATCACCGTCACGCCGACGGACATGTTGGCGGCCAGCACCAACGGCACCTGCTGGCCTGCCGCGGCGACGCTGGCGTGTTGCTCGGCGTTCATGCCCGTCGTCCCCACCACCAGCGCGACGTGGCGCGCCGCGCAGACCCGGGCGTGTTCGACGCTCGCTGCGGGAGAGGAGAAATCGATCACCACGTCCGCGGGCGCGGCGCTGAGCGCCTCGGCGAGCGACGCAAAGGCCGGCGCGCCCAGCGACGACACCGCGGCCACGTTCGCCGCCTGCTCAGTCACCGCCGCGAGCGCGAACCGCGCGTCGGCCGCGACGAGCCGGCAGAGGGCGGCGCCCATGCGCCCCCGGGCCCCCACCACCACCACGCGAATCTGGGTTTCACTCACAGCGCGCCCAACCGCCGCAGCTCGTCCTTCAGCCTGGCCGCGTTCCCGTCGGTCATGGGGAGCAGTGGCTGACGAATCTCGGTCGAGAATTTTCCCATCTGGTGGAGCGCCATCTTCACCGGAATCGGGTTCGACTCGATGAAGAGCAGGCGGTGCAGCGGGTGCAGCTCCAGCTGCAGCTTGAGGGCGGTCGCCAGATCGTTGGCGCGAGCCGCGCGCACCAACTCCGACATCTTCTTGGGCACCACGTTGGCCGAGACCGAGATGACCCCTTTGCCGCCGCACGCGATGAAGGGCAGCACCGTGAAGTCGTCGCCCGACAGAAGCGTCAAGCGGTCACCCACCTTCTCCACGATGTCGAGCGCCCGGAGCGCGTTGCCGGTCGCCTCCTTGAGCGCCACCACTTCAGGAATTTCGCACAGCCTGGGGCAGGTCTCGGGGAGCAGGTCGAACCCGGTTCGCCCGGGGACGTTGTAGAGCACGAGCGGAAAGCCCGGGTTGCCCTTGGCGATGGCGCGCACGTGCTCCACGAAGCCGGCCTGGGTGGGCTTGTTGTAATAGGGCGTCACGATCATCGCCGCGTCGGCCCCGAGCTTCCTGGCCGCGGTCACCGCCGCGATGGTCTCCGCGGTGTTGTTGGAGCCCGCCCCCGCAACCACCGGCACGCGCCCTTTCGCCGCCTTGAGGCAGAGGGCGATGGCCGCCTGCTTCTCGTCGGTGGACATGGTGACCGATTCACCGGTCGTGCCCATGGGAATGAGCACGGAGGTGCCGTTCTGAATCTGGAAATCGACCAACCACTCGTAGGCCCCCACGTCGAGGGCGCCGTTCTTGAATGGCGTGGCCAGCGCCGTCATCGAGCCTTCGAAGGTCGTCATGGACACGCCCTATAGCGTTAAGGCGTTTCGCCCCGCCAGAGGTCCGCGACAGTCTCTCTCTGGCGGATGACGCGGAAGCGCCGACCCGAGACCAGCACCTCGGCCGGTCGGCCGCGGGAATTGTAGTTGGAAGCCATGCTCATGCCGTACGCGCCGGCGGTGAGAACGGCCAACAGGTCACCCTCGGCGACCGGCGGCAGGTCGCGCCGTCGCCCGAGCACGTCGCTCGACTCACACACCGGCCCCACCAGGTCGACCCGCGTGGAACGACCAGGCACCCGTTCCACCGGGACCACGTCGTGGTGGGCTTCGTAGAGCGCCGGGCGAATGAGGTCGTTCATGCCCGCGTCGACGATGACGAACTGCTTGGCCGGGGTCTTCTTCCGGTACAGCACCCTCGTGAGCAACACCCCCGCGTTGGCCACCAGCATTCGCCCAGGCTCCAGCACGAACGTCGCATCGAGACCCGCCAGCGGTTCGAGGACCGCCCGCGCATACGAGGCGACCGACGGAGGACGCTCGGTGGTGTACGTCACGCCGAGCCCCCCGCCGACATCGAGGTGCGTGAGCGCGAACCCCTGCGCTTGCAGGGCCCGGTAGAGGGCGCCGATCTTCCCCATCGCCTCTCGAACCGGCCGCGCGTCGGTCACCTGGGAGCCGATGTGGCAGTCCACGCCGCGGGCCACCACGCCCTTCATTGAGCGACTGCGCGTATACAGGCGCTGGGCCTCGGAGAACGGAACGCCGAACTTCGACTCCTTCAGCCCGGTGGCGATGTAGCGATGCGTCTTCGGGTCGACGTCGGGGTTCACGCGCAGGGCGAACGCTGCCTTCTTCTTCAAACGGCGACCAACGCGGTCCAGCGCGAGCAGCTCCGCCTCGCTCTCCACGTTGAACATCAAGATGCCGGCGCGCAGCGCGGCGACCATCTCCGCTTCGGTCTTCCCTACGCCCGAAAACACGGTGCGGCGCGGGTCCCCTCCGGCCTTCAGCACGCGGCCCAGCTCTCCGCCGGAGACAATGTCGAACCCCGCCCCGGCGCGGGCAAACAAGCGCAGGAGCGCCAGGTTGCTCGACGCCTTGACCGAGTAGCAGATGAGGTGCGGCACGCGGGCAAACGCCGCGTCGAGCACGCTCACGTGCCGGCTCAAGGTCGCCGTCGAGTACACGTAGGTGGGCGTGCCTACCTCGCGCGCGATGCTCGACAAGGCGACCCCTTCGGCGAACAAGCGGCCCCGGCGCCGAACGAAGTGGTTCATGGCAGCACCCGGCAACACCCGGCGTCTGGAATCACCAACGAGGGCTGCGGCGGCACCACGTCACGCGGAGGCCGCGGCGCCGCTTTGATGCCACACGCGCTCTCGGCCAGGAGCGCCAGGGCGCCCAGCGCCACGGCCGCAACGAGGGGGCGAGCTGCGAGAGATGTTCGTGTCCCCATCGCCCGCGGCACCGGCCCGACTAGAAGTGAATGCCGAGCGCACCGCGCAGCGCCTGCGCCACTTCGAGCGAGGTCCCGGTCGCGGTGGCCCGCGCATCGGCGAGCCCGGAGAGCGGGAACAGCACGCCGTAGTTGAAGGTGGCGAAGAAGCCGTCGTCGGTCTCGTACCGCGCGCCGGCGTTGAGCTCGACGCCGAGGCTGGCATCGCCGCCAATCGAACCGTCGGCTCGAACGAAGGCCGACGGCGTGGACTCGATGAAGATGGAGCGCGAGTAGACCCCGGAGCCGTAGACGAAGAAGCCGTCGGCGATGCGGTACTTGACCGAGGGCTTCACGTACAGCGCATCGGTGATGCCGCCCAGAATCTCGCGGAAGAGAATCATGTCCACGCGGTAGTCGCGATTGAAGCGGAAGTTCTTCACGTACGCGTCGGTGCAGCCACCGGTGCTCTGGCAGGCGTACTGCGGGCCGTCGATGTCGCCGTACTGCGTGTTGTTGTCGGTACCGGCGACCTTGCGGCGCGGGTAGTTGCCGAAGCCCGGCGCCGAGTCACCCGAGGCGAACCCGACTTCGGCGCCGATGGTGAGCGCCCCGTCGAGCAGGCGGTACTCACCCTGGAGCACGCCGCCGAACTGCATCAAGGTCAACGCTTGATTCTGCCCCGGGACGAGCGCGTTCGCGGCTGACTCCGCCCGGTTGTTGAGGGTCCCCAGCACCGCGCCCACCTCGGCCTCCACGCGGAAGTTCTTCCGCTCCACCTTGGCCCACAGGTCGGGGATGAAGATGGTGCCGATGCGCTGCACGTACGTGGACGAGAGGTTCGGCACATCGGTGCCTTCGCCCACGAAGGCCTGACCGTACAGGTCCTGCGGATCGTTGCGCTGCCAGCGGTAGGTGAAGTGAACGCCGAAGTTGAAGACGGTCTGGCCGGCTTCCAGCTTCTGCTTGGTCTGCAGCTCGGTGTCGCGCCGCGCGATGGCCACCACGAACGAGTGGGCATCATCGGAGTTGGTGAGATCGATCGGCTGCCCGCCACCGGTCTGACGCGAGGTGGTGGGGCCTTCGGCGTTGAAGTCGAGCGCCGGCATGATGAACCAGCCGTTGAAGGGCTCGGCGAGGAACATCAGGCGGTCGACGGTGTCGCCCGAATCGCAATCGAGGCAGCTGCCGTCGTTGTGCACCATGCCGAGACCCCAGTGCGAGGCCATGCGGCCGAACTTGAGAATGCCGACCGGCGTCTGCACTTCGCCCCACACGCGCTTGACCGCGATGGAGTCGGTCAGGGCGTTGATGCCCGAACGGGGCGGAGCCTGCGAGCCCGAGAGAATCGAGAATTCGTCTCGGTCATACCCAAACCCGTTGAGCAGGTTGCGGCTGTAGGCGTAGTCGGGCGTGGTGCCGAAGACGAGGTTGTCCAACGCGTCAATCTGGGTGCGGATGCGAACGTCTTCCGAGATGTTCAGCGTGGGCTCAAGACGGAAGCGCATGTTGACGCCCGCCATGGTGCGGTCGCGCGCTGACACAGGGGAGCGCGGCAAGAAGCTGTAGCCCGAGGGGTCCGCCGCCCGGTTCAAGTCGAAGCGGTGAAACAGTTCGGGCCGCACCCGGAGGTAGCCGTCGACCTCGAACAGCTCCAGCTTCTGCGCCTCGGAGACCCACTCCGGCTTCCAGCCCCGCCCCGCGGTCTGGGTGGCGAGCTTGGCGTTCAATTCTTCGCGCAGGTCCTTCAGATCTGCGCGCGTCTTCTCGAGCTCCCGGCGGAGCGACTCAGCGTCGGCATTCGCCGCTGGCGCCGCGGCCACGCCCCCGTCGCCCTCGGCGAACGCGGAAAAGCTCGCGATGAAGACTGCTGCCACCAGTGCGCGAAGCATCAAGCCATCTCCTTGAAAAAGCTGCGGTGTTCAAGCACCGCTGCCTTAGCAACCCAAGAGAAAAGTCAGGCGTTTTTCTTCGGGCCCTCTCGAAGTTCGGTCAGCACGCCATGCGTCCCCTTGGGGTGAATGAAGGCAATGCGCGCCCCGCCGGCGCCGACTTTCGGAACTTCGTCGATCAACCTGGTGCCGCGGGCCTTGAGGGCGAAGAGCGCGTCGTCGATGTCTTCCACCTCGATGCAGATGTGGTGCAGCCCCTCGCCACGCTTCTCCAGGAACCGCGCCACGCCGGTATCGGGTGCGGTGGGGCAGATGAGCTCGATGCGCCCCATGCCTTCGCCGAAGATGGCGGTGCGGACCTGCTGGTCTTCCACCGTCTCCACGTGGGTCAGGGAAAGGCCGAACGCCTCGGAATAGAAATCAATCGCCGCTTCGAGGTCCTTGACGGCGATGGCGACGTGATCGAGTCCTTTGGCAGTCACAGTCATCGGCGCGCTCCGGTTTCGGGTTGGCACTGTGGGCACGCGTGCGTCGTACGACCGCCCTGCGTGAACGATTTCACGGTGGTTCCACAGACCAGGCACGGTTCACCCGCCCGCCCGTAGATGCGGAACGGGTTGGTGGCGCCCGGCTCTTCGACGTACACGATGTCGTCGCCTTCTTCCTGCTTGAGGGCGAAGGCGATCGCGCTACGGATTCCGCGCGAGAGGGCCCGCCATTCTGCATCGGTGAGCGACGCGGGTTTTCGCTTCGGGTGAAGCTTCGCGCGAAACAGGGCTTCGGCGGCGTGAATGTTCCCCAGCCCGGCGATGCGCGTCTGATCAAGCAGCGCGACCTTGAGATCCTGTCGCGACGAGCCCACGCGGGACTTCAACGTCTTCCAGCTGACGCGATCGTTGAGCAGGTCGGGCCCCAGGGCCGCCGTGGTGGCGTTCGACTCCAGGTCCGGACGGTCGAGCACCTCAATTCGCCCGAACATGCGCGGGTCTTGAAAATGCACCACCTCGCCCGAATCGAGACGGAACTGCGCGCGACTGTGTTTGACCCGCTCCCCGGACGGTCGGCGAACGAGTTTTCCGGTCATGCCGAGGTGGGCCAGCGCGCCGCCCCGTTCAAACTCCAGCAACAGGTACTTCCCTTTGCGATCGGCGCGCACCAACTTGCCCCGAATGGTGGCGAAGGCTTTGGGGCTCGACCCGCGGAAGACGCGCGAGTTTTCCGCTGCGGTCTTCACCACCCTTCGCCCTTCGAACCAGCGGCGAAGGTTGCGTCGCGCCAACTCGACCTCGGGAAGCTCCGGCATGCAGCGCGAGGTAGCGCGAACCGGCGTGAAGCTCAACGTCGCCGAACCCAAACTGCACCAACACCAGGCTAGAAACGCACCATGAAGCGCTCCAGCAAAGCGACCACGCGCCAGGAATACTTTGCCGCGCTCACCCCTGAACGACGGGCGGAGCTGGCCGCGGTTGATCGATTGATTCGAAAGACAGTCCCGAAGCTGAAACCGTATGTGCACGCGGGAATGCTCGCGTACGGCCCAGCGCGCTTCACCTATGCCTCAGGGCGCAAGGTCGACTGGTTCAAGATTGGGCTGGCCAGCAACGCCAGGTACATCTCGCTGTACGCCTGCGCGGCGGACGCGCGCGGGTACGTCGCGGAGCGCTACAAGAAGCGCCTGCCCGGGGCCGACATCGGCCGCTCGTGCGTGCGCTTTGCGCGCCTGGCGGATCTCGACCGCGCCGCGTTGGTGGCGCTCCTCAAAGAGACGCAGAAGACCGGCTTCGGCGTCTAGACGCAATGCCGTTCACTTAGCGGCGGGCACCGCCGGGCGCTTACGCGGGTAGTTGCT
>CAZFXD010000038.1:0-24690 GCA_964522795.1 uncultured Myxococcaceae bacterium
ACGTGCATCATCTTCATCAACCAGATTCGTATGAAGATTGGCGTGATGTTCGGCAACCCCGAGACGACCACCGGCGGCAACGCGCTCAAGTTCTACGCCTCGGTGCGTTGTGAGATTCGCCGGGTGACGCAGCTGAAAGACGGCGACCAGGCCATCGGCATGCGGACGCGAGTCAAAGTGGTGAAGAACAAATGCGCGCCCCCGTTTCACGAAGCCGAGTTCGACGTGCTGTTCAACAAGGGCATCAGCCGTGGCGGCGAGGTGATTGACCTCGGGTGCGAGCTGGGCCTGGTGGAGAAGAGCGGGAGCTTCTACGCCGTGGAGGGAGAGCGCATCGGCCAGGGGCGAGAACGCGCGGTGGAGTGGCTCCACGAACACCCGGCGGTGCTGGAGGCCATTGCGGCGAAAATCGTCACGCCCGGCGCGACATCGGGAAGCGGGGCGGCCGTGCAGCCGGCCGAGGCGGCCTGATGTTGCGGGGGCTCATGCTCAGCGGGGCGTTGCTGGCGTCCGCGGCGGCGCCGGCCGGGTGCCGGTGGCGAGAGACGCCCAGCCGCTCGGCGTCAGCTCGGCCCGTGCACCGCCCGGTCCAGTCCCGGCACGGGGGTCGAGCGGGCGCCCACGGTGAGGTGCGCGGCGTCGTCCTGCACCGTGAGGAAGGCGCCCAGCGCCACCTGCGCGGGTCGACTGAAGCGGGCCCGGGCCCGGCCCGCCTTCACGCGCACGGTGAACGCCCCCTCCGGGTCGACGCCCAGTGAGGGGACGTCGAGCCACTCCGCGGTGCGGTCGGAGAGGCGAATGGAGAGGCGATCATCGGGGGCGCGGTCCACCGCCACCACGGCGTAGGCACAATCCTCCACCGTGACGCGGCACCAGTCGTGCGGGAGCACGATGCGGTACTCGCCTTCCTCCGTCACGACCAGGCTGCGGTTGAACAGTTCGACGATATTCGGGTGGTCGATGCGTTCGCCGTCGTGCCGCCATTCGAGCTGGCGGGTGAGCACGATGCCGCTCTCTTCGCGCGTGTGGAGTTTCACGCGGGGCTCCTACCAGCCGCGAACAAGCTCGGTGTAGCCGCGGAACGCCACCGCGCCCCAGAAGTTCACCAGGACGCCCAGCGCCAGCAGGCCGCGGACGAGCAGGCGGGACAGCGCCCACCCGCTGACGGCGAAGAGCAGGAGCAGGTAGGGCGTGTAGTCGAGGCTGAAGCGGAACCCGAACTGTGCGTACCCGTCGTTCTGGTAGAGAAAACCGGGCACCGCCGTGGCTGCGACCGTCACCAGCGCTGGAATGGTGAGCGGGTGCTGGTTACTGGTCTTGGCCCGGTACGAAACCCAGAATGGGGCGACCACCGCGGCCAGGGTCAACAGGCCGATGGCGATGACCTTCCCCAGCGAGGCTGCTGGGTCCTGAATGTCGGTCGACAGGGCGGCGGGCGTGCCGCCCAGGCCCCAGAGCAGGCGAAGCGTGAAGGGCACCACCGAGGCCGCCAGCGCCGCGCGGGGCGCCGCCTGCTTTCCACCGGCGGGCCAGACCAGCAGCACCAGGAGCGGCAGGGTCAACAGGAGCGACAGGCCGTGAAAGTCGAACCCGAAGTTGAGCGGGTTCAACTTGATGAGTGGCATCTTGAAGAAGGCCGCATCCAGGTTCCGGGCCAGGTACGCGGGGTGAAAGAGCCCGAAGCGGTCGATGTCCACGTTGACGCGGTTGTTGAACAGAAACGCGTGGCCGAACTCGGTGACGCGCCCGAAGCGGTGCAGGTTGTACGCCACGGCTGTCGCCGCCAGCGGGAGCGCGCCGAGCGCAAAGCGCAGCAACGGTCGAAGGGCGACCGCCGGTTCCGACCAGGCCTTCTTCAGCGACGCGATGCGCGTGCCCGGGGTGGGGCACAACGCCTCCATCACGAAGAACACGCCCGAGAACACCAGCGGCGTTCGGGTCAGGACGGCCATCGAGAACACCACGCCTGCCAGCACCGGGCGCTTCGCGCCAATCGACAGCTGCGCGTACAGGCAGGTCAGGGCCACGCCCATCACCTCCGCCGAGAACCAGACCTCTCCCCGAATCGCGCAGTAGAAGAAGACCGTGCCGAACACCAGCACCAGCGAGACCACCAGCGGGCGTGACGGCTCGTTGGCGGGACCTTCGGGCGACGCGGCGAGCACCGACCGCACCAGGCGAAAGAACAGCACCGCGGCCAGGGCGGCGATGATCACCCCGAACGAGGTGTCGTTGAACTGGTAGCCGTTGATGGCCACGAACGGCAGCATCACCACCGCGGGAAACCAGGGAAAGCTGACGAACCACTTGTCGGTGGCCAGCAGCTGACCTTCGCAGCGGGTGGGCACGCCGTTCACCTGGCGCACGCAGGCCCAGTCTTCGATGTTCGGGAGAACCTGGGGGTCAATGTCGAGTCGCCCGTCGAGCCAGGCCTTGGCCTGGTACACGAAGTGCGGCGCGGCGCTCTGTCGCAGAAAGCGCTGCGAGCTGAAGAACGTCAGCGCCACGAAGACGCCGGCGAAGAGCAGCAACTCCGTGCGGTAGTTCCGAAAGAGTCCCACCATGCGCGTGCTCTAGAGGCTGCGTCGCAACAAATCCAGCGCGGCGTGGGCGGTGAAGGCCCGCACGCGCTCCCGGTCGAAGCCGAAGCGAAAGCGTTCCACCACCACGTCGGCTCCGGCGCCGGCGAGGGCGATGAAGACAGTCCCCACCGGGAGCTCCCGGGTTCCCCCCGTGGGGCCGGCGATGCCGGTGGTGGCCAGGCTGACGTCGGCGCCGAAGCGCTCACGAGCCCCCACGGCCATGGCGCGGGCCACCACCTCGGACACGGCGCCGGTGGTGGCGAGGGCCTCGCGAGAAACGCCCAGCGTCAGGGCCTTCACCTCGTCGGTGTACGTCACCGCGCCGCCCTTGAAGGCGTCACTCGCCCCCGGAATGTCGGTGAGCAGCTTGGCCACCAGGCCGCCGGTGACGCTCTCAGCGGTGGCGAGGGTGCGCTGGCCCGCCTTCAGCTTCTCCAACACCACCCCGGGCAGTGTCTCCTCGTCGGCGCCGAAGACGTACCGACCAAGCACCGCGCGGCTCTCCTCTTCGGCGCGTCGCAGCACCTCGCGGGCGCTCGCTTCGTCGGGACCTTCGGCGAGGAGCTTCAGGTGGTTCTCCGGGAGGTGCGTTCGATACCCGAACGTCACCTGGGGGTGCTTTGCGGCCACCGGCTCGATCAGCGCGTCGAGGTGAGACTCTGGCAGCGCCACCGTCTTCAACAGGCGCAGCAGGCGAACAGCGCGGTTGGGGCGCGCGGCCTCGATTCGCGGCAGCACCTCGTGCTCCACCAGGTGCCGGTACTCGCGCGGCACCCCCGGGACGAAGAAGCACCGCGCCTTCCCGATGCGCAGGTTGAACATGGGCGCGACGCCCACCGCGTTCTCCACCACCTCGGCGCCGCGTGGCACCATCGCCTGCCGCTGGTTGTTGGGGGTGAGCTTGAGCCCCCGAGACTTGAACCGCTCCTCCATGCTGGCCAGGGTGGGGGCGTGCAGCTCCAACGGAACGCCGGCGCAATCGGCCGCGGCCTCGGCGGTGACGTCGTCGGCGGTCGGCCCCAGCCCACCGGACACCAGCACGATGTCGGCGCGCTCCGCCGCGGCGCGCAGGGCCTCGGAGATGGTCGCCTTCACGTCGCCCACGGTGACGGCGCGCTCCACCCGCAGGCCGAGGCGGTTGAGCAGCTGGTTCTGAAAAAATTGGCTGTTGGTGTCGACCGTCAGGCCGGTGAGCAGCTCATCGCCGGTGACCAGGCTCTCGATGCGCACGGGGCTACAGCACTTCCTGTTCGTCGACCTCCGCCGCGTCGTCTTCGGCGTCGTCGTCTTCGTCCAGTTCGTCCAGGCTGGTGCGCCGCTGCAGAATGCGCTGGGCGATGACGACCGACGTCTCGAACAAGCCCAGCACCAGGTACACCGAGAAGAGGGCCACCAGCACCCACGCCGGGTGGAGCTCGATGGCGATGAGGGCGCCCAACACCAGCACCGAGGCGAACACCGCCGCCGAGCGGGGCGAGAATCGAACGTCCTTGAAGGTGCGGTACCGAACCGTGGACACCATCAAGAGAGAGAGGAACACCACCACCGCGGCCACCGGCACCCGCCAGGCGTCGAGCAGCGGGCTCCCGCGCGCCACGTGGTTGGCGATGACCAGCGAGACCACCACCCCCGCGGCGAGTGGAATGGGCAGGCCCACGAAGAATCTCGAGGCGCCTTTCTCGGGTGAGCGCATGGCCAGCACGTTGAAGCGCGCGAGGCGGAGCGCGCCGCAGGCGGCGAACGCGAAGGAGATGAAGATGCCAACCACCCCCAGCGGCTCCAGGGCCCACTTGTAGAGCAGGAGGGCGGGGGCGGCGCCAAAGGTGATGACGTCGGCCAGGCTGTCCAGCTGCACCCCGAAGTCGCTCTGGGTCTTGGTCAGGCGCGCGACGCGCCCGTCAAAGGCGTCGAAGAAGATGCCGAAGAAGATCGCCAACCCCGCCTGGTACAGCTGCACGGGTGACGCGCCTCCTGCCGACAGCGCCATCGCGTAGAAACCGCAAAAGATGGACGACACCGTGAACAGGTTCGGCAAGACGAACATCAGCGAGCGGAGCTTCATCGAAGGCCGTTCGTTCTAGAACAACGCAGCGCCCGTGTCCGCGCGGAGTTTGTCACCGCGCTCACCACACCACGCGGTTCTTGGGCACGTCCGGGACATCGTCGGGAGACACGTTCTTGAACTCGTACTCCCGGATGATGCGCTGCTTGAGCGCCCGGCACGCCGCGGGCGACAGCTTTTTGCCGGCGAACGTCTCCTGCGCGTAGAAGGCCCGATACTCCTCGAGGAACGCCGCCTTGTCCGAGCGGTAGTGTTCCTCAGACGAGTTCATCACGTGGCTGACTTCGTGAACCAGGGTGCCCGCCAGGGCGCGCGGGGTGAGCTTTTCTTCGAGGTAGATGCGGTTGTCCCACTGGTAGCCGCTGATGAATTTCGTGATCGCTCGCGCGGCGTGCGTGCGCCCGTCGTGAATGGTGAGGTAGTCCTCGGCGCTGACGCTGGTGCCCCAGCCCGCGAGGGTCTTGCGCACCTGTCCAAAGTCTTTTCGGGTGAGGTCGGACAGCTGGTCGAGCTTGACCCGGCCGGTGGTGATGGCGCGCAAGGTCCGCTGCGCCGTCGGCGTGGGGGTCGCGGCGAGAACCTTGAGCGCCTTTTCCACATAGGCCCGGAAGACCGGGTCCACGTGCCTGGCGTTCACTTCGAAGAACCTGGGGGGAGGCGCGCTGGAGACGCGCCGGACCAAACTCATGGCGCCACCTTATTTCTTCCCGGGGGGTTCGGGGCTGGTGGGGTACTCGATGCATCGCGATGGTGACGGTGGCACCGGCGTGGACAGCCGGCGAATGACCACCCGCGCCCCGGAGTTGCACTCCGCCCACACGGCCTGCGGAAGCACGGCGTCAGTGGTGAGGTCGCCCACGTCAGCGTCGGCTTGATCAGGAATGACCAGCGCCGCGCTGTTCGACCCGGTGGCGCGGAGCGAGTGAATGTTGACTGTGCCCCCGCGCTCCACCAGCGCCGCCGCCACCGTGCACGCGTGGCAGTTGAATTCGCCCACCGTGACCCGGGCGTGGCTGGTGGCGGAAAGCCCGGTGCCCGCGGTGGACGAGACCTCGAGCTGCGCCAGGGTGGCGCTGCCGCCACGGAACATGACCCCGTCGCCGTCAGAGAGCTCGCCCGCTTGCCCTGGCTCGTGCCTGACTCCGGCCACGCTCACGTGCCTGGCCTCGAAGCGGGCGTGGCGGGCCATCACCCCCACCGAGGTGGCGTTTCGCACCGAGAGGTCCTCCACCCGGACCGTGCCGCCCAGCAACTGGAGGGCACCAAAGGCGCCGCTGTCGCTGATGGCCGCGTGAGCGAGCTGGAGGTCTGAGTTGATCTCCGAGACCCCCGCGTGGTGCGCGCCTCGCGAGGACAGCGTGCGAACGAAGACCGAGCTGCCCCGCGCCGCTTGAAGCGCAAACTCGTGGCCGTCGACCAGCAGTCGCTCCAGGCTGAGGGTGCTCTGGGCGGTGAACACCGCCGGGCCCCGGCCCCCCGCGGCGCGGAGTTCGACCACCCGGGCATCGCTCTCGATGAGGTGGAGCGCGCCCACCGGGCCGGTGACCAGCGCGCGCTGCAGCGAGAGGGTGGCGCCTTGCGCGTGCACCGCGTGCCGGAGCGCGCCTTCGAACTTCGCGTCGTCGAACGCCGCGGTGGCCCCTGGCAGCAGTCGCACCCCGACGGTCTCGGAGATCGAGCCCAGCACGCGAATCTCCGACGCCGACGCCATGGCGTCACGCTGCAATTCAAGACCGGTCGTTCGAAACCCGCTCAAGGTCACGCGTTCGATGCGTGCAAAATCTGAGACCGAAATCGCGACCGCGCCCCCTTGTACGCGCAGGTTGCGCAAGGTGCCGCGCGAGAGGCGAAGGGTGGTCCCCGGCGCCTCGGCGTGGATCACCGCGTCGCCTGATCCTTCGATGATCACGTCTTCCGGGAGCTCAAGGGGCCCCTCGTAGATGCCGGTTGCGAGGTGGATCAGCGCGCACGGCTTCAGGGCCGGGGTCAGCGTGGAAAAGGGGCGTTGCTTTGATCCGTCGCCGCCTGATCCGGCCGCGGCATCAACCCACCACTCACGTTCACTCACGGCCCGATCGAGACCCTGGCAACGCGTCAGCGAAGAAGCCGCATCTGCAACCCCGGAGATGCACCCACAGATCGCCAGCACCCCCACCGCCGATCGCCCCAGTCGCCCAACGTATTGAATTGAGGTCAAGTTCGATTGTTTTTCGATCGGAGTGAGGTGTTGTGGAGATCTATTAGACAGATTGTGCCGGTGACCATATGTCTATGATTGACAGCTCCGATCTCGGTTGTTATCCGGCGCGCCCCTCAATTCTCTGGAGGTCGCACCCCACATGACGAAGCAAGAACTGGTGGAAGTCGTGGCGAAGCAGACGCAGATGACCAAGAAGGCGGCGGCTGACGTCATCAGCGTCGTGTTCGACAACATCGGAGCGGCGGTGAAAGCGGATGAGCGCTTCAGCTACCCGGGGTTCGGCACCTGGTCGATTCGCACGCGCAAGGCGCGCAAGATTCGCAACCCCCAGACCAACGAAATCATGAAGCTCAAGGCGTCGAAGACCATCGGCTTCCGCCCGGCCAAAGAACTCAAAGACACGCTGTAAGCGCTGGGCCGAGAGGCTCATCGAAGCGCGAGCGGACCCGCCGGAGCTGTTTCGGGAATCAAGACGAACGGGTCGACCGGTTCACCGAACCGAACCACTTCAAAATGCAGGTGAGGTCCCGTGGCATGCCCGGTGGCCCCGGCGAGGCCCAGCGCTTCGCCGGAGTCCACGCGCGCGCCCTCGTGGACAAACCGCGCCGAGAGGTGGCTGTAGCGGGTGGTGGTGTTGGCGTCGTGCCGAATCTCCACCTGGTTTCCGTACCCGCCATTCCACCCCGAGAACACCACCGTTCCGGCCGCGGCCGCGGTGACTGTTTCGCCCTGACTGGCGACCAGGTCCACGCCGGAGTGGAACCGGTATTCCCCGGAGATGGGGTGAAACCGGAACCCATAGGCGCTGGACACCATCACGAACTCCAGCGGCCAGGCCCAGCGGGGCTTTCTCGGCTGTGCGCGCACGCGTTTGACCCGGGGCACCGGCGACTCCAGCGCGAGGAGCTGGTCGCGGTTCTCGTGAAACGCGTCTTGAAAGCGAATCGTCGATTCCTGCATCGGCGCCGCGCAGCTGAACAACGCACAAATGATCACTGCTGCGACGGGGCTGCGCACCGCTAAAGTGTACCACCGCATTTCCAAACGCCCTCATGCCGAGCGAACCCCAGAGCGCGAAACAGGCGCGGTTTCACCACATCGTCGCCAGGCTTGATGCCGCCATGCCCGAGGCGAAAATCGAGCTCAACTTCTCCACCCCGCTGGAGCTGTTGGTGGCTGTCATGCTGTCGGCGCAGTGCACTGATCAGCGCGTCAACATGGCGACGCCCGAGCTGTTTCGTCGCTTCAAGACCGCGCAGGACTACGCCGACGCCACGCCCGACGTGGTGGAGCCGTACGTCAAGACGTTGGGGCTGTTCCGCGCCAAGGCAAAAAACATCTGCGCCATGGGCGCGGAGCTGGTGCGCGCGTTCAACGGCCAGGTGCCCACCCGCCGAGACCAGCTGGTGAGGCTGCCCGGCGTGGGCGCCAAGACGGCGGGCGTGGTGTCCATGCACCTCGACGGCGACCGCGCGTTTCCGGTCGATACGCACGTCCAGCGGCTCGCCGCCCGCATGGACTTGTCGAAGAAGAAGACGCCTGACGAGATTGAGGCGGAGCTCTCGAAGCTCCTCCCGTCAGCGCTCTGGTTCAAAGGCCACCAGCTGCTCATCTGGCACGGTCGGCGGGTGTGCCATGCCCGCGCGCCCGAGTGCCACCGGTGCGTGGTCGCAGACGTGTGCCCGAAGAAGGGCGTGCCGAAGAAGAAGACGGGGAAAGACGCGCCTACAGCTCGGCGCCGACCGACGCGTGCGGCTTCTCGCTCGAGCGGTCAGCCTTGAGCCGCTTCATCCGCTTGCGAATGATGTCGCGCTTCAAGTTCGAGAGGTGTTCGACGAACACGATGCCGTCCAGGTGCTCCGTCTCGTGCTGGACCGCCACCGCCAACAGGCCGTCGGCTTCCAGGGTCTGCTCTTTGCCCTGCTCGTCCAGGTACCGAACCGTGACGCGCTCGGCGCGCTCCACGTCTTCGGCCTCGCCTGGCACGGACAAACAGCCCTCGGTGTAGACGAACTTGCCTTCCATTTTGAGGACGACCGGGTTCACCATCGCCAGCGGCTTCGACTCCGGCTGGCGTGGGGTGGTGTCGAGCACGATGACCCGCTGGAGCACGCCAATCTGGGGCGCAGCGAGGCCCACGCCATCGGCGGCGTACATCGATTCGAACAAGTCTTTGATCAACGCTCGGGTGGCGTCGTCGACGACCTTCACCGGCTGAGCCTTCTGCTTCAGCGTGGGGTGAGGCCAGATGAGGATTTCGCGTACCATCGGGGTTTTTCTAACGGCTTTCGGGGGGCGGCGGCAACCTGAACGGGGCGGCCCCGAGCTATTTCCGGCACCTGGGAAGCCTAGGGCGCGTCCAGCGCCTTCAGGGCCGCCTCGTAGAAGCGTAGTCCCTCGAGATAGTCCGCCACCGCCAGCCGCTCGTTGGCGCCGTGGGTTCTCACCAGGTCCTCGCTCTTCATCGTCCACGGCACAAAACGCACCGTGGCCTTCGACCACGAGGCGAGAAACCGGGAGGACGTCGCGCCCAACACCAGGCCCGGGGCGACCACCGCATCGGGGAAGGTTTCGGCCACCGCGTCGCGCACCCGCAGAAAACCGGGGGCCTGCATTGATGAGACGGGTGAGGCCTCGCTCCCCACGCCCTCCACGCGCCTCACCTGGACGCGGTCGTCGTGAATGGCCGTCTTCAGGTGCTCCATGGCTGCGGCGATGGTGTCGCCGGGCATCAGCCGCAGGTTCACCAGCGCTTTGGCGGACGTGGGCAGCACATTGTCCTTGATGCCACCTTCGATGCGCGTGACCGCGATGGTGGTGCGCAACGACGCTGCGGTGGCCGGCGTGGACGCCATGTTCTTCACGATGGACGCGCCGATGAGCCACTTCATGGAGATTGCCGCGCGTTGGCCCGCGGGCAGGTAGGGCGCGAGCACCTCGAGCTGGGCCGCGCTGATTTCGCCGAGGCGACTGTCAAACTGGGCGGCCTCCACCCGGGTGATGGCGTCGGCCAGAATTCCAATCGCAGTGTGCTGGGGCGGGGTGGAGGAATGCCCGCCTTCGCTCGCCACCGAGAGCTCCACGTCGAGGAAGCCCTTCTCCGCGATGCCGATAAACGCCGCGCGCCGGGTCATGCCTTTGACGATGCCCTCGGTCACCGCCATGCCTTCGTCCAGCACTACGAAGGCCTCCGGGTAGCGCGCGCGAAGAATGGCCGCCGCCTTCTCGGCCGAAGCGGCGCCCACCTCCTCCTCATCGTCGAGGACGAGCACCAGCGTTCGTCTGGGGGCCCAGCCGCGCTTCAAAGCGGATTCGAGCGTCTCAAAAATCGCCAGCACGGCGGCTTTGTCGTCGAGGGCGCCGCGGCCCCACACAAAGCCCTCGGCGACGTCGCCCGACCAGGCGGGGTGGAGCCACTGCGCGTCCGTGCCCGGTTCGACCGGCACCACGTCTTGATGGGCCATGAGCACCGCAGGCGCGAGCGACGCGTCGCTCCCCTGGAAGGTGAGCACCCACCCCGCGGCCCCCACCGTCTCCAGCGCCGCGTGGCCGAACACCGAGGGAAACGACTGTCGCAAGAACGCGTGAAACGCCTCGAACGCCCCCAGGTCGCGCAGCTCGGGCTTTGAAACGGTCTGGAACCGAATGACTTGAGACAGGCGTGCGATCCTGGCCTCGTCGTCGGGCGCCGCGGTGAGCATCGCGCGAGGAATCGGTGGCGGTGGAGAGGCGCACGCGGAGACCGCCGCGACGATGAGGCCCAGAGAACGCAACGGCGAGCGGGTCATTTTCACCAGGCGCGCGTAGCGCACACGGCGCGCGCTGACCACGGGCGTGGCTGGGGACGTCGCGGGGCGATCGCAGGGCCTCGCGGGTCGAAGGTGTTCGCTCTTTACCCGCGAGGCGGCGCACCGAGTTGTGCGAACCGGGCTGCCCACCTTCACCAACGATGACGGTATGTTGGCATCAACCTTGAGAAGACCGACAACGTTTGGGTTACGGCGGCCGAAGACTCATTACGCAGCGCATCGCGCACGGTTTCACGGAGGAACCCCATGGCCGCCAGTCGAGTCGCTTCATCCGCACCGAGAGTCGCGACGCTGGCGCCGACGAGTGCTTCGCCGGTCGAAGCCGCTTCGAACGCAGCCGCTGACCCGTTACCGGGCGCTCTCGCCAACATCGCAGGCGAGTCGACCTTTGAAGACAGCTCGGGGCAGGGCGCCCAGGGGAGCCAGTCTTCCGACATGGTCCACGGCATGGTGTTAGCGATGGTGGCCGAAGCCGCCGACAAGGCACGCAAAGAAACCGAGCACATCAAGCCTTTGGGGTGAGTCTCTGGGTTGGGTGCTCGAGCCTACGTCGCTCCCGAAAACTGCGCGTCGCTACTGCAGCGAGTACCGCACACGAACTTCTGCGTAGTCGGTGGAGAGCTTCACCGGGGTGACGGCGTCGTTCGGGCTGCGCGGGCGGGTTCGAATGAGCACGCGCCGCGGGTCCCACATGGCCTTGAGCAGGGCGGGGTCGCTGACGGTGGCTTCAACCAGCGCGGGCGTGCTGCTGGGGGCGGTGTTGATCTTCACCGGGAGCCACTGGAAGCCGTTCCAGACTTCGAGGCTGGCGCCCGAGGCGCCGATGCCGGTGCCACCGCTGACGAAGCTGGCGCTGATGCCGGTGACGGCGTGGGGCGTCTGGCCGAGGCCCGAGTACGTGCCCTCCACCTGAAACTCGTGCACTGGCACGACCGGGCCGGGCACGGCGTACTGGTTGATGGCCCCGTTGTCCCCGTCGAAGTTGGACGCGGTCGCGCGCGCCTTGTCGTAGACGGCGATTCCGAAGCCGAGCTGGGTGCCGGTGTTGATGGTGATGAAGTCCTTGGGCACACCCACCAGCGAGAACATGGAGAGGGTGCCGCCCAGCATCGACTCCACGTTGGGGATGGCGCTGTTGCCGCTGGCCGGGTCCTGCGCCGTGGTGATGGGTGCGATGGTCGCCTTGCGGTTGGGGTCGTAGACCATCCACAGGCCGGTGAGGTCCGTGAAGATGCCGGCCGGGTTGAACACCTGTTGGAAGCCGGCGGCCGTCCAGCGGCCGTAGAGGCTCATGCCCTGCGGGTCCCACAGCCCGTCGAGGAAGCGCCCTCCGCCCATGTAGTAGATGGTCTGCGTGTCGTAGTTGTACGCGCCGCCCGGGGCTGAGACCTCCTGCAGGTCGACGCGCGTGCCGCCTGTGGAGACCCAGGTGCTTCCCGTCCACTCGAAGTTGCCCCCCACGCCGCCGGGGCTTCCGCTCTGGAGGAAGACGCGCTGAGTCTGGGGGTTGTAGTGCATCACCGGCTGCATTCGGGGGCCGGGAGGAGCGTTGGCGTGAATGACCTCGGTCCAGTTGTTGCCGTCCCAGGTCCAGGTGTCGGTGAAGTACTGATCGTAGTGTCGTTGATCGACCCGGTACCAGGGCGAGCCACCGTAGAGGACGACCTTGTTGTGGCCCGGCGCTGCGTCGAAGGCCATCACGTGGGCGCCGCGCTCGGGCGGCGTGGGTTTCGACCAGTCGGTTCGGTTGAACCAGTGCACCCCGTCGAACTCCCACGTCTCTGACATGGAGAAGACCACCACCACCTGCCGCACCGAGTCGTAGGTGACCGCCGCCAGCCGCGCGCGAGGCGGGGCCAGTTGGTGGTTGCGAACACTCCGCAGCCCGCTTCCGCTCCAGACCCACGCGCGCCAGCCGCTCCAGGCGCTTCGAAAGCGCACCCCGCCATACTTCGGCTCGTAGAACGCAAACCCGAAGTCGGAGACCTGATCGTACACAAACGACCGGTCGGACCATTGGCCCTGCGCGTCCAGCTCCCAGAGGTTGAACTGGTTGCCGTTCGGCGGCCGGTAGCCGAGCACGAACACGTTTCGCGATGGGTCGAAGGCGCCGTTCTTCTGTCCGGTGCAGAGCGACGGCGGCGGGTTGACGGTGGTTCGCTGGGCCCAGGTGCCACCGTCCCATTCCCACTGGTCGTTCGCCTCGGGCAGGTTGCAGTCCCACGCGCCGCCCAGCAACTGCGTCGTGCCGCGTTGCGAGTCGAAGTACAGGACCGGAATGCCGCCGCGCTGCGAAGGGCTGTTGGCGGCGAGCACATTGTTCCACGCGCTGCCGTCCCACTCGAAGGTCGAGGTCGTCGCGGTGTCGTACGCGACGATGACGTGGCGGTTGCTGTCGTAGGCCAGCATGGCGTTGTCCCAGAAGTCGAAGCCACTGGCGGGCGCGGTGGACCACGCCTCGGTGCTGGGGTTGAAGATGACGGTTTCCTTCGAGTTGTCCGAGGCGCGGCGAATGCCGACGATGCGGTCGCGGAACGCGTCGTAGGTGAGCGCCTTGATGTCTGGTGGCGCACCGGCGTCTGACCGAAAGCCGATGAAGTCACCGCGCACCCAGGTGGTGTTCTTGTAGTCCACCGACACCGCCCGCTGCCGCTGCGTGTCGAAGGCGCCGACGCCCCCTTCAACCTCCATGTCGTCCCAGTCGCGGGCGTGCGTGCGGTAGGTCCACTTCTTCGTCCGACCGTCCCACTCGTAGATGCGTTGGCTACACACCAGGACGCTTCGCTTGCGCACGGGGTCAAACCCCATCGACGGGTTCACGGTGTTCGGGCTGTTAAACCAGAAGGCCCCGCAGTGCGGCACGTTGAAGCCGGAGGCCACACGGGTCCACACGTTGTTGCTGTCCAGTTCGTATGTCTCGGTTGACTCGAAGGGGTTTCCGTTGCCGTCGACCGACGTGCCGCCGGCCACCACCACCACGTCGCGGTCGGAGTCGTACGCCACGCCGGCGAACGCGCGCGGAGGCGGCGCCGTACCCGTCGTGGCCACCACGTTCCAGCCGGCGCCCTCCCACGAGAGCAACTCATTGCTGATGCCGCCGTCCTGCAGCACGCCGCCGTAGGCCAGCACGCGCTCGTTCTTCGAGTCGTACACCACGCGGTGCCCGAACCTCGGGGCCGGCTCGGGGAGACTGCCGGCGTCCCAGCGCGTGAACTGGCCTCCGTTGACGAACCAGGTCTCGTTCAGCGCCAGGCTCGTTCGACCGCCGAACATGACTGCCGTGTTGCGCTTCTTGTCCCACGCCACGCCGAAGTGCACGCGGCTGGACGGGGGGGTGGGCGAGTCGACTGATGCGAACTCGACCCCGTTCCAGCTGGTGGCCACCATCTTTCCGCTCGTGGTCCACGAGAGGAAATAGTCGCGGGTGGTCACCGGGTCGTAGTACCCGCTGCCCGGTTGGCCGCCGGGAATGTACCCGCGGCAGACGCGCGCCTGGAGCTGCTCTCCGGTCCATGCGCCCACGTAGCCGACCGCGCCGCCCATCGCCGCGGGCAGAAAGAGCAGCTTGCTGTCGTACTCGTCCCATACGAGGGCCGGTGAGTCGTCCTGGAACCGCGCACCGGCCAGGGTGGCCACGTAGGAATCACCTGTGGTGACCAACGGCACGTTGTCGGCCCGCGTCAGGTTCGTTGGCTGCGAAAAGGGGTTCGTTCCGAGGCCCTGCCGCATGGTCTCGTTGACCGCCGCTCGAAACTCATGCGGGTTCTCGAACTTACTGTCCACGACCTTCTTGCCCAGCGTGGCAATCCACTCTCCCTCGGTGACGCGAGTCGCCTGCGCCGCGTCGCGGTTACAGGCGTTGTCGAACTGCGCGAGGTAGAGCTCGACGACGTCGCGGCTGGCGAGGGTGAGGTTGGCGATGCGACCGTCGGCCGCGGCGGTGCCGCGCCCCAACTCCTGTGACCCGAGCGGGTCGCTGCCGTCGTAGAAGAAGACCGACGCGTTCGCCTCGAACGAGCCGGCGTCGGCTGAAATCGACATTCTGGGCACGCCGTTGGTCGACTCCGCGCCCCACGGAGCCCGGCTGAACACCACCTGTTTGAGGCGATTTCCCGAGGGGGCGGTAGGAGGGGTTCGGTCAATCGTGAGCGGGGTCGCCAGCGATCGGGTGGCGCTGTTGCCCACCTCGTCAGTCACCACGGCTTTGACGCTCAGCTGGCCGTCGGCCAGCGAGTTGTCGGCCACCGCGTCGTAGCGAAAGTCTCGGGCGCCAGTGGTGGAGCCCGAGAAGGCCACGCTCCCCAGGGTGACGGTGGGGGCGGGAACGGACGGCTCATCGAGCGAGAAGAAGGCGTGAATGCCCGTGCCCTGGCGAACAGCGCTCACGCGCACCAGCGGACAGTCCACAGGCGGGGTGATGTCGACGAGCGCGGTGAGCACGATGGGAGGCGTGAAGTCGACGATGACGGTCGCCTTCTTCGACGTGGTGTTGCCGGCGATGTCCGTCGCCGTGACGACGACGTCGGTCGGGCCCTCCGGGTCCGCCGTAGTGACGGTGAAGGTCTTGGAGTCGCTCGAAGAAGCGAACTGGCGATGCGCCCCGAACCGGACCTCGACCGTGGCTAGCGGGTCGCTCACCTTGACCGGCACCACAATCTCGTTGTGGAGCGGGTTGGCCGAGAAGCGCTTTCCATCGAGGCCGAGGTCGTCGATGACGGGGTCTTGCCCGTCGATGACCAGGTCACCCACCACCGAGCCCGCCGCCGTGGCGTCGTTGCCGGCGAGGTCCTGCATCGAGGTCACTGAGAGTTGCCAGACTTCGTCGCCGTTCTTGCCCGCGGCGGGACCCACCGGCAGGGCGAACATGATGATGCTGGCCTGCACGTTGCCGACCTTGCCGGTCGCCACCACGTCGGTCTCGCCCTTGCGGTGCGCCACCAGCCCCACGTTCTTCTTCACCGGCTCGGTCATCACCACCGTCACAGTGACGGTGGAGTCGCTGCGGGCGACCAGGGGCGCGATGGTGGACTGAACCCGGTCCACCGAAGGTGGCGTGGCGTCGACCTGAAAGCTGGCGCCGGTGCGCTGGTCCGGGCCGCGGTTCCCAGAGAGGTCCGTGGCGTCGGCGTACACGCCATGGAGTCCTTCCGGCGCGTCGGTGGTGACCACCAGCGAGTAGACCCAGTGCAGGTTGTCGTCGCCGTCAGACTCCCGCGTCAGCCCGTGACTCCAGCCCGCGACGGCGGAGATGAGCTCGGGGGGCTCCAGGAGCAGCTCGTTGGACGCCACGTCGACGAACACCTTGTCCCCGGCCTTCGCGGCGGGCACCCGGGCGGCGGCGGTGATGACGGGCGGCAGAATGTCACCCAGACGCACACAGCGATTCTCGCTGTTGCACTGCAGCGTCTTGGGGCACTCGCCGTTGGGGCCGCACTTCACCCGCGCGGCCGAGGGGATATCTGCGTTGAAGAAGCAGCCGGTCAAGGTGAAGACCGCCAGCCACGCGCCGAGTTTCAAGGCATGCGTGGTCGCCGTGGGTGAGGGTGTCATCGGAACTCCGTGTCAGGTCGCGCGGGGCGGCGCGACGGCCTTGCCGATACTACTCGATGAGGTGCCGGGCGTACTCTGCGCGTCGCCGATCATCTTCGAGCGCGCGCGCCGCTTCGGAGAGCGACGCCATCACCACCTCGGCGCGGCGCACGAAGCTGCCGTCAGGGTGGCCGGCGAAGCGAATGGGGTCAAACTCCAGGCGCAACCGCTCGAACGCGCGCTGCACCTCTTCGGTGCCGGCGGTCCGGTTGAGGCCGAGAATCGAGAAGTAGTCGGCGTCTTGCACGCGCTCGTACATGGCGTCGAGCCGCTTGAGGTCGACCTCGCCGTCGTCCACCCGGGTGGGGCCGGCGCGTTTGACGACCTGCAACATGCCGAGCAGGCGCGCCACCCCGAGCGCCTTGAGGGCGCTGGTCTGGGCCAGGCCCGACTCGAGCAGCACCGTCTCCACTCGCAGTTCGCCGTCGATCAGCGCCAACAAGCGACGGTCGCGGTCGGAGAAGCCCAGGCCCCGAGCGTCGATCTCGTGCTCGGTGTGAGCGAGGACGCCCGACAAGCCGCCCAGCCCCTCGAGAATCTCGTCGGGTGCCAGGGCCCGTCGGAGCGCTTCGGCGAGCAGCGGGAGCGCCAGCGAAGGAGAGGCAGCGCGAATCTGCGCGTCCTGCGGGCCGGTCTCGGTCAGCCGGTAGGTCGAGCTGCGCTCACTCCAGGCCTCCAGCGCGATGTGCTCGACGTACCGCTGTGCCAGCGGCACCACTTCTGATTCCTTGAGGTAGCCGCGCTCCTCCAGGGCCGAGAGGGTGTCTTGAGGGCCCGAGCCCTTGAGCATCGAGAGCTCCTTCTCGGTGCGCCCGTCGATGAGGCCGTCGCGGCGCGCGCGGTCCAGCATCGACTCCCAGGTGATGTCGGACTCGGCCGCCACCAGCCGTCCGCGGGAGAGCCAGACTGTCCGGCGCCCATCGCGGCAGGCGAACTCGACTTTGACGTCGGCGGACGACAGGACCAGCGAGGAGACCAGCGAGGCCGTGCCTTCGAGGTCCACCTCGCCCTGGCGCGGGACGCCCAGGGCTTTTCGCCCCGGAACCTTGAGCGCGAACGTCACGTTGGAGGCGAGCTCGGCCGCGCGCTTCTCGGCGGCGGCCTTCTCTTCCTGCGCTTGCTGCAGGGCGAGCTTGAGGTTCTCGGCTTCCGAGGCCACCTGGGCGATGGACTCCGAGGCCGCGTTCTTCTCGACCTGGAGGCGCTCGACCGCCACCTGCCGCTCGGCGGCCTCGTTCTGAAACGCCTCCAGGGCCTGGCGCAGACTCTCGCCGCGGGCCTGCTCGGCCTTCAGCTCGGCCTTGACCGCGTTGATTTCGCCCTGCAGCCGCTCGAGCGCGGCGGCGTGTTCGATTTCGCGAGCCGCGGCGGCCTCCAGTTGCTGGGTCAGGGCCTGCGTCTGTTCGCCCGCCTTGTCGAGTGCCTCGAAGGCCGCGTCGCGCTCTCGCAGGAGCGTCTCGGCGTGAGACCCCTCTTCGACGCGCACGGTTTCGAGCGTGGCCAGCCGGGCTTCGAGCGCGGCGTGGGCCTGCTGCGCCAACCCGAGCTCGCGCTCCAGGCCGGCGATCTGCTCGTCGCGCGCGCCGATCTCCATCGCCATCGGCGGCACGTCGGGAACTCCGGTCGCCGCGTGCCAGGCCCGCGTGGCGTACTCCGAGGCCTCTTCGGCCAGCGCGCGCTCAGCGGCCTGTCGAGCCAAAAGGCGCTCTTCGGCCTCCAGCGCTGCGTGCTCCAGTTCTTCGATCGTGGCCTCGCCGGGCGAGGCGCGGCCCACGGGGGCCGTCGGCGCGCCGGAGCGCTGCCGGGGCTGCTCGGTCGCGGCCGGGGCCGGGTCTTCGATGGTCTTGTAGGGCAACGGCGTCTTGGGGGCCGGCGCCTCGTTGAGGGATTCGAACGACGACTCAGCGGCCTCGGGTGGGAGCGGCGCAGTCACCGCCGGTTGGGTGCCGCGAACCCTGGCCTCGGCGCGCACCTGCGCACCCAGCCTGACCAGCTCGTCGTCCATGCCGGCGTCCGCGTTGAGCGAGTCGGCGATCTCCGAGGCGATGCTGGGTGACGACGGGGCCGGCGGCAGGGCGCCTGTTCCCGCGCGCCACGCCTCTCGCTCCCGGGGGCCCGGGGTGAACGGCGCTGAAGGCAGGACCTTCGCGCGTTGAGACTCCTGCACCGTCCACGCTTCGGTGTCTTCTCCGCTGACGAGGCTGGTCACCTGAGCCGAGAACGAGCGGGGCTCGATGGGCAGGGGCACGATGGGGTACCCGAAGCCGGGAATGGTCTCGCCCAAAAGCAGCACCTTCAACAGCCCCGCGTCGGGGTGCCCGCGGAGCTCTTCGAGGAGCACCGCGCCGCGATCGCCTTCGATGCCCGGACTGAGAATCACCAGCGAGGGGAGCGCGTTCCCGTAGGCGATGACCGCGTCGGCCACCGAGGCCGCGACCACGATGGCGTAACCGTCGGCCGCGAGCGCGCGTTTGATTTGGACGACGGTTTCGTCGTCGTCACACACCAGAAGAATCTGACCTGCCATGTTGGGGTGAATTCTGGCTACAGCATGGCGCCCGGGTCCACATCCAGGACGGCCTTTGTTTGCGACGAAAGCGCCGAAAAAGTGGCTTCGGCGGCGTCGAGAACTTGCTTCAAGGACGAATGTGTCGGGCCCTTCAACACCACCTGCCAGCGTGACTGCCCCTTGAGTCTCGACAGTGGCGCCGGAGCGGGGCCCAGCAGGCTCACGCCCGCGCTGGCGGGGGGCATGGCGCGCGCCATCGCCGCGGCCAGTCTGCGGGCGTCGTGCGCCGTCTGCCCCGGGTTCGGGCCTTCGATGCGCACCGCTGCCAGCCGGGCGAACGGCGGCCATCGCATCAACCGGCGTCGCCGCAGCTCTTCATCGGAGAACCCGGCGAAGTCGTGGGCCGTCACGCGCGCCACGCTGTGCGCCTCGGGGTTGTAGGTCTGCACCAGCACCCGACCTGGCTCCACCCCGCGGCCGGCTCGCCCCGCGACCTGGGTGAGGAGGTGAAAGGTGCGCTCGGCCGCCCGGAAATCCGGCAACGCCAGGCTGGAGTCGGCGAGCACCACGCAGACCAACGTCACCCCGGGAAAGTCGTGGCCCTTGGCGACCATCTGCGTGCCAACCAACACGTCGAGGTCGCCCCGCGCGAACTGCGAGAGCACGTGAGTGAGTCGGTCCTGGGTGGTAACGGCGTCGCGGTCGAGGCGGCCCACCCGCGCTTCCGGAAAGGCGCCCAACACCTCAGTCTCCACGCGCTCAGTTCCCACCCCGAGCGACACCAGCGCTCCGTGGCAGCCGGGGCAGGCGTCTGGCATCGGGCAGGAAAAGCCGCAGTAGTGGCACATCATCCGGGCCTGGCTCTGGTGCCACGTGAGGCACACGTCACAGTGCTCACAGCGCAGCGACTGGCCGCACACCTCGCACACCACGAAGCTCGAGTGGCCACGCCGGTTGAGGAACAAGATGGTCTGTCGCCCCGCGCGGAGCGTCTCCCCAATCGCCGCCAACACCGGCGCCGAGAGAATGGGCGCCTCTTTCGACGGGTTGGCCTCGAAGCGTGGCCGCAGCAGGCGCAGGTCAACCAACTCCACGCTGGGCATCGGCCGGTCCATCACCCGGCGGGGCAGCTCGAGCAGCCCGTAGCGACCGGTGCGCGCGTTCTCCAGCGTCTCCAGCGACGGCGTGGCCGAGCCGAGCACCACCACCGCGTTCGACTCTTTGCCGCGCACGAGCGCCAGGTCGCGGGCGTTGTAGCGGAGCTTCTCCTCCTGCTTGAAGCTCGGGTCATGCTCCTCATCCACCACCACCAGGCCCAGGTCGGCCACGGGGGCGAAGATGGCGGAGCGAACGCCCACCGCGAGGGTGAGGCCCCCTGAGCGCAGCCGCTGCCAGGCGAGCTGGCGCTCGCGGTCCTGAAGGCCGGAGTGCAGCACCGCCACGTCCGTGCCGAAGCGGGCCTTGAAGCGCCCCACCAGCTGGGGCGTGAGCGCGATTTCCGGCACCAGCACCAGGGCGCCGCGCTTCTGCCTGCGCGCTTCTTCGACGAGGCGCAGGTACACCTCGGTCTTTCCGCTCCCGGTCACGCCATGGAGGAGGAAGGGAGCGAAGGTTCGCCGTTCCAGCGCGCCCAGCAGGGGCGTGAGCACGGCCGCCTGGTCCGCTGTCAGCTCCGCCGGCCGGTCCGCACCGCCGATCTCGATATTCGCCTCCACCACCACGCGCTCCGAGAAGGCGACCAGCTTTCGTTCCGCCAGCTTCTTCAAGGAGACCTTCGCGCCGGGAATGGCGAGCTCGACTTCGTCCAGACTCGCCGCCTTGCCGATGGCCAGCAGGTACGAGAGCGCGGCGGCCTGCGCGTGGGCGCGCTCGAGCCCGTCCGTCGTCGCACCCGGCGCGGCCTCGACGAAGCGCACCGTCTTCGGCTTCGCCTCTTTCGCTTCCGTCGCGCCCGTGAGCCCGGGGGGCAACGCGCCTTTCAACACCTCGCCCAGCGGGTAGCGGTAGTGCGAGGCGGAGAACCGCGCCAGCGCGACGATTTCGGCGGTCAAGGCGGGGGTGTCTTCGAGCAGCGAAGCCACTGGCTTCAGGGGGCCGTCGTGGCCGGGCGCGGCCTCGTCCGCGAAGGCGAGGAAGAAACCCAGGGTGGTGGAGCGGCCGAACGGGAGTCGAACGCGCATGCCGGGCTGCAGCCGGGTGACCAGCGGCCCGGGGACCAGGTAGGTGAACTCTCCTCGCACAGGGCGGCCGACGGCGAACAGGCCTTTGCGTGCGTCGGTTCCGATGTCCACGGCCAACACCTCTAGCAAAGCGGGATGACGTCGGGGCGATGACGCCGAACAGAACCCGGGCTCACGCCTGCGCGGGCCAGGACCCGGCCTTCATGCGCAACGGGGGGCCGTGAACTATCCTGCGCCTATGAGCCAGCCGGCGAGCCCCCACGACGGGGCCCCGTTCCATTCGTCGCGATGGGTCGCGATTGGCCTCTCGTGCGCCGCGCTCCCGGTGGCGTACGTGCTCATTCAGCTCGGGCTGGGGCTGGTCGATGGCTTTGACGACTGGGGCCTGCACCGCGAGTCTCGCCGGCTGGTGCGATATGCGCCCGCGTACCTGGCCTACGCCGTGGTCCTCGGCCTGGTGCTGCACGCCCTCTACAGTCGAATGCTGAGCTCCCCCAAACCCGCCCCCGGGGTGGTGTTCTTCGGCATCGCGCGAGCCTTCGTCTTGTTTCCGGTGGTGGGCCTGGTGGCGATGGGGCTGTTGCTGTGGGCGGGACTGCTGACGTCGCTGGCGTTTGTCTCGCGCTGGGTCCCGCCGCTCAAGGCCTGGCTGCCCGACGACGCGCGCACCACCTTTCAGCGCGTGGCCACGAGCCTGGAGACGCCGTTCTACTTCTGCCTGCTGATGCTTCCGCTGGGCCAGGCCAACCAGACCGACGACGAGAGCACCATCAAGCTCCCGGAGTCGGCGGTGGGGCTGACCCGGCGGTTGGTTCGACTGGGGCCGGCCTTCGCCCTGGCCATCATGCTTCTGGCGACTGCCGAGTCAGAGGACACCGGCGACCGCTTGCCTCCGGCGCAGTTCGCGGTCCCTGTCATCTATTGGGTGGCGGAGTGGGCCATCGTGGCGTTCCAGGTCTTTCCCCGCATGCTGGCGAAGGAGAAAGACGAGTTGCCCCCCGGCCGCCCGTAGCGCGGGCCAACAATCAACCTCGCGAGTCCGACGACGGAGTCGATGCCGAAGCGGCTTCGAGACCGACACCGTCCCGCGCGGTGTCCTGTGCTACTCTCCGGCGCCGCGATTGTTTCACGTCGTGCACCCTCCACCCTCCAGCCTGAAGGCACTCATGAAGAAGCAGCTCTTGATCGTCGCAATTTCCGTCGCACTGCCGGCGTTCGCACAACCGAAAGCCGGCCCCAAACTTGTCCTCGACAGCGCGACCCAGGACTTCGGCAACATCAAGCAGAGCGACGCCCCGACGTGGGAGTTCAAGTTCAAGAATGCGGGGAACGAGCCGTTGATCATCACCGCGTGCACCTCCAGCACGAAAGTCATCGTCGCTGACTGCCCGAAGGATCCGCTGGCGCCCGGCAAGGCGGGCGTCATCAAGGTGAAGCTGAGCCCCAGCAAAGCCGGCCCCCTCAGCGGCACGGTCTCGGTCAACAGCAACGCGCAGACCCCCACGACGCTCAACGTCAAAGCCAACGTGGCCGCGAACTAGCGCGCATCTCCGACAGCGACGACCCCGGTTGGCTGAGTTCGAACGCTCTTGAGCCGACGAAGGAAGAGGCCGGGGCTCCGCCTGGCCGCGGGTTGCCGTCGTTCAGCGGCGCGCGGCCCGGCCACGACGCCGGGCGCTGCGTTTGGGCGGCACGGCCCCGAACAGGTGCTGCTTCACGAACGCGTGGGGGAGCAGTCGCGCCACGGTGGACGAGAGGGTGGCGCCCTTTAAGGTTCGCGTTCGCACCGGCACGTCGGGCGCGCAGAGCTCCAGCATCACCTGACGGCACATGCCGCAGGGCGGGGTGGGGGTCTTGGAGTCCACCACGATGGCCACGGCTTTGACTCGACGGTGCGCCGCCACCGCCTGACCCAGGGCGTTCCGCTCGGCGCAGATGGTGAGCCCGTAGCTGGCGTTCTCGACGTTGCAGCCGAAGATGATGGTGTCGTCGTCGAGCCAGAGCGCCGCCCCGACGTGAAAATTCGAGTACGGCGCGTAGGCGCGATTTCTTGCGTGCTCCGCGGCGGAGAAGAGGACGTCCCAGCGGACTTTCGCCATGGTGGCATTCTCACCCGGCCCCACGGAAACGCCAGAGACCGACCTGCCCGTGATAGAGGGGGCCCGTGAATTCCAACCCAAAGAAGGTCGCGGTGGTGACCGGCGGGAGCCGGGGCGTGGGTCGGGCCACCTCGATTCGTCTGGCGCGTCGCGGCTACGACATCTTCTCCACCTACCGGAGAGACCACGACGCCGCGGCTTCGCTGAAGAAGGAGATTGAGGCCATGGGCCGGCGCTGCGAAGTGCGCATCGCCGAACAACTGGAGCCGGAGTCGCTGCTCCCCGTCTTCGAGGAGGTGGGGAAGACCTACGGCTACCTCGACGCCTTCGTGGCCAACGCCGCCTCGACCAAGTTCGCGCCGCTCATCGACATCAAGTCGCACCAGATGGACAAGACGTTCAACGTCACGGTGAAGTCGTTTCTCCTCGGCGCTCAGGCCGCCGCGCCCCTGATGAAGGGCCGCCTGGGCACCATGGTGGCAGTCTCGGGCATGGACAGCCGCATGCCGCTGCCCTTCCACGGGCTGCTCGGGGCCATGAAGGGCGCGCTGGAGATTCTGGTGCGGTACCTCGCGGCGGAGTTGGCGTCGGAGAAGATTCGCGTCAACGCGGTGAACCCCGGGTACATCGACACTGCGTCGTCCCGCTTCTACGTGGGGGACCAGTGGGAGGCGATGCAGGCCAAGCTGTCCGAAATTGTCCCCGCAGGCCACATCGCCCAGAGCGATGAGATCGCCAAGACCATTGAGTGGTTGATCTCCCCCGACTCCAACTACGTCAACGGCACCACCCTGGTGGTCGACGGCGGGTTGGAGGCGAACTACCACATGTACTTGAGCGCCGTTCTCGGGTCGTGAAGCTGCTCGCGTCGCTCACCTACTGGGGCCTGTTCGGTCTGACCTTCCCGCTCGGGTACGCGATTGCGATGGCCGGCCACGCACTCACGCGCCGCAGCGACCCCACCCGGCGCTGGCTGCATCGCTTCGTGTGCTCGTGGATCTTCTGGCACCTGCGCCGATGGCCGGGCTGGCGGTTTGAATTCTCCGGGCGCGAGAACATCCCACAGGGTGCGTGCGTCTTCGTCGCCAACCACCAGTCGATGTCGGACATCGTGGCGTTGATGGGGCTGGGGACGCAGTTCAAGTTCGTCTCCAAGGCGTCGCTCTTCGAGGTCCCCCTCATCGGCTCGATGATGGAGCGACTGGGCTACGTGTCGGTCGAGCGCGGACGCCCGATGGACGCGCAGCGCGCCATCGAGACCTGCAAGTCCTGGCTCGGGCAGCAGGTGCCAGTGCTCATCTTTCCTGAAGGGACCTGGGCACCCACGGGAACCCTGCTCCCGTTTCGCCGAGGCGCATTTCTGCTCGCCATGCAGGCGGGCGTGCCGGTGGTGCCCATCACCATCGAGGGCACGCGAACGCTCCTCCCGGCTGACTCGGTCGTGTTTGGCGCGCGGGCTCACATTCGCGTCGAGGTGCACCCCCCGATTCCGCCGTCAGCCTTCGGGAACGACAGCGAAGCGCTGGCGCAGCGCGTGCGGCAATTCTACGCCGCGCGGCCCAGCGTCACGGCGTAGGCGCGCGTTCGAGCTTCAGCACCGGGTACCGGTTCCACTCCCGGTCGAATGACGGGTGACGCTCGTAGAAGAACCGAAGTCGCG
>CAZFXD010000039.1:0-1304 GCA_964522795.1 uncultured Myxococcaceae bacterium
ACGTTGAACCTCCCTGAGACCGCGTTCCCGATGAAGGGGAACCTGCGCGAGCTCGAGCCCAGGATGCTCGCGCGGTGGAGCGCAGAGAACACGTTCGACGCCGTCATCAAGTCGAAGGCCGGCAAGCCGCTCTTCGTGCTGCACGATGGACCGCCCTACGCCAACGGCCACCTGCACGTGGGCCACGCGCTCAACAAGGTCCTGAAGGACATGGTGGTGAAGTACCGCAACCTCCACGGCGAGCTGTGCGACTTCATCCCCGGGTGGGACTGCCACGGCCTGCCGATTGAGCACGCGGTGGAGAAGCGCCTGCGCGACAAGAAAATCGACAAGCGCACGCTCTCCAAGGACGAGTTTCTGGCGAAGTGCCGCGAGTACGCGCTGGAGTTCGTCGACGTGCAGCGCGAGGAGTTCAAGCGCCTGGGCGTGCTCGGCCGCTGGGACGCGCCGTACACCACGCTCTCGTTTGACTACGAGGCGCAGGAGATCCGCGAGCTGGCCGTCTTCGCCAAGAAGGGCGCGCTCTACCGCAAGAAGAAGCCCGTCTATTGGTGCGTGAAGGACGCCACCGCGCTGGCCGAAGCCGAGGTCGAGTACGAAGACCACGAGAGCCCATCGGTGTACGTGGCGTTTCCGGCCGCCACGGACCTGTCGGCGAAGTGGGGCGCGCTCAAAGGCAAGGACGTGGCGTTCGCCATCTGGACGACCACCCCGTGGACGCTCCCGGCCAACCTCGCCATCGCCGCGCACCCGAAGTTCGAATACGTCTTCTACGACCTCGGCTCGCGGGTGGTGTGCGTGGCCAAGGGGCTCCTCTCGCGTTTTCTGCTCGATTGCGCGCCGGAGCACCTGAAGACGAAGCAGGTCGCGGTGGGTGAGAACGCGTTCGACGCGGCGGTGCTGGAGAACCCCACGCGCATCCTCGCCTACGCGGCGGGCGAAGACCTGGAAGGCCTCTCGTACAAGCACGCCTTTCTCGAGCGAACGTCGCCCTTGTTGATGGCAGAGCACGTGACGTTGGAGCAGGGCACGGGGCTGGTGCACACCGCGCCCGGTCACGGCCAGGAAGACTACGAGCTGGGCCTGGCGGCGAAGCTCGACATCTACAACCCGGTTCGCAACGACGGGCGCTACGACGACACCGTGGGTCCGCGGCTGGCTGGCGCCGGCGTGTGGGAAGCGAACGCGAAGGTCATCGAGTGGTTGGTGGAGGTGAAGGCGCTCCTCAACCCTGCGACGGACAAGGTGAAGCACAGCTACCCGCACTGCTGGCGCTGCCACGAGCCCATCATCTTCCGCGCCAC
>CAZFXD010000039.1:1314-12140 GCA_964522795.1 uncultured Myxococcaceae bacterium
AAGAACGACGGCACGTTCGACGAGACCGTGCCCGAGAAGCTGCGCGGCCTGAAGGTGTGGGACGCGAACCCGGTGGTGATGTCGATGCTCGGCTCGGCGCTCTTGCAGTCGTCGACGCTGACGCACAGCTACCCGCACTGCTGGCGCTGCCACGAGCCCATCATCTTCCGCGCCACGCACCAGTGGTTCATCTCGCTCGAGAAGACGGGCCTGCGAAAGACGGCGCTCGATCAAATCGACAACGCGGTGACCTGGGTGCCCAAGTGGGGGCACGACCGCATCCACGGCATGCTGGCCACGAGGCCCGACTGGTGCATCAGCCGCCAGCGCACGTGGGGCGTGCCGATTCCCATCGCCATGTGCGACAAGTGCGAGGAGCCCTGGGTCGACGCGAGCACCATGGAGCGCGTGGCCGACGCGGTGGCCAAAGAAGGCGCCGGGGTCTGGTACCGCACGCCGGTCGCGCAGTTTCTCCCTCAGGGCGCTAAGTGCGCCTCGTGCGGAGGCACGGCGTTTCGCCGCGAGACCGACATCCTCGACGTGTGGTTCGACTCCGCGTGCTCGGCCGCTGCGGTGGCGGGCGTGCGGGGGAACATGACGGTCCCGGCGGACCTGTACCTGGAAGGCAGCGACCAGCACCGTGGGTGGTTTCACTCCTCGCTGCTCGTCGGCGCGGGCACGACGGGGAAGGCACCGTACAAGACGTGCCTCACGCACGGCTTCGTCGTCGACGGCGAAGGCCGGAAGATGTCCAAGAGCCTCGGCAACACCGTGTCGCTGGAGGACATGGTGAAGCAGTACGGCGCGGAGATTGTGCGCCTGTGGGTGGCGTCGAGCGACTACCGGGACGACGTTCGCATCTCGAAGCAGATTCTCGACGGCCTGTCCGACGGCTACCGGAAGATCCGCAACACCGTGCGCTACGCGCTCTCGAACCTCTTTGACTTCGACCCGGCGAAGGACGCGGTGCCAGACGAGAAGCTCCTGCCGCTCGACCGATGGGCGCTGGGGCGCTTGTCAGACCTCATCGCGCGCGTGGGCAAGGCGTACGAGGCGTACGAGTTCCACCTCGTGTACCACCACGTCATCGAGTTCTGCGCGATGGACCTGTCGGCGATGTACTTCGATATCCAGAAGGACACGCTCTACACCTCGAAGAAGGCGGGCCTGAAACGCCGCAGCGCTCAGACGGCCCTCTACAAAATCGCCCACGACGTGTTGGTGCTGCTGGCGCCGATGATGAGCTTCACCGCGGAAGAGGCGTTCGGGTTCTTGCCGGGGGCCAGGCCGGCCTCGGTGTTCCTCGCCAACTTCCCCAGTGCGAAACCCGGCGATGCGGCGTTGGCCGGGCGCTACGCGAAGTTGTTCGCGGTGCGCGCGGGCGTGTTGCCGCTGCTCGAAGAAGCGCGCCGTCAGAAGCAGATTGGCAAGTCGCTCGAGGCCAAAGTGGTCCTCTCGGCGACGGGAGCCCTGAAGGCGTTTCTGCAGGAGCACGCGGCGGACCTCCCAGAGCTCTTCATCGTGAGCCAGGTGCCGTTGGTGGACGCGCCGGCGCCGGGAGCCACGGCGGTCGACGTGTCGGCCTTCTTCGGAAAAGACACGCTCCACGCCGCGGTGCAGGCGGCCGACGGCAATCGCTGCCCCCGCTGCTGGACGTACTCGAAGGAAGCGGGTTCAGGCGGCGAAGAGCTGTGCCTGCGCTGCCGCGAAGCCACCTCGCCGTAGCTGCCGGGCTTTTCACTCGCCCGCCGTGCGCAGGGGACACGAGGCTGCTACAAGAGCTGAACCGTCCATGGTTCGTAAGTACGCCATTCTCATAGGCGCCACGCTCGCGCTGGTTCTGGTGGATCAGCTTGCGAAGTACGTCGTGCTGGAGACGCTCTCCACGGCCTTCGAAGGGGCGACTTCCACCTCGGAGCGATTGGGGCGGTTCTTCTCAGCGGCGCCCCCGCCTGGCGAGTCCGGGTACCACTTTGCGCCCACGGCCGGCGTGACGGTCTCGGAGTCCTTCTTCCGCTTTCGGTATGCGGAGAACCCCGGCGCGGCGTTTGGAATTCTTCGCGGCGTTCCTCCCGACATCCGCGGTCCGCTCTTTCAGCTCATCACCCTGGGCGCGGTGGTGTTCATCTCGCTCTCGTATTCGCGGCTCAAGGGCACGCGGGAAGAACGGTGGGCCTCGGTTGGTTTCATGTTGGTGATGGGCGGCGCGCTGGGAAACTGGGTGGACCGCCTGGCGCGGGGCTTCGTCATCGATTTCCTGGAAGCCCACTGGTTCGACAAAGCCTATTGGCCCGCCTTCAACATTGCTGATTCTGCCATCTGCGTCGGCGTCGCTTGTCTGCTAATCGATTCGTTCGTGCGCAAAGAAGTGCCGGGGGCCGCCGCCACCCCCGTCCTCAAGGAGTCGTGACCGATGCTTCCCGTGCTCTACAAATTCGTCGCGGACACTCCGACGGCTCAGGCGCTGATGTACGTGCTCGGGTTCTTCCTCGTCATCTACTCGGCCCGGTCGGGCTGGGCAGGCGCGGTGGGGCCGGTGAACCCGGCCACGGGTGAATTCACCGAGCCGACGAAGCAAGACCGGCAGAACCGCGCCATCAAGTACGCGCTGGCGGGTGTGGGCCTGGTGGCGCTGGGCCTGTACTACGCGATGCCGGCCTCGGCGTTCTTCGGCAAAGGCAAAGGCGAAGGCATTCCCATTCACACCTACGGCGTGCTGGTCGGCGGCGGGTTCATCTCGGCCACCACGGTGCTGGCCTGGCTGGCGGAGCGCGAGTGGCTGGGTGAAGAGGGAAAGAAGAAGAGAGATCAGATGTTCGACATGGCGTTCACGCTCTTCGTCGCCGCCATCATCGGCTCCCGCGTGCTCTTCATCATCGTCAACTGGAAGGACTACGCCGCGCAGCCGTCGCGAATCTTCGACCTCTCGGGCGGCCTGGTGTTCTACGGCGGCCTCATCGGCGCCAGCATCGCGGGCTTTCTCTACGCGCGAAAACACAACATCGAGTTCCTTCGCCTGGGCGACCTCGCCATGCCGACCGTGTCGCTGGGACAGTGCCTCGGGCGACTTGGCTGCTTCTCGGCCGGGTGCTGCTGGGGCCAGGTGACGACCAAGGCCATGCCGTTCGCGGTCAGCTTTCCCGGCCGCGAGGTGAAGAACGTCTTTGGCGGCGCGGGTGATACGCCGAGCCTGGCGTTCCAGTCGCAGATGAGCGACCTGCGCTGGGTGGTGGAGTCGACCGGTCAGGTGCTGCACGACTCGGCGCCCGGGGCGGTTCAGATTGCGAGCTGGGTGCGAGACCACGGCCACACGCTCCCGGTCCACCCGACGCAGATGTACGAGAGCCTGGGGCAGTTGGTCATCTTCGCCACCCTGATGACGCTCCGCCGGTACAAGCGCTTCCACGGTCAGATCATGGGCATGTGGCTGATGAGCTACGCCGTGCTGCGAACCAGCGTGGAGCTCTTCCGCGGCGACGTGGAGCGAGGCACGTTCCACGGCCTCCTCGAGTCGATGCACCTCGACGGGCTGGCAACCGCAGTGCCGCTGGAGGCCTGGTACAACATCTCCATCAGCCAGTTCATTTCG
Organism: uncultured Myxococcaceae bacterium; assembly: GCA_964522795.1. Classification (GTDB taxonomy): domain Bacteria; phylum Myxococcota; class Myxococcia; order Myxococcales; family Myxococcaceae; genus CAZFXD01. The sequence goes on from CAZFXD010000039.1 coordinate 4,904, forward strand.
CTCTGTATGTTCAGCTTGGGCGCCTATGTGGTGCAGCGTGGGTACATGCGGTTTCGCGCGGCACCGAAGCTGGAACTCGAACCCCTGCCCGTCGGCTAGACTCCCGTTGACCCGTGGCTGACCAACCCAAAGCGTTTACGAAGCAGGCGTCGCAAGAACGGGAGAGGGCTGCGTCCGAGGGCCAGGACTCGGAGCAGCTGATCAAGCGCTGCGCCGAAATCGAGGATGAGATCGCGGTCCTCCGCGCCAAGTACGAGCAGTACTTCCTCGGGGTCGAGCGGCGGCCGCCCACCGAACTTCACACCAAGGTGAAGCGCCTGGTGAACGAGCTCAAGACCGCCTCCACGCGGGCCACGGCTGCCAAGTTCAAGATTCAAGCGCTGGGGAACAAGTTCCTCACCTACGAGCGGCTGTGGACGCGCACACAGACCGAGATGGAGAACGGCACGTACCACCGCGACGTCTTCAAGGCGAAACTCCGTGACGCCAAGCGCCACGGGAAGCCGGCGGAGACGAAGAAAGCAGCTCCGAAGCCCGACGCCCTCGACGACCTGGACATCACCGAAGATGTGTCGGACGAGCCGGCTGCGTCGCCCAGCACGCCGCTGTGGCAGGTTCCGCCCACGGGCGCGGCGACGGGCCAGCACCGGGCCACGCCGTTGGGTGACGCCGAGCTGCCGCCGTCGAAAACCCAGCCCGGGCTCCCTTCGGTCGCGGCGCTGGGGGGCAGTCAGAGCGCGCCCACGCAGGTCGCCTTGTCGTTCAAGGGCGGCCCTCAGCCGCTCGGCGCAGGCGGCACGCCCGGAACCGGGACCAACCCCGCGGTGAAGGCGTCCACCGCCTCGACCGGGGTGACTGGACAGTTCAAGACCATCGCCACCGTGAACGCCGCGGGGAGCACCGGAAAATTTCCTGCGGTTGCGCCGGTGGGCAAGGCCCCGGGCCCCGGTGCCGCCAGGCCCGCGGGAGGCGCCCCGGTGGGGGACGACAAGATGCGCGCGGTCTACGACGCGTACGTGATGGCCAAGAAGCGCTGCAACGAAGACACCTCCAAGCTTTCGTATGATCAGGTCTCCGCGGCGCTCAAGAAACAGGTCCCGGAAATCATGAAGCAGCACAACGCGAAGAGCGTGGAGTTCAAGGTCGTCATCAAAGACGGCAAAGCGATTCTGCGCGCGCTCCCCAAAGACTGACGCCGGCTGATCAGCGCCGCACCCCGTCACAACCCGTGGCGGGCATGGCTCCATGCCTTGTGTCTCAAGGGTCGGGGCGGTACACCGCGCGCCAAGGAGTTTTGCCCATGAACGTGCGAGCTGCGTTGTTCGGTGCCGTGGTCGGTTTTGTGGTCGCCACCATTCCAGGGTGCGGGACGTCACCTCCGTCGAATCCCTGTGGAAACGGCTACTGCGAACTCAACTTGAATGAGTCGCTGGCGTCGTGCCCGGCCGACTGCCTGGAAGACGGCGGCAACCGCCCGGTGACCGACTCCGGCTTGACCGACGGCGGCGGCGGGGGCGGCGGCTCTGGCGGGGCTGGAGGTTCCGGCGGGAGCGGTGGCGGCGACGGCGGCATCACCTGCAACGCGTCGACGTGCTCGGGGTGCTGCGACCCGGTGTCCGGCAACTGCGTGACGACGCCCACGGCGCTGCTGTGTGGCACCAACGGCGGCACGTGCGCGCGATGCTCCTTCGGCCAGGTGTGCCTGGGCGGCAGCTGCGAAGCCCCCACCTGCAACAACTGCCGCAACGGCCAGGGCCAGTGCATCGGCGGGCCGACCAACAACGCGGCGTGTGGCCAGGGCGGCGCGCCTTGCAAGGCGTGCAACACGGCGACCGAGCAATGCACCGGCGGCCAGTGCATCGGCACGTCCACGACCTGCAACACGACCAACTGCGCCAACGGGTGCTGCGACAAAGGAACCTGCGTGCCCTCACCGACGTCGCTGGCGTGCGGCAAGGGCGCGGCGGCGTGTCAGGCCTGCGCGCCCGGCCAGGTGTGCAGCCCGTCGGGGCAGTGCGCCAACACCACGCCCGACGGCGGGCTCGTCGTTCCAGGGTTTGACGGCGGCATCAACCTGCCGGGCCTCGACGGTGGGCTCTTCCTCCCCGACGGTGGCATCAACCTGCCTAACCTGGACGGCGGCCTCTTCGGCACCTGCGACGCGGTGAGCTGCGCCACGGGCTGCTGTGCGCCCATCATCGGCTGCATGGCTGGCACCGACGCGTTCGCGTGCGGGACCGGCGGCAAGAGCTGCACGGTCTGCTTCTTGAGTGGGAAGCCGACGTGCGACGCCGCGACCCAGAAGTGCAAGTAACGGGGCGATGAGCGAGGCCGTCGAACTCGAAGCGGCTGGGCGGCTCGTTCGCATCACCAACCCCGGGAAGGTGTTCTTCCCCGAGTGCGGGCTCACCAAGCTGGACCTGGTGAACTACTACCGGGCTGTGGCGCCCGCCGCGGTGCGCGCGGTGGCTCACCGACCGATGGCGCTGAAGCGCTTCCCTGACGGAGCGGCGGGGAAGAACTTCTTCCAGAAGCACGCGCCCGAATCGAGGCCCGAGTGGGTGGAAGTCGCCACGGTCACCTTTCCCTCGGGGAACACCGCGGACGAAGTGGTGGTGAGCGACGAAGCGCAGCTGCTGTGGGTCATCAACCTCGGCTGCATCGACCTGAACCCGCACGCCGTCCGGACGGCCGACCTCCTGCACCCGGACGAGCTCCGCATCGATTTGGACCCAAACCCCGACGTGTCGTTTGCGCAGGTGTGTGAGGTGGCGCTCGTTTGCCGCGAGGTGCTGCGCGCGCACGGACTCGACGGGGTGCCGAAGACCTCGGGGAGTCGCGGGGTGCACGTGACGGTGGCGATTGAACCGCGCTGGAGTTTTGGCGAGGTCCGGCGCGCGGCCATCGCCCTGGCGCGGGAGGCCGAACGCGCCGCGCCCGGCCGCTGCACGAGCGCCTGGTGGAAGGAAGAACGTCAGGGCGTCTTCATTGACTACAACCAGAACGCGCAGGACCGAACGGTGGCCTCGGCGTACTCCGTGCGACCCCGGCCCGATGCCCGGGTCTCCACGCCCCTCGCCTGGGACGAAGTGAAGGACTGCGACCCGGCGGCGTTCACCGTGGCCACCGTGCCCACGCGGCTGCGCGAGGTCGGCGACCTGTGTGACACCGGCCGCGCGCCGGGCTCTCTTGAGAAATTGCTGGAGACTGTGAAGCGGCACGAGGGCGAAGGGCTGGGCGATGCGCCGTGGCCCCCGCACTACCGGAAACAGGCCGGGGAGCCTTCTCGCGTGGCGCCTTCCAAACGTCGAAAGAAGCCCAGTGCTCCCTAGCGCCCAGCAGTGGCTCAACGCGCATCGCTTGCTGCGCGAAGAAGTCGAGGGCGAGCGCATCGTTCAGTGGTGCGAGGCCGGCGCCCTGGTGGGCGGCTTTTCCCTCTCTCTCCGCGCGCGACCGGACGAGGTGCTCGCGCCGCTGGTCGACGTGATGTTCGGCCCGAACGTGGTGCGCGTGCTGGACGTCTCTACGGGCCTTCCTCAGCGCATGGAGGTGGCGCTCCCGCGCGGAATGGCGAAGTGGAAGCTGGCCGACGTTCGCGGCCTCATCGACGTGCTCAACAAGGAAGCGAAGAAGATTCCCGACGCCCGGGTGGGGCTGGTGTTGGGGGAGTGGGAGAACATGTTGCAGGTGTGGTGCGTGACGCAGGACCAGGCCGCCGAGCTGCTCGACTGGGCGTGGTGCACCATCGAAAACCGGGACTCGCTGGAGCGTTGGCTGTGATATTGAAGCCAACCTCGATGCGTCGCCGAAACGAACGCCGCTTCAAGTCTGTGCTGGGCCTGTGGCTACTGACGTTTGGCCTCCTGGTCTCGCCGCTCGTCCATATTCTCGTGGAACATGGGCACTCGCATGCGCACGGCGCAGCGTCGCACTCGCATGGCCTGCCCCTGGCGCCCGCGCATGAGCACGCGCCGTGGAGCGTGGAGCACCTCCTGGCGCTCTTTGTGGTGGGCGTGGCGGTGTGGGCCCTCGGGGCGGCGAGCCGATGGGTGCAGCGGTTCGCAGAATCGATGGGTGATCCGTTCGCGAACCGCGTCGCGTTCAGCCCCGCGATGCCACAGGGTCCGTAGCGCCCGTCGCAACTCCACACCGCAAGAACAATGGCGAGTGTTGAAGCCAAAAACACTACGCTGGCTCACGTGCGAGCGACGTCGAGGCGGACACAGCGCAGTGCGCGGGGGGCTTCACGCGCCGCGCTGATGTTGGTGGCCGTGGGGTTGATGGTGCTCGGCGGCCTCGTGGTGTGGATTGGGGGCAAGCTCGTTCCTCCCGCGCCTCGGGTGGAGTCGGCCCCGGACGCAGGTGCGGTTGGCCTCGATGCCGGAGTGGGTGAGGCGCGGGTCGACAGCGGAAGCGTGCTCGACGCAGGGCTTTCGCCCGTGAGCGTCGATGCCGGCGACGCCGCCCGGGTAGATGCGGGCCTCGCTCCATCGCCGGCGCCGCCGAACGACGGTGGGGTGCAGGGCGCGCTCTACGAAGCCATCAAAGCGCTGGTGGCCCTGAAACAATTCGATGAGGCGTGGACGGTGTTCGCGAAGGACTTCGACGACTGGAAGTCGAAGACGCCCATGAACGAGCGGGTCGCCTCGGTGTTGCTGCTCAAGACGGGCATGGTGAAGGGGTGCGACGTCGGCGTTGACGACGGGGTGGCCGCTCGCATCGACCGCCTCGTGCCGTCCGGCGATGCGCAGCGCCAGGGCCTGGCGCGAATCTGGGGCGAGATGTCTCGACGCTGCCACAAGGCGCGGGAGATTCCGAAGGCTCACCTGGCCACGCAGAAAGCCTGGATGCTGGACGACACCGAGGTGGCGGCGTTTGTCATCGAGGCCAAAATCGCCTTCGACGAGAATCGGATTGAGACCGCCATCTCCACGCTGGAGAAGGGGTTGGCGCGAAACCGCGGTGAGCGTGAGCTGCAGACCCTCCTGGAGGAGATGCGGGAGAAGCAGCGACAGCTGGGCACGAAGTTGATGTTGTCCTCGGCCCACTTCAACCTGCTCTACACCTCGCGTGACGAGGAAGCCGAAGCCCGGTGGACGCTCAAGCAATTGGACGACGCGTGGGAGGCGGTGGGCGACCTGTTCGGAATCAAGCCCGCCGAGCCCATCGCCGCGGTGATGCAGTCAGACTCCGACTTCTTCGCGTCCCGCCACACCAACTGGGCGTCGGGCTTCTACGACGGAAAAATTCGCGTCACGGCGGGAGGTTCGCGCGCGCAGAGCTCGTTCTCGCGAGGGGTGATGTTTCACGAGTACGCCCATCACCTCTATCGACTCTCCACCGGTTCGACCAACGACCCCGCCTGGCTCAATGAAGGGCTGGCGCAGCGGGCCGAACGGCTGGGAGACCCGCACCCCGATGAGCCCTGCGCCACCGCGCACGCCATTCGCCTGCGTCAGTTGCACCAGCCTTTCGGAGCGCTGCCGGCGAACGTGGCGCGCATCGCCTACCTGGTGGCCGACCACGCCGCCGCGCGCGTGATTGAAAAGTACGGTTGGGACGGCGCTCGAAGGTTGCTCAAGGAGCTGCAGCGAACCCCTGAATTTGGCGAGGCCTTCGAGCGGACATTTTCGATTCCCTACGTGACATACGCCGAGGCGTTCGACAAAGAGGCGGAGCGCTGACGTGGTTTCGTTGACCTCGGTAGTGCGCACGGCGCCCGGTGTCGAAGTGACCGAAATCCAAGGGGAAACTGTCGTGCTGGACCCCAGCGGGCGGAAGATTCGCGGCTTCAACCCGTCAGCGGCGTACCTCTGGCGCCGCCTGGATGGGCGCTCCACCGTCGGGGCCCTGGCGGTCGCGTTGACCGAGGAGTTCGACGTGGAACTGGCCGCGGCCGAGGAGGCTGCGCTGACGTTTGTGCGCGAGTTGGTGGCGCTCGGGTTGGTCGTCGCTACCGCCGCGTGACACGTCGGCCGGACCCGATTCTGGTGAGCAGGAGCCTGATGGTATCCCCGCGCGTCGTTGTCCGACGCATTTCACGGGGTACGTTTGGCTCAGGCGGATCAACACTCGAACGGCGTTACGGGAGGCTCTCCTCCTGGGCAGCCGTTGGCCTTCGAGGCCGCTCCGCGGCGTCGTCGCGCGTGGGCTCCGCCCCGGGTCGAGTGGGAGACGAACTTTCTCACCCTGGCGCAGGTGTCGGAGCCGCCGTGCATTCCCGGTCAGGACCCGCGCTGTACGTTCTGAGGTCGCCTCTGTCGTGCGACTGAGTTTGCAGTCCGGGGGCGATCCTGGGCCATACTTGGCCCATGCCCTCTGACCGAGTTCGACCTGGCCCGCCCAAGCCGCCGGCCCCGAAGTCTGATGAACCTCGCCGCGCCGCCAGGTCAACGGTGAAGCCTGAAAAAACTCGCGACGGGTTCACGGCGTCGCGGAGAAAGGCGTTGCCCGAGCCGCCCGCCGCCCAGGCGCCTGACACCACGTCAGACCCCGCGCTGCGCTCCGAGGTTCAAAAGAAGCGCGTGGCCGGGCTCGTCGGGGGAAGCAGCTCGCCCAAGGCGGTGCGGTTGAGCCGTGGCGACGGGAGTCCGACGCAGGTGGGGACGTACAATCTGGCGGCGGGAAACGCTGAGCATGGTCCTCGTATTCTGGAGACCGCGCAGGCCCTCGCCCGTCAGGTGAACGAGCAACCACACGGCCTCGACCTGGTCGGGTTTCAAGAAGTTCGCGGCCGCAACAACTCGGACTTCAGCGCCATCGCCCTTGGGCAGATCTGGAAGCAGCGGCTCGGCACCTCGTGGGCAGGCGCCGATGTCTCGTTCGTCAGCCTCAACGCAGACGGCTCCCCAGTGACGGACAGCGAGGGTCGTCCTACGTACGACCCCAGCCATTACCCGCGCATGCAGATGGTGGCCACCCGGGCCGACGGGGCGACCACCCAGCGCGAGATTTCGGTCGAGGCGTGCGACGTGGAAGGGCGCCCGTTTCACGGTGAGGGGCCCGCGCCGATGCGCGTCTTCACCATGGACCTGGGCGACGGCCGAAAGTGGAGCCTCGTCTTCGGCGCGTCGGACGCGGAGTTTCCCGACTCGCAGGCCTCCGGTGCACCGTTTGACTGCAACTACGGGAACGCGGTGCTGGTGGGTCCCGGGTTTTCCCTGGCGCGTCGGCCAGACGGTTCGTTGGATCCCCGCGGGCTGCAGATTGTTCACCTGGGAAATGACCCTGACGGCGA
>CAZFXD010000039.1:12240-24432 GCA_964522795.1 uncultured Myxococcaceae bacterium
ACTTCTGGACCCGCTCAACGAACTACCCGGACCCTGCGGAGTACGGCCTTCGGCTCACGGACCCAGGACGAGGCGGCATTGACCACGTGCTGGTTGGCAGTGAAATCCGGGTTGGAGGCCCTACCGAGACCGTGCCGGGCGGCGGGTCGGATCACCAGTTGGTGGAGTCCATGGTGGAGTCGGCGGCCAGAGGCGTCGTCGACAGCGCCCAGGTGCTTCGCGAGGCGGCCGCGGCCAAGTCCGGGCGCAAGTAGCGCTTCAGTGCGCCTCGCCGTGGCGGCAGGCCTTGAGCTGTCGCTGATTCACCAGGTGCGCAGCCAACATGAGCGTGGCGCCGACGACGGTCAGCCCGATGTGAATGGCGGCGTCTGCGTCGAAGGCGAGCACGGCAGTCGCCAGGCAGGCGATGCCCACGAGCGCGAGGGCCAGCACGGCGATGGAGCGGTGGTGCAGGTACCCCGGCACGAAGGCCCACAGGGCCGTGATGAGCACGAACACCAGAATGATGGGGTGCGTGTGCGCCAGGGGCGCTGCGAGGGTTGGCAACAGCCCCACCACCACGGGCGTCGCCACGCAGTGAATCATGCAAATGACCGAGAGCGCCTGCCCCAGCTTGTCGCTCGCGGTGGAATGCGAGTGGGCGTGGGGCGCACTGGCGGAGTTCATGACGGGCAGGGCGTTCGACGGCGGTGAAGACACGGGGTGGTACTAACCGAGGGGGCGTCCTGTGCGCCAGTTCATCGGCGCTCAGCGTCTCGTGACGGTTCTGCCGCGTCAGTTCTTCTGAACCCCGGAACTTCCGGCCGGCTCGGCGACGAGGTCACGCCCCTGGATCAAATCGACCTCACCGGCGAACTGCACGAAGGGCTCGTAGTGATCAGGCGGGATTCGACCCGAGGACAGCGACAGCTCCTCTTCGATTCGCAGCGTGTTTCCGGTCTGCACTTCACGACGACCGAAATGGGCGCCTGGCCCCCCGGACTTGAGCTCCCCCTGCAGCCCGGCGACGGACAGTCCCTCGGGCAGGGTGACGGTGACGACCGTGTGGGCGGCCTCGGTTGACTCGATGAACAAGGGCGTGTCGCGTCGGGCGAGATGAATGAAGCGCCGACCCACTTGCGCGGGGAACGTCAGCGGGCCCATCACCAGGCGGTCGCCTTCTTTTCGGGCGAACCGGGTCGCGGTGAGCGAGTACTCCACCGACAGCGGTGCGCCCACGTCGTGACTGGATTTGATGTGCAAGTCCTTCAGGTCGGCGCCTCCGAAGTAGCGCGACAGGGCCCCCTGGAGTGCCTGCGTCTTCTGCTCTTCAGGGAGCGAGTCGAGCGCCTCGCCCAACTGAGCCGCCTCCTGCCCGAAGTACGTTTCGCCTCCGCGCCCACTGAGCGTGCCGTCGCTGGCCAGCGTCAACTCCAGGTGGACCTCTTTCGGGCGGTGGGGCGCGGCCGGCGGCGTTCGCACGTGCTCCAGCGGCAGGCCCGGTTCGGGGAAGACGTACGCCTCCAGGTCGCCCGCGGCCGACTCCGGCAGCTCACCGAACGGCGCGAAGCGAACGACGGTGTCCAACCAGAGGTAGCGGCCTTCGGGCAGCCGCACCCGGAGGCACACGTACGGGAGCAGGGATTCGGTGGGGAACAGGTATGGGTGAGGGTCGGTCGCCGTCGTTCTCACCGCCACCAGGCGGGCCTCGAAGCCGAGCGAGCGCAGGCTCGACCACAAGAGCCACAGGCGACTGCCGCGGTCCTGGGTGGCCGAGGCGGCGGCGTTGCCACCCAGTCCGTTGTCGCGCCCGGAGAGCTTCTCCATCACCGCGCGGTACACCCGCTCCACCGCAGGAAGGCCCCTGGCGTCTCCCGCGGCGCGCTGCGCAAAGGCGGCCACGTCGGCGGTCACTCGACCGTTCTCCAGCGTCTGGTCCGCGTAGTTCGACACCAGGCCGTCGTTGCCGGTTTGTCCAAAGCCCACCGACACGAAGGGCAGATACTCGTTGGGCGAGGGCGGCCCCAGCGGCTCCGGAATGGCCGGTGGCACGTTGCGCTCCTCGTGGCGAAAGACCTCCACGTTGCTGGAAGCGGGGGCCGAGCGAACGTCCATGTTGTGGGCGTCGACCTTGAGGCCCTTATTGAGCGGGGCCTCCACCACGTAGGTGGAGAAGTGGTTCGGCTCCTTGACGAGCTGAAAATAGAAATTCGACGCCGTGGCCCCCGGCATGCCCGGGCCGCGCGGCGCGTGGGACTGCAGGAACTCGTACTCGACGTAGTCGCCCACCTGAACGCCGGGGAGACTGACGGTGTCTTTGTCTTCGAACGATTCCGGCTCCAGCACCGTGCCGTCCGCCTTGAGCGTGCGAAGCGTGAGGACCTCCGCCCCGGGTGGAATGTTGACCTCCGCCACCTCTGAGACGCCGTTCTGGTCGAGCGCCTTCTGAATGACGTGGATTCGGTCGACCATCGCACCGTCGTCGGCGATGCGAATGGCGGCAGCGTCGAGAATGTAGGCGCTGGGAGCGTCTTCATCGCCCGGCCCCGGCTTGTAGTTGTCGAGCGCCTGCTTGGTGGTGATGGCGTATTCCGAGAGCAGTTCCTTGCCGGTGCGCGCGCGTTCGGCGGCGCGCCACAACTGCACGTCGGAGCGGTCGAGCCGGCTGGCGCGCTCTTTGGCCAACGCCGCGTCCTTCGGACGACCTGCCCGCTCATAGAGCGTGGCCAGGTCTTTCACGGTGGTGACGTCGCGCGGCCAGAGCGCCGAGGTGGCCTCCAGCTGCGCGATGGCGTCTTTGAACTTCCGTTCTGCGGCCGACAGCACCGCGGCTTCCCGGGCGATGGTGACTCGCGTCTGGTCCTGCGCGAAGAGGGCCTGGTACGCCTGCGCGGCGGCGGCGCTGCGGCCGCGCGCCCGCTCGATGTCGGCGTTCCGGCGAGCGGCGAAGGGGCAGGCCCGAAGGGCATCGAGCAGCGCGTTGGTCTCTGACACTGCGTCGCGACGACGAACGAGATCAAAGCGCAACGCCATCGCTTCGCAGAGCGTGGGCCAGCGTCCTTCGGCCTCGAGCGCCGCTTTCTCGGCCAGGCCATCGAGGCGCAGGGCCAGCAGCGCTCGCGCTTCGGTCATCAGCGCGGACACCGGCGGCGGAGTCGTGGTGGCCCGGGCGCGCCGCGCGAGCTCCAGCGCTTCGAGGTGGCGGCCTTCTTCAAAGGCCAGCTGCGTCTGGGCGAGGAGGGCCGGCAACAGCCTGGCGTTCTTCGAGAGCGCGGCTTCGAGGTGCCGGCTGGCCCGGCCGGTTGAAACCTTGGGTGGCAGCGACCGGTCGCCCAGCTCAATCACCGCGCGGACCAGGGCCACAAAACCGGACTCAGGCGTCGCCGGGACAGACAGCAACAGCCGACGTGCGCCGTCGCGGTCTCGCCCCACGCCGTCCAACGCAGCGAGGACGGCCGCGGCACTTCCTCCGAACTCGCGCTCTACGGCGTGGGCCAGCGACGTCGCGGTGGGAAAGACGTGCCGCGGAGAAAACGTGGAGGGGTCGCTCCCCCACGCGCTCGGGCCACCCGAGGCGGCCACCGAGCGAACGTTGGACGCCTGCCCGTCGATGCGAGGCAGGGTGACGAACAGCTGTCCCCCTTCGTGCCCGCGCAGCACCTTCAGCAGGAGCCGGTGCGTGCCCTTCTTCAAGGTGACGCCCACGGCGGTGACCGTCGGCGCCGGGGTGAGCCAGGTGCGCCGCTCCACCACCGGGGCTCCGTCAATCGAAGCGCGCAGGTCCATGGGGGAGACGATGCGAAGCACGAAGTCGGCGGTCTGTTCGACCGTCACGTCCGTGGCGAAGACGTAGACGTCTCCCTGCGGTGGTTCGGCTTCCAGGTTGAAGCGGCCGTCCTCGACGTGCAGGGGGCGCACGGTCAACTCGCCGAAGGGGCCCGGCGAAAGTTTCGACAGGTTCCCGGAAGCCTCCAGCGGCAGGCGCGTGTCGAAGTCGAGCTGGTGGAAGGCCGAGAACGGGCCGACCAGGGCGAAGTTCTGCACCGCGCCCACGTCCCGGGCGGCGCCTGACGCCTCCACGTCGCCCCGCGCGGCGTGCACGCTGAGCAGCGCGCTGCGCAGAAGTGCGCCGGTGTCGCCCGGGGGCGCGTTCTTCAACGCCGCGGCGCCGCGGGTGAGCAGGTCATCATCGGTGGTGCGGGAGTAGCCGGCGTGGTCGAGCAGAAAGCGCGCGGCCACCGTGGCGAAGGGGTGCGTGGGCGCGCGCTGAATGAGGTCCAGCGCGGCAGAGAAGGCCCCCGCCGTCTCGCCCCGAAGCTCGAGGGTCAGCCGACGGCCCTCGAGCGCGGCGGCGGAATCAGGCGCTTGTTTGAGCGCCTCGTCGAACAACTGCGCGGCCTTCGGCGTGTCGTCATCAATCAACAGGGCGGCCGCCCCCGCGCGCGCCAGCACCGCGGCCGAGGCGCTCGGGCCAGAGGCGCTCTTCGCCTCCAGAAGTTCCGCCCAACCAGAGGAGAGTGTGTGGGCGCACCCGCTGACGATGGCTGCGAAGCACAGGACGATGAAGGGGACGCGCATCGGGGTGCATCGATACTCGAAAAAGCGATACGTTGGCGAAATGAGAGAGCCCATTCGAATGCAGCCCATTCCTACACTCGCCGAGCGCGCGCGGGCCTTTTTTCGGCAGGGCTCCACGCACCCGCTGGAAGCGCGGGTGGAACGTCTGCAGAAACTGGAAGCGGCCATTCTCGAACGCGAGAACGACGTGATTGCGGCCCTCAAGTCTGACTTCCAGAAGCCGTCGTACGAGGCCTATTCGTCTGAGCTGGGGCTCACCTACCGCGACATTCGACTGTCGGTGGCGTCACTCTCCAAGTGGGCCGGTCCGCGTCGGGCGCTGATGTCGTTCGCCCTGCAGCCCGCCCACGGGTACCAGCGGGCCGAGCCGCTCGGGACGGCGCTCATCATCGCGCCGTGGAACTACCCCTTTCAGATCGCGATGACGCCGGTGGCTGGCGCCATCGCCGCGGGCTGCAACGTGGTGCTCAAACCCTCTGAGCTGACCCCCGCCACAGCGAAAATCATCGAGGAGATTCTGTTCAAGGCCTTTGGCGACGACGGCTTCTGCACCGTGGTGCAGGGCGGCGCCGAGGTGGCCACCGCGCTCCTCAACGAAAAGTGGGACAAGATCTTCTTCACCGGCAGCACGCGGGTGGGCCAGTTGGTGATGCAGGCGGCGGCCAAACACCTCACCCCCGTGACGCTGGAGTTGGGGGGCAAGAGCCCCTGCATCGTCGACGACGACGTTGATCTCGACACCACCTGCCGCCGCATCATGTGGGGCAAGTGCTTCAACGGTGGCCAGACCTGCATCGCCCCGGACTACGTGCTCCTGACGCCGGCGATGAAGTCGCGGTTCGTGGAAGGGATGAAACGCGCCATCGAGACGCACTACACCGCCACGCCCAGGCAGAGTCCCGACTTCGCGCGCATCATCAACGACCGGAATTTTCAGCGCCTGCAGGGGTTGATGGCCGGCGGCACCGTGGCCTACGGCGGGGAGACCGACGCCGCCACGCGCTACATCGCGCCCACGATTCTCACGGACGTGAAGTTGGACCACCCGCTGATGACGGAAGAGATTTTCGGGCCGCTGCTCCCCGTGGTGGAGGTGGAGAACATCAACGCCGCCATCGCCTTCGTCCAGGCCAGGCCCAAACCGCTGGCGCTGTATGTCTTCAGCCGGAACTCGCAGACGGCCGACCAGGTGCTGGAGCAGACCACCAGCGGCGGCGCCGTGGTGAACGACGTGCTGGTGCAATACGGCCCTGACGGCGTGCCGTTCGGAGGTGTCGGCCAGAGCGGGATGGGCTCGTGCCACGGCGAGTGGTCGTTCCTCGCGTTCAGCCACATGAAGTCGGTGGTGAAGAAGCCGTTCTGGCTCGACTGGCCGTTCCGGTACGCGCCGTATCCAAAGTCGAATTGGATCTGGCGCCAGGTTCTCGGGTGAGCGTCGAGAAGCTCCGCGCCCTCCACCGCCGGCTCGATGCGTGTCGCCGCTGCCCCAACATGATTGGGCCGGTGGTGCACGGCCCACCGGTGATGTCGAAGGTGATGTTGATTGGCCAGGCGCCGGGGCCCCGAGAGGGAACGTTCGGTCGCCCGTTCGCGTGGACGGCGGGGAAGACGCTCTTCAAGTGGTTCGAGAAGTCTCTCGGCGTGGACGAAGAGACGTTTCGCTCGCGCGTGTACATCGCTGCTGTGGCGCGGTGTTTCCCGGGCAAGGCGAAGGGCGGGGGAGACCGCCCCCCCGACGAAGCCGAGACCGAGGCGTGCAGCCGATGGTTGGTGGAAGAAGTCGAGCTGCTCAAGCCCGACCTGCTCCTGCCCGTGGGCGCCGCGGCGATTGAGTCAGTGCTGGGGCATCGCCCCAAGCTGAAGGACGTGGTGGGGGTGGTGACCCGCGCGACGTTTCACGGGCACGCGTGTGAAGTCATTCCCCTGCCGCACCCGAGCGGCGCTTCGACGTGGCACCGCATGGAGCCGGGGCAGACGCTGCTGGTGCAGGCCCTGCAGCACCTCAAACGGCACCCCGTGATGAAGCAGGCGCTTCAGGGCTGAGCGGGCGGTTCAGTCTCAACGGCCGCGGCGGCTTTCGGCCGGGCGAGGCTGGCGAGTGCGCCCAGAGCGGTGAGGCCCCAGAAGAGAGAAGCCGCCAGCGCCACCGCGCTCATGCGGTCAACACAGACAACGACTGCGTTTCGTCGGGGCCTGTGCCAAGACTCACGACTGATGCCTCTTGTTCGCCTCGCGCTCCGGAACCTCCTCCGAAATCGTCGGCGCACCATCATCACCATGATGGCGCTCGTCGTTGGCGTGGTGGCGATGGTCTCGCTGCGCGGCTTCGTGATTGGGCTCCGGCGGGTGATGTTCGACATCGTGGTCGAGGGCCGAACCGCGCCGCTGCAGGTGCACAAGAAGGGCTACCTGGAGAACGTGCTCTCGGCGCCGCTGACGCTCGACTTTGAGGACAGCGAGGCGCTTCGCGCGAAGATTCTGGCCGTGCCGGGCGTGAAGGCGATTTCGCCCCGCATCGACTTCGGCGGGATGATTACGACGCCCGACAAGAAGCCGCCGCCGGAAGACGGCTCGGAGCTCGCGCCGGAGGACCGGGGCAAGAACTCGTTCTTCATCGTGACGGCGTTCGACCCGGCGCTGGAGCCCAAGGTGACGCCTCAGCGGTTCGAGTGGATCAGCCGGGGACGATGGTTTCCCAGCTCCGACGCGTCAGCGGTGGTGCTCAACGCCGACTTCGCCAAAGGGCTCGACGTCAGCGTGCAGCCGCCAGACGCCCCCCTGCCCGATGTGACGCAGCAGAGCGCGCTGTTGGCGCCAGACCGCGACGCGTCGCTCAACGGCGAGAACGTGGTGATTGCGGGGACCGCCGTTCTCGGCTCGCCGGGCGACAAGCGCATCGGCTTCGCCCCGCTCAAGACGGCGCAGCGACTGCTGCGAATGGAAGGCCGCGTGCTGGAGTACGGCATCGCCATCAACCGCATGGACGACCTGCACCAGGTGCGCGACGCGGTGGCCGCCGCCATCGGCCCCGAATACGCCGTCAGCACCTTCGAAGAGTTGGTGCCCTTCATCGTGGAAATGGTGGGCACGCAGGACTTCTTCTTCGGCATCATCACCAACGTCTTCTTGTTCGTGGCGCTGCTGGGCATCGTCAACGCCATGGCCATGAGCGTGATGGAGCGGGTGCGTGAAATCGGCACCATGCTCGCTGTGGGCATGCGCCGACGGAAGATTGCCCAACTCTTTCTGATTGAAGGCTCGCTCCTGGGCCTGATTGGCGGGCTGCTGGGTGTGACCATCGGCTCCGCCATCACCTGGTGGTTGGCGCAGAAGGGAATTCCACTCAACCCGCCGGGCACCACCGTCGACTCGGTCGTTCGCCCGGTCATCGTGCCCTCGTTCCTCGCCATCTCGGTGGCGGAGGCCGCGATTGGCGCCGCCCTGGCGTCGATCTTTCCCGCCTTGCGCGCGGCCAGACTTCGCCCGGTGGAGGCGTTGGCCAGCGCATGAGACTCGTCAACGTCGCCATTCGAAACGTTCGCCGCAACCGGCGCCGCAGCATCATCACCGGCGTGGCCATTCTCTTCGGGGTGATGGCCGTGATGGTCATGCGTGGAGTCACCGGCGGCATGATGAAGATGATGACGGACGACGTCATTCTCGGACGCACGGGGGCGATGCAGGTCCATTTGAAGGGATTCATGGACAACATCGACTCGGTGCCGACCGGAATGAACATTCCGTACGACGACGCGTTCATGAAGAAGATTCTCGGCGTCCCCGGCATCACCGGCGTGACGGGGCGCATTCAGTTCGGAGGCCTGGTGTCCAACGGCGTCACCTCGACCATGTTCGTAGGGAAGGCCACGGACCTGCTCCACGAGAAAGACGCCTGCCCGCAGGCCGCCACGACGGTGCAGGAGGGGAGTCCCCTGGAGAAGGGCGACGGCCCTCACGCCCTGCTCGGGTACGAGCTGGCGCAGAGCTTTCACTTGATGCCGGGAGATCACGTCTCCGTGCAGACGCAGAGCCCGAACGGTCGGGTCAACGCGCTGGAGATGAACGTCAAGGGCCTGTCCGCCAGCTCTTTTCCGTTCGAAAACAAGCGCGTGCTCACCATGCCGTTGTCGACCGCGCAGTCGCTGCTGGGCCTGGAAGGCCGGGTGACGGAGTACGCCGTGGCCATCGACGACGTGAAGAAGCTCGACGAACGGGCCAACGCGCTCCGCGCGGCCCTCGGCCCCGAGTACGAAGTTCACACCTGGAGTGAGCTGCAGCCGTTCGTGCGCGATGTGATTCGCCGGCAGCAGATCGTCCTGGGCGCGGTGTCGGTCGTGCTCTTCATCATCGTCATCACCGGCATCATCAACACCATGCTGATGAGCGTGTTCGAGCGGGTGCGCGAAATCGGCACCATGCTGGCGTTGGGCGTCAAACGCCGCGCGGTGATGCAGATGTTCATCATCGAAGGCGCGGTGATTGGCATCTTCGGCGGCTCGGCCGGGGCGTTGGTGGGAACAGTGTTGGTGACCCTGCTCGGTCGAAAGGGGCTCGTGCCCCCGCTGTCTGGATTCTCTCCCCACGCCGTGGTGCGGCCCTTCGTCGAGTCGACGTTCGTGGGCCTGGCGGTGGGCGTGGCCCTGCTGGGCGCGGTGATCGCCTCGTCGTGGCCGGCCTGGCGCGCCTCTCGGTTGGACCCCGTCGAAGCCTTGCGAACGCCGTAACGGAGCTCACATGAATACGACTCTTTTGGTTCTCACACTCCTCACCGCGGCCCCGGCAGCCAAAGAGCCCAGCGCGAGCGAGATCTTGAAGAAGTACGACGAAATCATGGCCCCGCGCGTGTTCGAAGCGGAGGCGACCATGACCGCCACCCGAGAAGACGGCACCTCGCGCACCTACGTGATGAAGTTTCTCAAAGCCGAAGACGACAAATTCCGGGTGTGGTTCTCGGAGCCGGCCAGCGTCAAAGGGCAGGAGATGCTGCGCAACAAGGACAACCTGTGGCTCTACATTCCCAACCTCAAGCGAGCCACGCGCATCGCCAACCGGGAGAACTTTCAGGGCGGCGACTTCAACAACGCGGACGTGCTCCGGGTGAACTACGAGGTCGACTTCGAAGGAACGATGATGCCCTCGGACGTGCCGGGGACCTACCTGGTCGAACTGAAGGCGAAGTCCAAAGACACCTCGTACGACAAGATTCGCCTCTACGTCCGGACCAGCGACTTCCAGCCGGTGAAGGGGCAGTACTTCGGCACCAGCGGACAGATGATTCGCTCCGCCGACTTCTCGGACTACCAGGAGCTGGAGAAGGGCTACACGCGCCCGGCCAAAGTGGTGATGCACAACGAGCTCGTCAAAGCGCGCCAGTCGGAAATGGTGATGAAGAAGATGAAGCTCAACGTCGACGCGCCGCCACAGCGCTTCAGTCAGTCAGACCTTGGTCGGTAGGTGATGGTGGTCGTTCACTCTGCGCTGCTGGCGTTGGTCGTCTCCGCCACGTCGGGCACAGGGTTTCTTTCGTCGCGAACGACCTACACCCGCGCGCACGTTGGCGGGCTGATTCCCTCGGACGAAGTGGCGCAGCTGTCGGAGTTGGTCGAAGCCAACGGCCAGATGAAGATTGAGTACGGCGAACGCAGCCTCGCTTACGCCGACGCGTCGTTCATCTTCCAGGCGGCGGGCAACTATCGAACAGTCGATTCGACGGGAAACGAAGTCGACGCCCGGCCCAAGGACGTGGCGAGCGCGCGCCCGTTGGTGTCGTTGAATGAGCTGTACGTGCTGCAGGAGTTCTTTCCAGCCCTGAACCTGCTCATCGGGAAGAAGCGGCTGACCTGGGGCGCGGGGCTTGCGTACAACCCCACCGACGTCCTCAACGTCCGCAAAGACCCCACCGACCCCACGTCGCAGCGCGCCGGGGTGTGGATGGCGCGGCTCGAGGTGCCCACCGAGTGGGTGACGGGGACCTTGTTGTTCTCGCCGGCGGTGATGAAGAGCGTCTCAGGGTTGCCCTACCAGTTCCTGGTCTGGCCAGACTGGGACAAGAAGGACTCGCAGGTTCACTACCAGGTCGCGGCGCGCCTCTACGCGCTCCTCTTCGACTCTGACGTCAACCTGATGTTCTTCTACGGCAATCAATACAACGATGTGTTCGAGCGGAAGCCGCGCGTGGGCCTGTCCTTCAGCCGGTACTTCTTCAAGGACTACGAGCTGCACGTCGAGGCCCTGTTTCAGAGCGGGAGCACGCGCGACTACGTGAACGGAAAGTGCGTTACGTCGGGGCTCGCCGCGGCCGCCTGCGTGAAAGACGGCGACGCGGTGATTTCAAAGCGCGAGCTCAACTCCACCACCGTCCTTCCTCGGCTCCTGGTGGGGGCGCGGCGGCAGTTCGACGACGACTCGATGCTCTCGATTGAGTACCTCTACCAGGCCGACGGCTACACGCCGGAGGACGCGCAGAACCTCGTCTCCGGTCTCGACCTGGTTCGCCAGGCCAACGCGCTCGGCATCGCGGTTCCAGGCGTCTCCAACTTCTTCTCGGGCAGCTCGGCCGACGGGGTGCCGCAGAAGTTCTCCTTTGAACCCACCCGGCGACACTATTTGTTCGCCAGCTACCAGAAGCCGCAGATTCGCGACGACTTCACCTTTCAGTTGGTGGTGATTGCGAACCTGGAGGACCTCTCCACCATGTGGACGCCGTCGCTGGCGTGGAGCGTGACGCAGTGGTTGAACCTGTCGGCGTTCGTCTTTCTCCCGGTGCCCGGGCTGATTGAAAAGGGCTCGACGGTGCCGTCCACCAACGAAGTGATGACTGAATACGGCATGGTGCCGATGACGTTTCGAGCGATGTTCGAGGCTCGGCTGTACTACTGAGGGGTGCGATGGAACTGATCTCGCTGAAGGGCATTGAGAAGCACTACCAACTGGGCAAGACGACCGTGACGGCGCTGCACGGGGTCGACATGGCGGTGGAGCGCGGCGAGTTCACCGTGGTCACCGGCCCCTCGGGCTCCGGCAAGACGACGCTGCTCAACATCATCGGGTGCCTCGACCGCGCCTCCAGGGGCACCTACGTGCTCGACGGGGAAGACGTCTCGCAGCGCGACTTCGATGACCTGGCGGAAGTGCGCAACAAGAAGATCGGGTTCATCTTTCAGAGCTTCAACCTGATTCCCGTGCTCGACGTGGCGGAGAACATCGAGTTCCCCTGTTCGGTGGGCGCGCGGCACGAGAGCTCGAAGGCGCTCCGCACGCGGGTGGAGGCGCTGGCCGACGCGGTGGGCCTGTTGCCGTACCTGAAGCACCGCCCCGACGAGCTGTCGGGCGGGCAGCGGCAGCGCGTGGCGATTGCACGCGCGCTCATCACCCAGCCGAACCTGGTGCTGGCCGACGAGCCGACCGCCAACCTCGACTCCACCACCAGCGATCAGATCATCGACCTGATGCTGAAGATGAATCAGGAACAGAAGGTGACGTTCCTCTTCTCCACGCACGACCCCCGGGTGGTGAAGCACGCCAAGCGCGCCCTGCATATTCAGGACGGGCGCATCATGGACGGGGCGCTGCAGCACAAAGCCTGAGCGCGCGTCATCAGCGCTCGAAGGCGCGACGCTCGCTCGCGGCTCTTGA
>CAZFXD010000040.1:0-24353 GCA_964522795.1 uncultured Myxococcaceae bacterium
GCGGCTCCGGCGGCAGTGCGACGGGCGGCTCTGGTGGCAGTGCGACGGGCGGCTCTGGCGGTTCCCCCAGCGCATCGGGTGGTGGGACCGGAGGCGCGGGGGCTGGTGGCGATGCGACCAACGAGCCGATGACCGGGTGCGGCTGTGCGACCACTTCACCCCTGGAGCTCGCCACGCTCCTTGGCCTCGGCCTCGTGGTGCGCCGCCGGCGAGTACAAAATCGCGGCTGAGCTACGGCGCGCCGTAGTGCGTCAGCGTCTCGAAGAAGAGGTGGTTGCCGCCCGGCTGCGGACGTTTTCGCTCGAGCAGGAGCTTGGTGTTGGGCATCGCGATTCCGAGGCGGTTCGCGAAGTGGTTGTAGGTGAGCTCGCTCCCGAGGAACGCGCTGCCGCCGCCGTCTTTGAAGTCCGGGCAGACCCAGTTGCGCGACGGAGCCCAGGTGGTGGCGGTGAGCTGCGTGGCGGTCATCCCCGTTGCCGCCATCTGGTCCAGCATCTGGTTCACGTAGTCGGCGTTCAACTCCCACCCCGCGAGGAAACGGTCTTTGTATTCGGGGTCGCCGTACAAGTCTGTGCCCTGAATGCGAGCGGTCTCCGCGGAGTTCGCCATCGCCCCCAGCCCCATGAACGTGTGCCCGAGGTCGCGGCAGGTCTCGCGCTCGAGTCCCTCGAGGTATGCCGTCGGGCTGCCCCAGAGCGTCTTCAATTTGTCAGGCGTGCCGTAGACGCTCGTGGTCTTGCCGGGCTGGTACGGGTAGGCCGGGTGGGTGCCGTCGCGATTGAGGTACACGAGCGCTTTGGCCGCCGAGCGCCACTCGGTGACTCCGTCCAGATAGGTCGTGCGGTCGTTGGTGAAGATGCCGATGTTGATGACGGCCTCGGCCCAGGTCATGGCGCCGTTGCCGCCCCCGGTCCACCCCGCCTTCACCAGCGGGAGGTACAGCGTGCGGAACATGGTCTCAGCGCGCGCGATGTCGACGCTCTTCCACAGGGGACTCGTGTAGCGAATGATCTCCGCGCCGCGCAGCATGGACTCGGCAGACCAGCCGGCGACGAGGAGATTCTGCCAGTACGCCTGTTCGCCGTTGGCGAGTCGGGGCTGGTCGAACGGAATGGATTGCAGCGTTGACGACCAGGCGTTGATGACGTCGATCGCGTTCTGGGCGTACGTGGCGTCGCCGGTGAAATACCAGAGCAGCGCCTGTGCGTAGACCGCGGCCGAGTCGTTGTTGATCTCGGTGCACCCGGCTTGCGGCACTCCCGCGGAGATGCCGCTGCTGGTCGAACACATCAACACCGGCACGGGACCTTGCGTGGTGTACGTCAGCTTCCCGAGAAAGCTCGACTTCAGCTGGTCGAACGCGCCTTTCCACGGCTGAGCACCGGCCGCGATCTTCGCCTTCACGAAGTCGAGCTGCGCCTTGTTCACCAGGATGCCTGGGTGAACGAACGAACCGGGGAGCGGCTGACCGGCGTCGACGACGGAGCTTCCGCCGTCTTTGCCCGGAAGCCCTGCGTCGAACGGCGCCACGCCGGCGTCGGTGGTCGAGCCGCCGGCATCGCTCGTCGACGGCCCGGCATCTTTGGCCGGCGTGCCAGCGTCGAATTTCGGGACGCCCGCGTCAGCCGCCTGGCTCCCGGCGTCGATCGGGCGAGACCCGCCGTCGCGCGTCGGCCCCCCGGCGTCCGCCATCGACCCCGCGTCGCCGAGGGGAGGTGCGGTGCCGCCGTCGTCGAACGAGGTCGGCTGAGTTGCGTCGCCGGGGGGAACGCTGCTTCCTGGACCGGCCCCGGTGGGTGGCGAGCGCGGGGTGGCCGAGCCGTCGTCCCCCGCCGCATCGTCGAGCGGCCCTGCGATGCTCCCGCCACAAGCTCCGGCGCCCAGGGCCAACAGCACCACCATCAACACCGGGGGGAGGGAGCGCGCGTCGGGTGCGGTGCGGCCGTGCAGCGCGAAAGGCGCGAGTGAGATTCGGGGCATGCAAGGGACACAGCAAGCCGTGCGCCGTCACCCAACCACGCAGGCCCTCGCGCAGGACGTCTGCGAGTGTCGTCCCCGAGCAACAACGGAGCTGCGACGCGCGCGTGCCTTCGCGGGTGGGCAACCGAGCCTGCCCACTGCAAGGCCCGGCGTGCGGTGAGGTCGTACCTCGCGTGAATTCTCATGGGGGAGACAGGGCTTGCCCACGTCGGTTTGGCGTACCATTCGCCGGATGCGGAACGTTTGGGCGCGAGGGTTCGTGATCGCCGCGATGGTCGCGTTCGCGTCGTGCACGCAAGGCTCGAAGCCCTCGCAGCCGATGCCCGGCCTCACGCCCGAGAATCACACCTGGTTTCCCATCACCGGGGCATCGGTGCACGCGCTCGGGGCGACCGCCGCGGATGGGCCGATCGCCTGCGAATCGTGTCACCCGGCGAACGCGACCAGCTTCAAAGACATCAACTGTGTCGGGTGCCACGAACACGCGCCGCTCGTCACCAACCCGCTGCACAACAGCGTTACCGGCTACGCGTACCAGAGCGCGTCCTGCTTCAGTTGCCACCCCTCGGGCGCCAAGGTGCCGTTCGATCACGCCGGCATCACAGACGGCTGCGCGGTGTGCCACGACGTGGGCGCGGTCTACGCGGCGCTGCCCGTCGCTGGCTTCACGCACCCCGACACCGGCGGCGCGGACTGCAGCGCGTGTCATCAGACGGACAAGTGGAAAGGCGCCAACGGCGCGCCGGCCCAATTGGTGTGGGATCACAGCCGCGACGTGACCGTGGCGGAGTTGATTCCGACGTACGCGGGCACGTCGATCGCCTCGCTCACGCCTCAGACCGAGACGCTCGCCATGGCGATGAACCACGCGTCCGCGGACATCGCGTCCGCCACGCTGGCCTCGTGCGCGGCCTGCCACGTGGGCGCCGCGGCGGGCGCGTACTTTCCCGGCACGCTGCACTCTGCGCTGTCCAACCTGACCTCGCCGCAGCCGACACAGTGCGGCAGTTGCCACACGGTGATGCCCAAAGGCTTCGTCGGGCCGAAGGCCACGAACCCCGTGCGAACGCCGGCGTCGGGCGAGATGAAGCACGACGCCGTGGCGTGGGTGGGTGGGGCGCCGAGCTCCACGGCCATCGTCCCTGCTGATTGCGGTGTGTGCCACGCGGCTCCCTCGAGCCAGAGCACGTCGACGTGGGCGGCGGGACGGGCCGGCACGAGCCCCGCGCTCTACCACTCGTCACTGGCGTCCGCGGGGCAGGGGCAGCCGTCGTCATGCGTCGACTGTCACGCGAACTCCCGCCCGTCGGGGATTCTCACGTCGACTGGAACCTCGCTGCCGACCGGCGTCACGTTTGACCACGATTCGGCCGAAGCGCTGGGCGATTGCGCCGGCTGCCACGCCAAGAGCGCCATGGCGCCGTTCGCCTCGTGGTCGGGCGGGCGGTACCACCTGGCCGGTTCGACGTCTCCCACCACCTGTCAGAGCTGCCACGCGGCCCAGCGACCGGTGAACGACACCGGGTGGGTGAGCACGACGTACAAGAAGTCGCCCTTCGACTACGGGACCAACGTCAACAACATCACCCACGGCGACGGGCAGGACTGCGCGCTCTGCCACACCGGCCCCGGGACGGGGGCGTGGGGCGCGAATCCGAACTGGGTGGGCGGGAACTTCAAGCACGGCCCGACCACCATCTCCGGGACGACCTGCATCGCCTGCCACGCGTCGCAGCGGCCGGACCTCCAGCCGGGGGCCAACCCGGCCACGGTCGCGACGCTGCTCGGGTTTGATCACGCCAACAACGGCGCGGGCGATTGCTTCGCCTGCCACCAGGCCACGGTCGATGCGGGCACGTACGTCAACTACTACAAGGCGGGGACGGCCTCGACGCTCCCCGGCGGCGATTGGAAAGACGGGGTGCCGTACCCGGGCTCGACGTTCGCGACGTCGGCGACGCAGTTCGTGACGGTGAACGAGACCTCGCTCAACCGCTCCGGGCCCAACAACCTCGTCACCAGCACCACCACCATCTCGGCCACGCTCTACAACGGCATGCTCCACACCTCGTCCGTGGTCCCCACGCCGCTCAAGGCGGGCCCCACCGGAATGCCGGACAACACGACGTGCTGGCACTGCCACACCAGCACCGGCACCACGGTGACGAGCTTCAACAACGGCCAGTTTCACAAGGCGCTCACCAACTTCCGTTCTTCGCCCGACGCCGGCGTCGTGGCGTTCCCGCAGCCCACCACGCGCTGCGCGGACTGCCACTCCCCGGGGCTGCCGGTGAACATCGTGCAGAAGGCGGGCTCCACGCTGATTCCGATGGATCACGCCGCGCCATTCGCGGCGCCGACGGTGATTGGGGGCGTCACGGTCACCTCGGCGGCGCAGCTGGACTGCTCGGCGTGCCACAAGCTCCCGGGCAACACGTGGTCGGACGGCGTCTTCCACGCCAACATCGGCACGGCCTCCCCGAAGGAATGCGTGGGGTGTCACTACCTGCTGATGGCCGATGCGGCGAAGTCCGACGTGACGAGCGGCACGACCTTCACCATGAAGCACCGGTCGACCCAGCTCACCCTTCAGGCGTGTGAGACCTGCCACGCCAACACCCTGGCCGCGCCGACCGTGCCCGCCCTGGCGACGAAGTGGAAGACCGGCACGCTGCACCCCACGGTGCCGATGCAGCCGGGCGCGTGCGTCGAGTGTCACGCCGCTTCGCTGCCTCCCGCGGGCGCGCCCACCAGGAGCACGGTGACGTACACCTTCGCCCTCGGCGGCACGGCGACCAACGGCCCGCAGTACCAGAACCACCTCTCGCCGGCCGTGGTGGGCAAGGACTGCGTGGTGTGTCACGCGGCCGACGCGAAGAAGACCGGCAGCGCCTGGAGCAAGTCGGCGCCGCTGCACGCCCCGGTCCCGGTGCTGGCCAGCTGCAAGGAGTGCCACGGCGTGACCAACGGCGGCGGGTCGGTCATCGGCACCAACAACAACCTGCCGCTGGGGCTGACGAACTCCACCACGCTCACCAGCGCCGGCGCCAACACCGGCATCGCGCCCACCACCCTGGCGCAGCTGACGCACGCCGATGTGAACGTCACCGCGTACGACTGCAAGTTCTGCCACACGCAGCTCGGCCCTTCGACCGGCGCGGCGATGGGCAAGGAGTGGGCGCAGGCGGTCTTCCACACCAAATTCACTTCGTCCTCGGCCCTGGTGATGGACGGGGTGCAGGGCCGCTGCAGCAACTGCCACATGAACGAGCGGCCGGGTGCGGCGTACCCGAACCAGGATCACTCCACCTTCACCGCGGTGGCCGGCTCTCAAGATTGCAGCTCGTGCCACTCGTGGCCGGGAACGGGCACCGCCGCGGCCCCCAACTGGCACGGCGCGTCGGGAACGCCTCCGTTCATCTCGGTCGGCGGCTTCACCATTTCGCAGCCGCCGGCGACCAGCGTGACCACCCAGGCCGGCATCGCCAACCTCCCGCACCCCTCGGGCACGACGTGTACGCAGTGCCACGCGACCTCGGGCGGCGGGAAGAACGCCAAGGGGTACGATCACGCCTCGCCGCTCGTCAGCACCAACTGCAACTCGTGCCACGAGGCCGGCAGTAACCTGGTGGGCACGGCGTGGAACGGGGCCACCACCCTGGCGGCGGGGGCCGGAGATACGCGACCGTTCACGCTCGGGCCGATCGTGGCGCAGTTCGGCAACGGCCTGAACGTCAACGCGCCCAAACACTTCTTCCCGGTGGACTGCCTGGAGTGCCACGTCATTCCGAGCGGGACCGCGGTGGCCACCACCGGCGCCACCTACGCGGCGTCGTGGAGCTTCCCCCACACCACGTCGAAGATGACGAACCCCTCCACCTGCTTGATGTGCCACATCAACGGGATTCCCGGGGCGCCGGTCGGGAGGGTGGCGGACCCGGCGGCCAGCGTGAGCGTGGCGGTGCAGGTGCCGAAGTACACCTCCACCAGCATCACCAGCCTCACCGCGCAGACTCAGACGCTGCCCATGTCGATGGACCACGCCTCGACTGAGTTCGCCGCGGCCGCCAACAGCAGTTGCGCCAATTGCCACGAAGGCGCGATCAACAGCGTCTACTTCCCGGGCCTGCTGCACTCGTCGCTCGCCACGCTGAATCTGCCAGCGCCGACCGCGTGCGCCTCGTGTCACGCCGACGCGGTGCCGAATGGGTTCGTGGGCCCGGTGGCCGCCAGCCCGCCGCGCACGCCGTCGTCGGCCGAGATGAAGCACGACGCGGTCTCGTGGGACGGTGGGGTGCCGACGTCCACCAGGCTCGTGACCACCAACTGCGGGCAGTGTCACATCAGCCCGTCAGCCACGGTGAGCGCGAGCTGGGCCAAGGGACGCGACGGGGGAACCCCGGCCAAGTACCACGCGGCCATCACCGTGCAGCCGGGCAGCTGTGTCGACTGCCACGCCAACTCGAGGCCGAACCTGGTGCTCACCTCGGTCAACGCCGTGCTCCCCGCCAACGTGACGTACGATCACACGACCGTCTCGGCCAAAGGAGACTGCACCAACTGCCACATGAAGAGCGCGCAGGCGCCGTGGGCGTCGTGGTCGGGCGGGAAGTACCACCTGGCCGGGGCCGCGAACCCGCCCACGTGCCTCCCGTGCCACGCCGGGGAGCGGCCGACGAACGACATGGGGTGGGTCAGCACGACCTACAAGAACTCTCCGTTCGACTACGGCACCAACGCCAGCGGCATCACGCACGGAGACGGCCTGGACTGCGCGGTGTGCCACGCGGGCCCGGGGACCGGCGTGTGGGGCAGCACCCAGAATTGGGTGGGCGGAGTGTTCACCCACGGCGCGAGCACGGTGTCGGGCTCTACCTGCATCGCCTGCCACCGGTCGCAGCGACCCGACCTGCAGCCCGGCTTCACCGCGGCGCAGGTGGCCACCCTGCTCGGGTTTGATCACGTCACGCAGGGCACGGGCGACTGCATCGGCTGTCATCAGGCCACGGTGATCGCCAACACCTACGTGAACTACTGGAAGGCGGGGGCGCCTTCGACCTTCGGCGGCGATTGGAAGGGCGGGGTGGAGTACCCGGGCTCGGCCTTCACCAGCGGCGGCGACCAGTTCATCACCGTCAACAGCACCACCCTGCACAAGACGGGAGCTCTGGTCACCAGCATGAGCACCCAGGCCGCCACGCTCTACAACGGCATGGTGCACACCTCCCCCGTGCTGAACGGCGAGGGCCTGTACGCCGGGCCGACCGGGGCGCCCATCACCAGCACCTGCTGGCACTGTCACACCAGCACGGGCACCACGGCGACGAGCTACGCCAACGGCCAGTACCACAGCTCGCTCACCAACTACCGCGCCACCCCGGCGGGGACGGTGACGCCCATTCCGCAGCCGACCACCAACTGCTCCGACTGCCACGCGCAGATGCTGCCGGTGGGCATCGTGATGCAGGCGGGCTCCAACCTGCAGCCGATGGACCACGCCGCGCAGTTCACCACGGCGGTCACGCTCGGCGGACAGTCGGTGACGGCCGTGAGCCAGGCGGATTGTTCGGTGTGTCACAAGAACGCCGGCGGCTCGTGGGCGGGCGCGCTCTTCCACGCCAACATCGCGGGCGCCACGCCCAGGGAGTGCGTCAGCTGTCACTACCCGCTGATGGTGGACGTGGCGAAGTCAGACACCTCGAACGGCACGCACTACAAGATGAGCCACCAGTCGACCCTGCTCACCTTCCAGGCCTGCGCGACCTGCCACCCCAGCGCCCTCGGCGCGGCGGCGACGGCCTCCCATGCGGCGACGCTCTGGGCCACCGGGGCCT
The DNA here is from genome assembly GCA_964522795.1 of uncultured Myxococcaceae bacterium. Lineage (GTDB taxonomy): Bacteria > Myxococcota > Myxococcia > Myxococcales > Myxococcaceae > CAZFXD01. The sequence goes on from CAZFXD010000040.1 coordinate 7,815, forward strand.
ACCACCCCACCGCGAGCCCCCAGCCGACGCGCTGTGAAGACTGCCACACGGTCTCCAACCCGCCGGCGACGCCGCCCACGCAGAGCAGCTGGTCGTACACGCTCTCGCTGGGCGTGGGGACGAACAACCAGGGCCAGTGGATGAGTCACAGCCCCACCAGCGTGGCGGCCCTCGACTGCGCCGCGTGCCATGCCGCCGACGCGAAGACGTCTGGGAGCGCCTGGAGCAAGGCGACCTACTTCCACCCCACGTCGACCTCGCTCTGTCAGAACTGCCACGGCGTCACCAACGGCGGGGGAACGCAGCTGGGGACCAACAACAACCTGCCGGTGGGGCTGACCAACTCCACCCTGGTGACCTCGGCCGGCGCCGGAACCGGTGTGCCGGCGGGGACGTTGTCGCAGCTGACGCACGCGGATGTGAACGTCACCGGCCACGACTGCAACTTCTGTCACACGCAGGTGGGCATCTCGTCGGTGACGGGCGTGAAGGGCAAGGAGTGGGCGCAGGCGCAGTTCCACGCGAAGTTCACCGGCGGCGCGTCGTTGGTGATGAACGGCACCACAGGCCGCTGCAGCAACTGCCACATGAACGTGCGGCCTACCGCCGTGTTCGCGGCGCAGGATCACTCAACTTTTACCGCCACCTCAGGCACGCAAGATTGCAGCGCGTGCCACTCCTGGCCCGGCACGGGCACGGCCAGCGCGCCGAACTGGCTGGGGGCGGCGGGCATGCCGCAGTACATCGCGGTGGGCGGCTTCACCATTCCCAAGCCCCCGGCGGCGACGTTGGGAACCACGCAGGGAGGCATCAACAACCTGCCGCACCCGGCGGTGGCGCAGGGCGTGCCGTGCACGACGTGCCACCTGACCGCGGCCGGCGGCAAGAAGGCGTTTGGGTACGATCACCTCTCGCCGCTCATCGCGTCCAATTGTCGGTCGTGTCACGAGGCGGGGAGCGATCTGGTGGGGACGGTGTGGAACAACGCCACCACCCTGGGCGCTGGGGCCGGTGACACGCGGCCGTTCACCGCCACCGCGCTGACGCCGACCTACAAGGGCAACACCTGCAACATGACCGACCCGAACCACTTCTTCGGCATCGACTGCAAGGAGTGCCACGTGGTGCCGACCGGCAATGGCCTCGTCACCACCGGGAGCGCGTACGTCACCGCCTGGCGGTTCCCGCACACCGAGTCGAAGATGACGAACCCGTCGACGTGCAACAAGTGCCACGGCGCGCCGAACAACTGCGTGAAGTAGGTCCGCGGCCGGCGCTCGGGCACGAGGTCAAAAGGGGCATCAAGGAGATCGTCTCGCGCAACGGCCGGGCGAACGTCCGAGGCGATGGCGCGCGATCGGGCGACGCGCCACGAGCAGCGCGCACCGGCGCCGCTTACGGCTGTGCCGCGGTCCTCGGGGCATCAAAGTCGAGACCCCGGTGGAGCCCGACCACGCCGCCCAGCGTGCCCACCAGCACGGCCGGCACCGCGAACCACAGCCACGAGGCCTGATAACCCTCTGTGGCGAGGTGGGTGAGCGTCGAGATGAGGGTCGCTTTTCCGGCCTCGCCGATAATCGAGTAGCCCGTGCTCAGGAGCCACAACAAGACCGGCCAGGCCACGTAGCCGATGCTGTGCCCACGAAACGCGTCGATGAAGCGGCCGTCACCGCCGAGAATCCGATCGACGCCCCAGCCCACCACAGGAGCGAGCGCGAGGGTCGCGAGGCTGGAGACGCCGAGGCTCGCCAACCCGCAGGGCAGGTTCGGGTTGCTCCGACACATCGATGCCTGGAGCAGGGAGACGGTGGTGATGGAGAGCGCGCCGATGCCCAGCATCGCGCCCGCGTCGGCCCAGGCGCGGGTGGAGGCGAGCATCGCTGCGGGCGCCGGCGGCTCGGTTGTCACCGGGGCGGGCTCCGCGGCAACGGGCTCGAGGCCTTCGCGCAGCGGGGCATCGGAGACTTGCAGGAGGACGACTGCCGTGAGGAGGGTCATCATGGCGTGGAGTCACCTCGCTGGGGGAACCGCGCTTGTCGACGGAACCAGGGCGCCGCCAGCACCAGGAGCCAAACGAAGGCGCTGTTCACCGTCTGGCAGCCGCAGCTCACCCCGCCCGTGAGGTTGGGCTCAGCCGGGCGAACGAAGGTGACGGGCGCCGCGTTGGCGCCGTTGCCCGCGGCGTCGAAGGCCTGGGCGGTAATCACATGCGGGCCGACCTCGAGCGCGTCGTGGGGCACGGACGCTTGCCAGGGTGGCGTGCTCAGCGCCGCCACCTGCGCGCCGTCGAGACTGAACGTCACCCGCACCACGCCGGTGTTGTCCATGGCTTCGGCCTTGAGCTCGAGGTCTCCCGAAATCTCCGCCGCGGCGGCCGGAGAGACGATGCGAATGGTCGGCGCCTCGACGTCGACGGGCGCGGTCGCGGCCACGACCTCGACCTCCACGTCCGCCGAGTCGGTGGCGTTGCCGGCCGTGTCGACCGCCCGCGCCTGCAGGCGGTGCAGGCCGAGGGGCACGGCGCGGGTGTCCCAGGCCACCTCGTACGGGGGCGAAGCGACGCTCCCCACGCCGGCGCCATCCACCGCGAAGGACACCGACGCGACGGCGCGGTCGTCGGTGGCGAAGGCGAGGAGCGAGACCACCCCGAACACCTGGCTCCCGGCGGCGGGCGAGGTGATGGACACCACTGGCGGGCGCGTGTCTGGCGTGGTGGCCACCGAAATCTGCGCGCTCCCCGATTGGCCCAGCGCCGTGGCGGTCAGCGTGAACGGTCCACCGGCGGTGGTGGCGTTGAACAGGCCGCTGGAGTTCACCGACCCGCCGCCCGTGACGGCCCAGGCGAAGGCGGGCTGGGTCACCAGCGCTGCGCCGAATTGGTCTGCACCTGAGGCGGTGAACTGAAACGTCGAGCCCACCAGGACGCTGGCGGCGGGTGGCGTGACGGCGACGGTGCTCTGGGTCGGTTGCACCACGACCGTGACGGCGCTGGTGGCGGTCAGCAATTGCGCGTCGCGAATGGTGACTGTCAGCGCATAGGTGCCGACGGCGCTGAAGGTGGCGGTGGCCGCTTTGGCCGCGTTGGTCGAGTTGGCGCTGAAGGTGACGGGCGCCGGGCCCGCGCTGCTCCACGTGTAGCTCAACGAGCCCTCGCCCAGGCTGTCGGCGCCCAGCACTGACAGCGCGGTGGTGCTGCCGGTCACCGGGTTGGGCGTCGCCTTGGCGGCTGTGGCGACGGTCGGGGGGGAACCGGTGGAGACGGTGACCGACGCCGTGCCAGAGACGCCCCCGGACGACGCGGTGACGGTGTACGGCCCGCCCGTGGTGCCCCCGGCGGTGAACAGGCCCGTCCCTGAGATGGCGCCTCCGCCGCTCGTGCTCCAGGTGAAGGCGGGCTGGGTGGTGAGCGCGTTGCCGAACTGATCGGCCGCGCTGCCAGAGAAGGTGAAGGACTCGCCCACCGCCACCGCGGTGCTGTTGGGGGTGATGGCGACCGAGGTGAGCTTCTGCTGGACCGTCACCATCACCGTGCTGCTGGCCGCCTGTCCGCCGACGTCCGACAGAGTCACCGTCAGGTTGTAGACGCCGGCCCGGGTGAAGGTGGCGGTGTTGCTCCGGGCGGCGTTGGTCCCGTTGGAGGCGAAGGTCACCGGCGCTGGCCCCGTGGCGGCCCACGTGTACTTGAGGTCGGCCTCGCTCCCGTCATCGGCGCCCAATACCGAGAGCGCGGTGGTGGTGCCCTGGGTGGGGTTGGGGGTGGCGCTGGCGGTGGTGGCGACCGACGGAGGCTGTCCGGCCGTGACGAAGACCGTGGCGTTGGCCGATTTGGCCCCAGTGGCGGCGGTCACGGTGAACGGACCACCCAGCGCTGCGCCCGCCGTGAAGAGACCCGCGGTGGAGATGGTGCCGCCCCCCGAGGTCGTCCAGGCGAAGGCCGGCTGGACCGTCATGGCGTCGCCGAATTGATCTCGGGCGCTGGCGGAGAACGCGGTGGTGCCGTGCACCACCACCGAGGCCGACGCTGGGGCGACGGTGACGGACGTCAGCGTCTGCTGGACCGTGACGCTGACGCTCGAGGTGGTGCTCTGCAGGCTGGCGTCGCGAATGGTGACGGTGAACACGTACGTGCCGGCCTTGGCGAAGGTGGCCGTGGCGAGCTTCGCGCTGTTGCTGGCGTTGGCGCTGAAGGTGACGGCCAGGGGGCCCGTCGCGCTCCAGGTGTAGATGAGCGCCGGCTCGCCCTGATCATCAGCGCCGAGGACGGAGAGCGCCGTGGTGTTGGCGCTGACCGGGCTCGGCGTGGCGGACGCGGCCGTGGCGACCGTGGGAGCGTTGCCCGCGGAGACGCTGACCGAGGCGGTGCCCGTTTTGGCGGACGCGGTCGCGCTGACGGTGAAGGGGCCCCCGGGGCTCGCGCCCGCGGTGAAGACGCCTCCGGCGGAGATGGTGCCGCCCCCCGAGGTGGTCCAGGCGAACGTCGGGGGCGAGCTCAAGGCGACGCCGAATTGATCTTTGGCCGTGGCCGTGAAGGTTTGCGTGGCGCCGACGGCGAGCGTGGCCGTGGGAGGGCTGACCGTGATGGTGGTGAGGCTCTGCTGCACCGTGACCTGGACCGTGCTGGTCACCGAGAGGTTGCCGGCATCTTTGATGGTGACCGTGAACTGGTAGGTGCCGGGCTGGGTGAAGGTGGCGGTGGTGGTCTTGGCGGCGTTGGTGCCGTTGGCCGAGAAGGTGACCGCCGCGGGCCCGGTGACGCTCCAGGTGTAGAGGAGCGCCGGCTCGCCGTTGTCGTCGGCCCCCAGCACCGAGAGGGCCGCCGCGGTCCCCACCACGGGGCTCGGGGCGCCGGCCGCTGGGGTGGCGATGGTCGGCGCCGCGTTGGTCGCTCCGCAGGCGACGGGCGCCGCGGCCGCGTAGTCCGGGCAGGTGGCGAGCGAGCCGCCCACGCCGTAGGTGCCGGTCTGCGGGAGGCGAACCACCACGCCCGCAGGATCTTTGAACTCGAACACGTAGCGGCGACACGCAGTGCCGGTGAGCGAGACGGTGGAGAGCCAGGTCGCGTTCTTGTTGGTCATGCCGCGCTCCTGCGCCATCGAGGTGCAGGTGCCGTCGACGTTGAGCGTGGCGGACTGCGGCCCGCCGCGGGTGTCGTAGTAGTTCACGCGGAAGTTGATGCTGGTGGCGGCTGCGGCGGTGAACTGAGGGTCGTGTCCGCCCGAGATGAGCGTGCCGGTGGCGGAGCCGAGGTTGGTGAAGTCCTGCACGTACATCTGTCGGCTGACGCTGTAGTACCCGCAGCCCACGGAGTTGTAGCTGGCGCTCAGAATCGAGGCCCGATGCCCGTTGGTGCTGCGGAACCCGCAGGCCGTCGAAGCGTCGGACTCGAAGATCCACTGATCGAACGCGGTGCGCGGCGCCGCGGAGAAGTTGTACGCGATGTTCTCACCCGCCGCGGACCAGGCGGCGCCGAACGCGTTCATGCGATCGAAGGGGTTGGTGCCCGAGGTGGAGCAGCTGGCGGTGCCTCCGGTGCAGGCGCACGACGGCTCCCCGAGGCAGGTGCCGGGGCTGGGAATGTAGGTGGTGTTGATGGTGCTGACGACGGTGCACGGCGAGTTGTGGGCGAAGCAGCTGGAGAACTCGAGGTTCGCGGCGTGAAACCGCGCTGAGCGATTCAAGCTGTTGAGCCACACCAGCGGGGTGAGCGCCGTGGTGTAGCAGGCCTTCTCGGCGCAGCCGCTGCAGCCGGCCAGCTCGGTGACCGGGTCCGCACGCGCGCGGTTCGTGTAGACCTGAATCATGCGTTCTTGCCAGGAGGGAAACCCGCCCACCGGAACGCCGCGGCCCTGCGCCAGCGCGGGCCCCGCCACGAGCGCAGCCACCATCGCGAGCCAACGCGCCATCGCCGAAGCTTACCGAAAAAGGGGACAGGCTACTTTTTCGACCGGGGCAGCCGTGTCATAGCGCGTGAGTCATTCTCGCCACTTGCGATGCGCCTAGCCGCGTCGAAAAAGTAGCCTGTCCCCATTTAGTCGTGTGCTGGCTCCGGTTCGGGGTCGGCGTCTTGAATTGCGGTGAGCCACGCGAGCACGTTCTTCAAATCGGCCTCGGTCAATTTTGCGAGCACGCCCTCGGCCGCGTTCTCTTCGTCGTGGACTCGGGTGCCTTTGCGAAAGAGCTCCAACTGGCGCATCAGGTAGTTCGGGTACTGGCCCACCAGGCGCGGGGCCGACTTCCGACCGAGCCCGACGTGGCCGTGGCAGCCGGCGCAGCGCTTCCGGTACAGCTTTTTTCCGGCCTCGGTGTCGCCCTCCACCCGGGGAACCACCAGCACCTTCTCCATCGCCAGCAGGCGATCGAGGGCGCTGTCGCTCTCCTTGAACTCGGGGGCTTTGGCGGGGAGGACGAGCGCGGTGAGGTACGCCGCCACGTCGGCCATGTCCGAATCAGAGAGTTCCCGCGGCTCGGTGTACGGGAACATCGGCAGGTTGTAGCGCTTGCGCTTCTGGAACGCCTTCAACTGCTCGACGATGAAGGTGACGGGCTGGGAGGCCACCCGGGGGTACTCGCCGTCTTTTCCGCCTTCGCCGTTGCTCCCGTGGCAGGCCGCGCAGGGCCCGTACACGTCTTTCCCGGCGGCGGCGTCTTGCGCCTGGGCCTGCGGCAGGGCGAGCGCCGTGGCCAGGCCCCACCACCGCCATCGCGTCGATGGTCGCATCAGCGCACCTCCTCCGGACAGGCGGGGACGAACGGAGCCCAGGGTTCGGCCGCCGCCACCCGCAGCGCCTCGCCGACGTGAGGTCGCGGATCTTCCAGAATCAGCTCAGGCGACGCGAACGGTGCGAGGCGCTCGAGAAAATCGACCAACTCCAGCATCGGGGTGTTGCGGAAGAAGGTCGCGCGCGGCTCCTCGAGAAAGATGCGGTCGGCGAACCAGTAGAGGTCGTGAGGCACGTCGCCCACGCCGTCGTGGTCGCGGTCAAACCCAAGGTAGTCGTCCCACTGGTTGCCTTTCCACGCGTTGCCGCGGGCGCTCATGGGCGCGCTCACCGACACCGGCACCAGGTTGTGTTCAAAGCGGTTGCCTTCAATCACGTGGCCACCATTCTCTCCGTAGAAGTCCATGGCCGCGACGTTGTGCGCGAACAGGTTCCGCCGAAAGTAGAGGACGTTGAGCGGGTGGGTGGGGGAGTTGGCCCGCGCACCCACCGCGCAGTGAATGACCGCGTTGTTCTCCACCACCGCCTGACTGGACTCCTTGAAGGCGAAGCCAATGCCGGAGACGCCGGGGGAGTTCTGCACCCGGTTGCCGCGGAGGGTGACCTCGTCCGAATACAGCACGGCCACGCCGGTGAGGTTCCCGTCGATCCAGTTGCGCTCGATGCGGCTCCGGGGCGCGAACACCAACTGCATCCCGAAGCGGCCGTGGCGAATGCGGTTCTGCACCACGGCGTTGTCGTGGGTGTTGGCCAGCGTGACGTCGCGGGTGCCGTCGATGTCGTTCCCGAAGACGCGGTTGTTGGCGCCATTCCACACGCGGACCCCGTCGCCGCGCATGCCCGGTTCGTCGGCCTTGCGCGCGCCGATCACGTTGCCGCACACCAGGGTGTCGCGAGCGGCTTTGACGAACACGCCAAACAGCGCGTCGGTCACGCGGCTGTGGGCGAACGTCACCCCGTCGGCTTCGATGCGCACCGCGGCGTCCATCTGGTCGTGCAGAGCGCCCGAGCGCTCCACCTGAACGCCGGTGACGCGTGCGCCGGGGGCCCGCACGATCAGCACCGTGCCCCGCCCCTGGCCGTCGAGGGTCACCTCGCCGCGGCCGTCGAGCTGCATGGTCCGGTCGATCACCACGGGGCCTGCGTAGCGCCCCGGGGGCGGGCGGAGCACGCTGCCGGTGGGGGTGGAGTCGACGAGCGGCTGGAGTGGGGGCAGTTCCGGCGGCGGCACGGCGGCCGAGGCGGCCACCGACAGGCACGCGCCGCACAGCCACCCCTTGTTCACGCGCACGCGTCGCGGGTTCATGGCGCGACCGGGGCGACTACACCAGGTCCCCGCGACGGAAGCGGACGTAGCCGATGCCCGCGGCGAGGGTTCCGAGCAGGGTGGGGTACAGCATGGCGTAGGCGATGAAGAGGGGGCCGCCGAACAGGTCGTGAATCACCCAGGCGGCCGGCCCGAACACCACCAACTGTGGGTCAAACAGCATCAACGCCCCGGTGCGGAAGACCTGCAGCGGGTTGAGCAGGGCCAGGCCCACCACCACGTCGGCGGGCACGCGCCCCTGAATCATCACGCCGAGGAGAATGAGATCGAGGAAGAGCAGGCACACCAGCCACGCCACGAAGGCCGCCCCCTGCGCCACGTCGGTGGTGCGCGCGAGGGCGGAGAGGAGCATGCCCAGGCCGAGGAAGCACCACGACATCGACGCCAACAGCCCGGTGTAGATGCCGAACATCCGCCAGGGCACCTCGATGTCTTTGTGCACGGCCCAGCCGGCGGCGGCGAGCATGGCGAGAAACACCGGCGAGAAGACGATCAGAAATCGGCCGAAGATGCGGCCCCAGTACCAACTCCCCAGGCCCACTGGCAGCGAGAGCAAATACTCGAAGACCCCGGCTTCGCGATCGCCGGCCACCGACCGCACGGTCGTGAGCAGAATGAAGATCGGCATGATCGCCATCGCCAGTTGGATGTACGTCACCAACAACCGCGACAGCCCCATGAAGCCCAGGACGCGCGACTCGGTGACCCCGAACGCGAAGAAGGCCGCCACGATGGCGCCGAAGATGAGTGAGTAGACGACGAACCATTTGGCGCGCACCGACTCCTGGACGTCGAGGCGAGCGGTGAGGGTGAGGTGACTCATGGGGTTTCCTTTCGCGCGGTGGCGCCCGCGTCGGTGCTGCGAAGCGCGGCCCGCATGGCTTCAAAGTCGAGGCCGGGCGGCGAGGTCTGAGCGGCGTATCCGAAGCCCATGGGTGACTTCGCGCCGCCCGAAAAGTGCGCGTGTCGGGCGTCGACCAGCGCGCCGTCGGCTCCACCGGCCACCCAGATCTTCACCGTGGGGTCGCCGGCAAACGGCTGCCGCTCGAGCCACTTCATGGCGCAGCCGATGTCGTCGAACTTCACCAACTCGCCGCGGGGGCCGCCCCGAATCTCGGCCACGAACCGGCGGTCGCTGATGGCCATGCCGCAGCCCTTGCAGACGTCGCGATCAAACTTCACCGGCACCGGCCCGTTGGGGTCGCCGCGGCTGCACGCCGAGGCGAGCGAGAGGAACGCCAGCAGGAGGAATCGGCGCATCACTCCACCGCCTTGAGGCGCACCGGCTCTTCGGTCAGCGAGATGTCCTTGAGGGTCCCTACGTAGCGCGAGAGCAGGCCCATGAAGCGCAGGCGATCGGCGCCGGCCACGGTCCCTTTCCAGGTGAGGCCTTCGGTGTCGGCCGTGAACTTCCACTCCAGGAGCGCCTTGGCGATGGCGGCATCGGCGCGCCGGAGCACCAGCGTGCAGGCCAACAGCCCGGTGAGGGTGGAGTCGCTGACGCGATCGTCGAGCACCACCTTGCCGCGGTCGAGCTCGATGACCCGGTTCACCAGCGCGGCGACTTCGTCCAGGCGGTGGCTGGAGATGAGCATGGTGGCTTCGGTGGCGCGCTCAGCGAGCAGGGTGAAGAAGACGTGCCGGGCCTCGGGGTCGAGGTTGGCGGCGGGCTCGTCCAGAATCAGCACCTCGGCGGCGCGCCCGAGGGCGATGGCGATGAGCAGCTTCTGCTTCTGACCGCCGGACAGCTTGACGAAGGGCTGGTGGGCGAAGGTCTTCACGTCGAGCCCAAGGCGGCGCGCCAGCTCTTCAATCTCGCCCACCCGCGTGCCGGAGACGGCGGCGGAGAAGCGCAGCAACTCAGACACGGGCATCTTGAGCGGCGGGGGCAGCTGCGGCACGAAGCCCACCCGGGAGAGCACGTCGCGGCGATCGTGCCGTGGGTTGCGCCCGGCCACTTCGATGGTGCCGGCGAAGGTGTACTCGCCCAGAAGACAGCGAATGAGCGTCGTCTTGCCGGCCCCGTTGGAGCCGACCAGGGCAATGCGTTCGCCCGCAGCGATCTCCAGGTCCAGCTGGTCGAGCACCTTGAGGCGCTTGAACGACTTGCTCAGGCTCTTGATGTGAATCATTCGAGTGACCTCAGGTGCGGGTGACGCCGGCGATGCGGAAGGTGAGGGCGCCGCTGGGGCAGGTGTCGACGCACATGCCGCAGCGCGTGCAGTCGGGCCCGATGTCCACGCGGGTGTCGGTGGCGCGACCTTTCACCACCGTGTCCAGGACGTGAGGAACGAGGCAGACCTTGCGGCAATCCTGCTCGTGAAAGCACTTGCTCAGGTCGTAGCTGACCTTGACGGGCGAGAAGGTGCCCACCACGCCGTAGGTGAGCCCGATGGGGCAGAGGTACCGGCACCAGGCCCGGCGCGAGTAGAGGACCTCAAACGTCAACAGCGCCACGATCCACAGCATGGAGATGCCGGTGCCGTAGATGAGCGCGCGCGAGACGATGCCGGTGGGAGAGATCGTCTCGTACACCGTGTAGCCCGTGCCGTACGCCAGCGCGGCAAAGACCCCCCACAGCACCACGCGCAGCCCGCGGTGGAGCGGGTGATCCTTCACGATCTTCCGCGCCGCCAGGGCCAGGTGCAGCTTCTCTGCCCACTCGGAGAGGAAGTGGTACGGGCAGACCCAGGAGCAGAACGTGCGGCCGCCGAGCAAGCCCCAGCCGAGCGCGATGGTTCCGGTGCCGATGAGGAGGTTTCGAATGAGGTGCTTGTGCGCCAGCATCAGCTGCAGGGCGGAGTTGAGATCGATGAGGTGAAAGCCGAGGAAGCGCGAGCCGGTGAGCGAACCCTCCACCAACTGCACGTCGATCCAGTACGAGAGCGCGAACATCAGGTTGACGAGAATGAGCACCGTCCATCGGCGGCGCCGCCAGCGCTTGTTGGCGCGGTGCTCGATGGCCGACTGCTTCATGGCGTCGAAGTCGGCCTTGCGCAGCTTCTTGGTGTCGTGAATGTGTCGCGCCTCGGGCGAGAACGCCGCCGGCTCGGGCTTGCGGGGTTCGGCGCCGAAGAGCGCGCGCAGTCCCTCCCAGGTGTGGGCTCTCATGCGCCCTCCCAGGTCTGTCGTGGCTTGACCACGATCGCCGCCGGCTCGGCCGGGCACATCATCTCGCACACCCCACAGCCGACGCAGGGCTCGTGCACGGTGGGCGTCATGCGGGTGGCGCCGTCGTGCCCCACCACCGGCTCGAGCGTGATGGCGCCTTGAATCGGGCACTCGCGGACGCAGAGATCACACGTGTCCAGGTCGTAGGGGTGTTCGTTGACCCGAACGGGGGTCCAGCGGTCGACCTCGGGGTAGCGGTGCTTGCCCTTGAACGCGTCGCCCCGCGCGGGGCCTTTGACGCTGTGGCCCAGCACCGACAGACACATGCCGGGCCGCTCCAGCACCGCCAGCCCCAGGCGCTCCTTGAACTGCATGGTCGGCTCGGGGTCCTTCGCCTTGGCGAGGAGCACCGGGGCGGAGGCCAGCGCCGCGCCCGGGCGCACCGGGAAGAAGTCCGGCTTGTGGTACGCGAGCGCGCCCGTGGGGCACGCCAGAATGCACTGGCCCACGTCGCAGGCGAAGTCGCACGCCTGGTTCCGCGCGTCGATGTAGGGCACGCCCACGCCGAAGCCGTCGAAGATGTCGGCCGGCTTGAGGGCTTCGACCGGGCAGACCTGCACGCACTGGCCACACTTGATGCAGGCGGCGAGAAAGTCGTGTTCATCGAGCGCCCCGGGGGGCCGGAGGCGTTTGCGCCCGTCGCCCAGCACCGGCACCAGCCCCACCATGGAGCAGCCCACCACGCCCACCCCCACCGCGGCCGCGCGGAGGAACTTGCGGCGCTCATCGACGGCCCGCGGGTCGCGCGCGCGCGGCGCAGGGGCGGGAGGAGCTGGGGCCTTCTGCGGGTCGCTCATGGCGCCCCCGCGGGAGGCCGGGTGAAGCGGGGCGCTTCGTCTCGCACCAACAGGTCGGGCGACGAGAACGGTGCGAGCCGCTCGAGAAAGTCGATCATCTCCATCAGCGGGGCGTTCTTGAAGAACTTCGCGTCGGGCGTCTCCATCCAGATGCGATCGGTGTACGCGTACAGCTCGTACGGCGTGTCACCCACGCTGTCGCGATCGCGGTCGAAGCCGCGGTAGTCGTCCCAATAGTTGCCTCTCCAGTCGCAGCGGGTCGCGCCGCCGCCTCCGCTCTGGCCCACCTGGTCCACGTTGCCTTCGAAGACATTGCCTTCGATCTTGAGGCCCGGCTTGTCGCCCACGATGGAGAAGCCCAGCCCGTTGTAGGCGATGCGGTTGTTGGAGATGAGAATCGTGGAGTCCGGCTGGTTGGGCGACAGGTCCGAGCTGATGCCCAGCGCGCAGTAGATAATCGTGTTTCCCGACACCACCGAGTCGCTCGCCTCTTTGAACCCGATGCCCATGCCGGTGGGCCCGACCGATCGCGAGATGACGTTGTTCCGAATCTGAACCCCGTTCGTGTACATCACGTAGATGCCGACCGAGTTGTTGTCGAAGCGGTTCTCCTCGACGACGTTCTCCTCGGCGTACATGAAGTGGAGCGAGTAGCGGGAGTTCGCGCTGACGTTCTTCCGAATCAGGTTCCCGTTGGAGTACCAGACCACCACGTCGCGGGAGTCTTTGATCTCATTGCCTTCCACCAGGTTGTCCATGCTGTACCAGAGGCGAATTGCGTCGCCGCGCAAGCCCAGCTCGAGCCGCTTGGAGCGAATGCGATTCCGGGTGATGCGGTTCTTGTTGGACTGCTTGAGGTCGATGCCGAAGAGGCAGTCTTCGAACGCGTTCTGATCGATGACGGTTCGCTGCCCCCGCACGTTCAGACACGCGTCGTCCGTGCTGTGAGATTCTCCGGACCCGGTGAAGGTGAGGTTCCGGACGGTCACGTCGTCGGCTTCGATCACGAACACCGTTCCGCGGCCTCCACTGTCGACCGTCGCGCCGGCCCCCTCGATGGTCAGGGCCTTGGTCAGCACCACCGGGCCCGAGTAGCGGCGCGCCTCGAGTCTCAGCGTCGACCCCTCGGGGGCTTCATCGATCAACGTCTGGAGCCAGGGGAGGCCGGCCACCGCCGGAGCCGCCGGGCGTTCAGCCTTCTCGCCGGCGCCGCCCCAGTTGCCTCGCAGCGACGGCGCGGCGTGCTCGCCCTCGGGCGCGGGGACGACGGGCGCGTTGGCGACGGCGAGCGACACCGCCACGAACGCTGCCACGCCATACCCGAGCTCGGTCATGCCGCGCCTCGTGCGTCGTCGTCCTTCACCAGCTCGAGCCGGCGCCTGGCCAGCGCCACCACCATGAAGACGAACACGGCGGCGAGGAGCCCGAAGCCCCAGTGCGGGTAGGAGTGCGTGCTGAACTGCGCGACCTTGCCGTCCCCGAAGACCGTGGGCATGAACGGCTTCAGGGTGAAGGCCCCCCAGGGGTGCATGTGGTGCCCGAAGAACCAGAGCCACCCGGCGTAGGCGCCCACGAAGTAGAGCGGGAGCAGGGCGGGGACCAGGCCCAGCAGCAGCTGGAACTTGCGCCACTTCCACGAGGCGAAGGTGATGAACCCCATCAGTGCCACGAGCCCCACCACGATGCCGGTGCTGACCTGGCTCAGCTGCGCGCCCCAGGCGGCGATTCGCTCGGCCTCGCGGAAGTACTTGCCCGCGGCTTCTTCGTAGGTCGCCACCGCGCGGGCCAGCCCGCCCTGGACGAACAGCTCCACCACCATCCAGGCTGACACGGCGGCAAACCCGACCCCCATCACGGGGACGCGCGCCGCTCGCCCGCCCAGGGAAAACCCGACCAGCATCACCGCGAACATGGCGAGCAGGTACTTGCCGAGCAGGAGCTCCACCGGGGCGCCGACCTCAATCGGGCGCATACCCACGTAGTGGTTGATGGTGTTCATCTCGTGCACGCAGTCGAGGGCCCCGTGGCTCTCCGCCAGCGCCTCCCGGGCTTCGCGCGCGCCTTCGCGCTTTTCCTCACGCGCGCCGGGCCCGTGCTCTCCGCGCTCATGCTCACCTGTCTCGTGCGCCTCGGCCTCGTGCTTCGCGTCGCCGTCGCCGGGCGTGCGCCAGCCCAGGTCTTCCTGGTTGGTCTCCTGCGCCACGCGGCTGGTGGTGGCGGCCGCGGTGCACCCGTTGCTCACCCCGTCGAAGCCGAAGTGAATGCGAATGCCGTCGGGGAACCGATCCTGCGGGTAGTTGGGCGCCGTCAGCGACACCCACCAGATGGGCGCACTCCAGGCCGCGCCCATCGCCACCGCCGCGGCGAGCGCGAGGATGCTGACCAAAGGTGACTGCGGCGTCGACTTCATGGCGGCTCCTCTGGTGTGCGCGGGCAGACCCCGCTCCCTCGCATCTCGCGTTGGTCCTGGACGGCGACTGTGAACGACGGACCGTCCAGGAAGGCTCGAGCGCGCTACTTCTTCTGCGTGTGCTCCGGCATCTGGAGCCGCGACATGTAGTCGACGATCGCGTCGATCTCCTTGTCGGTGTACGTCTTGATCACCTTCACCATGTCCGGGTTGGCGTTGCGTCGTCGGCCGTCCCGAATGTCGGTCGCCTGGCGCAGCATGTACTTGTAATGCTGCCCCGCCAGCACCGGGTAGAACTTCACCGCGTCGCCCTCGCCGTTCTTGCCGTGGCAGACCTTGCAGTCGCGCTCGTACAACTTCTGGCCGCTGGCGAGGTCGGTCCCCGGGCCGCGGCCGTTCTCGCGCGGAATCTTCATCGCCGCGATGTACGCCGTGACGTTGGCCAGCTCCTGCGGGTCGGTGAGGGTGGTGGCGAACGGGTACATGATGGGGTTGTCGCGAAGGCCGGCGCGAATGTCGGCGATCTGCTTGATCAGCACCGTGGCGTGCTGCCCGGCCAGCTGGGGAAAGGTGCCGTCAGGCCGCCCGGCTCCGTTCGCCAGGTGGCACGCCGAGCAGACCTCGAACGCTTCTTCGCCTGCCTTGGGGTCGCCTTTCAACTTCAGGGCTTCGATCTTCTCGCCCTCCTGCGCGTTCCACTTGTAGCCCTTGGCTTCGATGCCTTCTTTCTTCGGAGGCGTGCCGGCGGCCAGCGCCGCGCCCGACGCGAACACCGCGCCGAACATCAGAATGCGAATCGTCTTCATGAATCACTCCTCGGTGCGACGTTGATTTCGATCAAGTGAAAGCAGCAAGCGTGCCATCCGTTATTTCAGGCTTGAGATGTATTCGGCCAGCGCAGGAATTTCGTCGTCGGCCACCAGCGGCATGATTCCCTTCATGGCGGCCGTGTTCCCGTTGGAGCGGGCTCCGCTCTTGATGTCTCGCATCTGTTGCTCGGCGTAGGCCGCGTTCTGCCCGGCCAGCTTCGGGTACACCGGCAGAATGGGTGTCTTGGCGTCTTTGCCATGGCAGGCCACGCAGGTGCGCTCCACGTACAGCTTGGCGCCGTCGAGTTTGCCCCCGTCTTTCGAGGCCGGGGCCGCAGCCGCTGCCGCGGGGGCAGCCGGCGCCGGCGCTGCCTTCGGAGCCGGGGCCGCAGCTTTGGCCGGGGCCGGAGGTGCTTGAACCAACCAGGTGAGCAGGACGGCAGTGGCGAGAGGCAGGGACATCGGAGACTCCTTCGTCGAAGAAAGTGTGGGGTGGGACAACCGTCGAAGCCGGCCAGCAGCGAGGACCGAAGCCCTCGCCACCAGCCGGCTCGATGGACTCAGCGCTACTTGGTGATCTTCTTCGCGCCGTGCTGCTCGAGGAACGTCTTGGCGCGCAGGCCGATGTCGGCGGCCTTCACCTGGTATTGCCACCACTGGCCAGCCCAGAGCGTGGCGTTCTGCCAGTCGTTCTTCTTCGCGGCCTCCTCCATCTTGGCCTTGAAGGGCTCAGCGGCCTTCAGCTGATCCGTCGCGTCGTCCACCATCGACACCACTTCGGGGAACTCCTTGAAGTTGGTGCTGGTGATGAACCCGACCACGCTGTCGATGACCGCCTGCGTGTCGACGCACGACTTGTGCTGCTTCTCGTAGTCGGCCTTGGTGTAGTCCGCCTTGGCTTCGGCCGCGGCCTTGGCCTTGTAGCCCTTGGGTTTCACGAGGAAGTAGCCCTGCATCTCGAGGTGCAACGCGGAGCAGAACTCGGTGCAGTAGTACGGGAAGACGCCTTCGCGGTCCGCCTTGAACTTCACCGACACCGTCTTGCCCGGTTCCACCGAGGCGTGAACGTTCATCGCGCTGATGGTGAAGCCGTGCGTCTCGTCTTCCGCGCGCTCCAGGTTGGTGAGGTTGATCGTCACCTCATCGCCCTTCTCGACCTCGATGATCTCCGGGGTGATGTGCGAGCGGATGAGCGTGCCGAACACCTCGACCTTGCCGGGTGAACGAACGATCTTCTCTTCGCCGGCGCGAACCATGCCCGGGTGTTTCTCGTCGGTGCGGCTGTTGGTGCCGACCTTGTAGCGAA
>CAZFXD010000041.1:0-24161 GCA_964522795.1 uncultured Myxococcaceae bacterium
GGGCAACGCCGCGGACCGCCAGCTCGCGCCGGGGACGGCGACCACCGTCATCTTCTCCTCAGTGACGCACGAGATCTATTCGTACTCCGACTACTCACACCGCGAACTGCAGCGCGCGATTCAGAACGCGGCCACCGAGTTGAGGCCCGGCGGTCGAGTACTCATTCGCGACGGCATCAGTCCTGGCCCGGGCGACGTGCGGATGCGCTTCCTGAAGCCCGAGGTGCGCGCTCAGTTCAAGAAGTTCGCCGCCGAGTTCAAGCGAGGCGAAGGCGCGCCTCATGATTGGCACGGCGAAGACACGGTGCGACTGTCTGCCCACTTGATGAACGAGTTCCTCTGCAAGAAGGACTACCTGAAGAACTGGCACATCGAGATCAACGAGGAGTTCGGGGCGTTGTCGCTCGACGGCTGGCGAGCGCTCTTCGAACGCGTCGGTCTTCGGTGCATCGAGGCCCGGGCCTACGTCAACGAGTGGATTCGGAAGAACCGCTACGAGGGCAGCGTGGCCTTGACCGATGACGCGGGCCGCCCGGTCGAGTGGCCCGCCACCAACTGCGTGGTGGTGGGCGAGCGTCCGTAGCCGCTACGGCGACGTGGCGCTGACTTCGTAGGTGAGGTCGTTCGCCGCCTCATTCACGTTGTTCACCACCAGGACATACGTGTCCGCGGCGTAGGTGCCGTGAAACTGCGAGTCCGTGTTCGACGCCGAGAAGTCATCGGCCTTGTAGATGGTGCCGGTGCCAATTCGGTACAGGGAGGCGAACGTGTCGATGTCCGAAGGGGCGGACTTGGTCTTGGCCTTGACCCACAGGGTGAGCGCGGTCGGCGACGCCAGGGTGAACGTGTAGACGCCAATTCCGTAGCGCGAGCTCAACGTTCCGAGGACGGGTGAGCTCGTGGGGAGCGTGATGGGCGTGGCGGTGCGATTCGACCGGGTGACGGTGAGTTTGTAGGTGAACGCGGGTCCGCCCACGTTCTGTGAACTCGAGGTGGGCACGTTGCGCGAGTCGCGCACGAAGGCTGCGTACCCTCCGGCGACGGGAGCGTAGAACTCCAACGTCGTGCTCTGGCTGGTGGCTCCGCGCGAGCTGTAGGAGGCCTGCTTGTTGAGGACGTCGTGAATGGCGATGTGCGGCGCGTACGAAGACCCGGCCGCGTCGAGCTTCCACTGCCAGAACTCTCCCGCGCCCATGTTGGCGGTGAAGATGTCGAGGTCGCTCTGCGGGTTGCAGACACCGGTGACTTCCGCCGGCAGCACGATGGCGTTCAACGCCGTCGCCGAGCTGCCGTCGTTGGGCTCCACCTCCACGGAGATATTGAGGCCGGCGTCCACGCCAGCATCAGTCCCGGCGTCGGTGTTGCCGGCGTCCATCGGCTGTCCCGAGTCGTTTTCGCCGCCGTCGTTGGTGGAGGGCGCGCTCCCGCAGGCGCACAGGATACAGAGCACCAGGGACAAGAGGGCTCGAGCGTTCATACGCGAATGGTCTCCGGGGCTTCCTTGAGCAGCAGGTCGAGCCACATCGCGGCCTGCTTCTCCAGGACGGAGTTCGCCTTGAGGCGCATGTTGAGGTGGCCGAAGTCGACGTGATCCAGCTTCTGGTCCTGATTGTAGCAGCTGAACACGAACGACTCTTTGCCGCTCACGGGGTCCACGTGCCGCTGCAGGCACTGCGCGCAGATCTCCTTCATCATGCACTGCATGGGCGAGTTGATGGAGCCGATGGCTTCGTGGTCAGGCTTGAGGAACGGGTGCAGCACGCCGTGCCGCGCTTCCTTCACCGCGGCCATCATGCGGTCGCTGCCGATGGCGATGATGCGATCCACGGTGCTGAAGGGCGCGATGGGCTTGACCGCCAGCTCGCCCTTCGCGTGCGCCAACATGGCCTGCACGATGTTGCCGCGAAACGTCGCGTCTTGTGGGCGCCGCGGCTGAATCAGCTCGCCCGAGTCGACGGACCAGACCACCTGATCGGTGCCGGCCTCGACCTCATCCATCTTGTAGGAGTCTTCCTTCTTCCGGTACCCGGCGAAGTAGATGACCTTGCACCCCGCGGCCTTCAACGCCTGGCCGATGGAGAAGAGCACGGCGTTCCCGAGGCCGCCTCCGAGCAGCAGCGTCGTCTCTCCCCTGGGGATCTCGGTCGGCGTGCCGGTCGGGCCCATCAACACGATCGGTTCGCCCTTCTTCAACGCTGCGCACAGCCGGGACGAGCCGCCCATCTCCAGCACGATGGTGGAAAGCAGGCCCTTCTTCTTGTCCACCCAGGCCCCGGTGAGCGCGAGGCCCTCCATGGCGAGGCGCGTGCCGTGCACCATGGGCGCGAGGCGCTCGAAGTTCTGCAGGCGGTAGAACTGCCCGGGTTGGAAGTGCTCGGCCGCAGCCGGCGCTTTGACGATCACCTCCACGATGGTGGGCGTGAGCCGCTGCACGGTCTCGATGGTCGCGAGCAGCGAGGCGTCGAGACGGCCGAAGAGCTTCGCCCGGGCCGCGTCGCGCGATGCCTGGTCCCTGGCGTCGAGTGCGCGCACGTCCTTCTCGAACAGACGAACGACCTGCCCGTACCCGTCCTTGGCCGAGGCCATGGCCTTGACCACGTTCCCTGCGTAGGTGGGGTGGTTGTCGCCGTAGAACGAGATGAACCGGCCGCCCTTGGAGTACGAGGTGAAGAAGCCCGCGTCGCGACCGATGTCTTCGTGCGGCTCGGACTCCCGCAACAACCAGCCGTCGGGGCCTTCCACGATCTCGTAGCCGCGGAAGTACGCGCCGTCGTCATCGAGCTTGAGCCCGTCCTTCGTCTCGCGCTCGTAGGTGATGTTGGGTGACGTCCCTGCAGCGACGCACACGGTTCGCGCCGACAGCTCGTAGAACGTGCCCGTGCCGCGGAGCTTCCCGTCGACCATGTGCATGCGCTCGAACTTCATCGCTTCCACGGCGCCGTAGGGGTTGGGAATCGCCTCCACGGGCGAGACGCGCTCGATGAAGCGAATGCCTTCCTCCAGCGCCTTGGTCACCTCTTCGTGGTTCAGCCGGTACGCCGGCGACTCGGTCAGCCCGCGTCGGTAGCACAGGGCCACGCCGCCCCACTTGCGCACCAGCGGAATGAAGTTCGGTTCCTCACCCGCCGCTTTGGCCCGGGCGCGCTCGGCCACGATGTGTTTGCCGTGCTCGAGGAACTCCTCGTACGTCTCGAGCTCCTCATCGTTCATGCGGGTGAAGATGGCCTTCTCGCCGATCTGCTTCGCCAGCGCCTGGTGACGGGTGAAGACCTTCTCGACCTGAAGCGGGTAGTAGGCGAACAGCTCGGTGGCCGTGTCGATGCCGGTCAGTCCGCCGCCGATGACGACCGCGGGCAGCCGGACCTGGAGGTTGGTGAGCGAGTCTTTCTTGAACGCCCCGGTCAGCTGCAGGGCCATCAAGAAGTCGGAGGCCGCGCGAATGCCGCGGATGAGGTTGTTCTGCATCGGCACGATGGTGGGCTTGCCCGCGCCTGCCGCGATGGCGATGTGATCGAACCCCAGCTGCCACGCGTCGTCGATGGTGATGGTGCCGCCGAACCGCACGCCGCCGTAGGTGCGCAGGTTCTCGCGCCGCGCCAGCGTCAGATAGATGAGGGTGAGGAACGACTTGTCCCAGCGCACGGTGATGCCGTACTCCGACACCCCGCCAAACCCCGCCGCGATGCGCTCGTCGAGCGCGCCGGCGAGCTTGTAGAAGTCCTTCACCGGCTCGACGGGCTTGCCGTTGCGGCCCACCAGTTCGTCGGGGAAGGGCTCGAGCTTCAGCCCGTCGATGCCCACCACCGCGAAGCCCTCGTTGAGCAGGTAGTGCGAGAGCGTGTAGCCGGCGGGGCCGAGGCCGACCACGAGCACGTTCTTGCCGTTGTAGGGCAGGGCGTAGGGCCGCTTCACGTTGAGCGGGTTCCACCGGGTGAGGAACCCGTAGATTTCGAAGCCGTACGGCAACTTGAGCACGTCGGTGAGCATCGACGTTTCGATCTGCGGAATGTTGACCGGCTCCTGCTTCTGAAAAATGCAGGCCTTCATGCAGTCATTGCAGATGCGATGACCGGTGCCCGCGCACATCGGGTTGTCGATCATCACCATCGCCAGCGCCGCCAGCGAATCGCCCTGACCCTTGAGCGCATGCGCCTCGGAGATGCGCTCCTCCAGGGGACAGCCGGCGAGCGGGATGCCCAGGGGGTTCTTCTTGTAGGTGTCCGCGGGCGGAGCCTCTTTGGACTTGAACCCCTTCGAGCAGCTGTCTTTCTCGCGCTCGTGGCAGATGACGCAGTAGTCCACTTCGCCCATCACGGTGCGGCGATCGGCCCGGGGATCGGTGAGCTTGAACCCGTCGCGGCGTCGCAGGTGCTGGTCGGGCCCTTCGAACGCCTCGGGCATGTTGGCGTCGGCGGCCTTGAGCTCCACCAGCTTGTCGAACACCAGCGGCTTCGGCTGGGTGATGGTGCTCCACCCGTGGAAGTCGTGGCTGAAGAGCGCCTTGGCGTAGGTCCATCGGTCGGCCAGCGTGAGCAGCCCGCGTACCTGCGTCGCGTCATCGCCCACCAGCGTCGAGCCGAACGCGTCTTTCCCGGCGGCCGTGGAGGTGAGCGCCTTTTGAATGCGGGCCCACTCGGTCTCCAGCGCCGCGTCGGCGGTCTTCTGCGGCGCGGTGAGGTGTCGCTCAATTCGCATCAGCGTGAGCACCACGTGCGCCACGGTCGACTCGCGATCGGACCCCGCGGAGGGAAACGCCAGCGAGAACAACAACTGCATGCGCGCCTCAAGCGCGGGGACCTCGGCGGCCGTCGGTCGGTCGGTGGCGCCCTTCTTGAACACGCGTCGGGTGACGAACTCCCGCTTGAACTCGAAGAGCGACAGGTCGGCCTTCAGCTCGTGCCCGAGCTGGGCGAGCTCTTTCGCCACGCCAAAGAGCGCGCCCACGAACCGGGTGACGTGGGGCGCGACCTTGATGAGGAGCGCGCTCTCGTCGGTCGCCTTGAGCGACTTGGGCGCCGCGCGATAGGCGGCGAAAGATGTGGCGAGGGCGCTGTCGTCCTTCTCCAACTGCGAAAGAAATCGCTCGTGGAGTCGCTTCAACCCCGCGGGCTGGTAGAGGTCGTCGAACGTGAACCCATCGATTCCGAGTTGAAACATAGAGGCGAGAGGTACCTTCGAACTGCCCCTCTCGCAACAACGCAAACCGAGCCGTCTCAGGTGACTTTCGCCGCGCAACCGTGGCGATTCAGGGCCTCACACGATAAACGCGGCGCCCAATGCGGCAGTCGAAGACCTCGGCGTACGTATGGGCCTTCCTGGCGCTGGTGGCGCTCAACGTCGCCTATCGATTTCCGCCGTTGTTGAACGCGGCGGGCATGAACTCTGACATCGCCATCGTCGGCTTGCAGGCGATGCACATGCTCCAGGGCGAGGTGAGCCGCTTCCTCTGGGGCGCGGGCTACCAGGGGTCGTTCGACGCGATGGTGGTGGCGGCGTTCTTCTATTTCGGGGGCCCCACGCCCTTGATGCTGATGTTGGCGCCGTTTCTGGGGCACCTGATTCTGGCGTTCTGCGCCTTCGCGGTGACGGCGCGCTACGTGTCCGCCGGCCGCGCCTTTCTGCTCGGGCTGCCGCTCGTCTTCACGCCCATCGCCATCAACGGCGTGGCCCTGGGCGCCCCGCGGCAGTGGTGCATCACGTTCCTGTTCCTGGGCGCGTTCCTCATCGACGGCGCGACGCAGAAGAAGAAGGCGCCGCTCTTTCTGGGCGTGGGCGCGTTCCTCGGGTTCCTCGCCACCTTCTTCGACCTCTACGGCCTCCAGTTGCTGGGCCCGCTGCTGGTCTTCATGCTGATCGTCTGCTTCGACTCGCCGTTCGCGTGGAAGCGGCTGGGCCTTCGCGCGCTGGGGGGCGCGGCGGGCAGCGTCGCCGGGTACTTCACGGTTCAACTGCTTCGCCAGGCCGATGGGGCGTCGAACTCGCAGGCCTCGCTCTCGTTCTCCATGGCGCACGTGACCCAGAACTTTGAGCTGCTGAAGGAGACGTGCCTGCCGTGGGTGCTCGGGGGCCGCTCGTTCGTTCCGGGCGCGAACCTGTACCCGGACGCCTGGGACCCGCCCGCGCCGGTGCGCTGGTTCCAGATGTTCGGTGCGGGCACGTTGCTCGTCTTCATCGCGCTGGCGCTCGTGCTGGTGTTCGTGCGGCGCGTTCCCTGGGGCGCGCGGCGGGTGGGCCTGTTCGGGCTCGGGGCGACCACGGCCTCCATTCTCGGGTTCCTCGTCTCGGGCATGCCCAGCGACATGTGGAGCGCGCGCTACCTCGCGCCCATCGTGTGGACGGCCCCGTTCGCGCTCTTGCCCCTGGTCGCCGCGCTCCGCACCCAGGGGGCGGCTGTGCTCTTGATGCCGTACCTCTCGGTGGCGGCCTTGAGCGGGTGGTTGAGCTTCGGCGCCGATGTGAAGGGGCCGATCCCCGTCTCGTCGCCACGTGGGAGCGCGAAGGACGAGCTGGCGGTGTGTGAGTACCTGAAGAATCGCCACATCGAGTACGGCGCGGCGCAGTATTGGCTGTCGTACCGCCTGACGTTCTTGTGCCAGGAGCACCCCATCATCGTCCCGCTCGAGCCTGGGCAGGATCGCTACCCGCCCTACCGAGAGGCGATGTCGCGTTCACCGGTGCTGGCGTTCATCTTCCATCCTTCCGAACCGCGGGCCACGCCCGACATGGTATTGCCGTCGCTTCAGCAGGCGGGAGGAACGGTCGAGGTGCAGAACATCTCCGGGTTCACGGTGGTGATTCACGACAGGTCGGTGGCGCGATGACCCCGGCTCGCGCGCGGTATCCCCACCTGGTTGCGGCGGCCATGGCGCTGGTGGCGATCGCCATCTCCCAGGGCGTGCAGGTCGCCAACGGCAACCTCCACCCCGTCTCGATCAAGTGGCTCACCGTGGCCTGCGTGGCGACGATTCTCGGAGGCGCGGTGTCTGGCCTCCGGCGCTTCGCACGGCCTGCGCACCAACTGGTCTTCATCGGGGCAGGGGCGGCATTGGCGTGGGAGTTCTTTCAGCTCTCCACGGTGGCGCCGGGGGTCTACCTCCAGCCAAAGACCCAGGACTGGCTGACGCCGTTCCACATGTGGCTGGCCGCCGCCGCGGTGCTCGCAGGGGGCGCGCTGGCGGGGAAGCCGTGGCTGGGCAAGTTCCACATTCCGGCGTTGGTGGCGGTGCACTTCATGCTCGGCGTGTGGCTGATTCAGACGTCGCCCAACCCACACATCGACGTCTTCATGTTCCAGAAGGACAGCGCGGAGATGCTGCTGCATGGGACCAATCCGTACTCGCACCGGTTCCCGGACATCTACGGCAACGGGCAGTTCTACCCGCCGGGCCTCTCCGAGAACGGCATTCTGCACCTCGGCTACCCATACCCGCCGCTCTCCCTGTTCTTCGTGCTCCCGGCGCACGGCTTCTTCGGCGACTACCGCTACGCCCAGCTGACCGCGATGGGGCTGGCCGCGCTCTTGATGGCGTTCATGAAGCAGGGGCAGCTGGGCCGGGTGGCGGCGGCGCTCTACCTCTTCAGTCCGCGCTGGCTGTTCGTCCTCGAGCAGGGGTGGACCGAACCGCTCGTGGTGTTCTCGCTGGCCGTGCTGGTGTTCGCGCTCGTGCGCAAGTGGCGGGTGCTGCCGTACCTCGTCGGCGCGTTCCTGGTGGTGAAGCAGTACCTGGTGCTGGCGATTCCGCTCTTCTGGTTGGTGAGAGATTCCGTCCTTCCGCCGCGAGCGGCGCTCATGCGCTGGGGAACGAAAGTGGTGGCGACCGGCGCGCTCCTCACGCTCCCGATGGCGTTGTGGGACTTCAAGGAGTTCTGGCATTCGGTGGTGGAGTGTCAGTTCAACCAGCCGTTTCGCGTCGAAGCCATGAGCTACCTCGCGCTCTACGCGCAGGACGGGGGGCCGCAGCTCCCTTCAGCGTTCGGCTTCCTCGCGGCCGGGCTCGCGCTGGCGTTCTCTGTGTGGCGCATGCCGCGAACGGCGGGCGGCTTTGCCGCCGGTTTCGCGATGACGTTTTTGTTCTTCTTCGCGTTCAACAAACAGGCGTTCTGCAACTACTACTTCCTGGTCATCGGCGCGGCGTGCGTGGCGCTGGCGACCCTGGACGAGCCCGCTCGCGACGGCTCCGTCCCCCCGCTCCCGCAGCACGTCTGACCCACCTCGCACGAGGAGGCCCCCGTGAGAATTGACCTGAAGCTGGACCTCGTCCTGGAGCGCCAGTTCGACGTCTCCGCCGAGCAGGGGTGGGGCGCGGCGCTCGATCAACTCGTGGCGCACATGAAGAAGCCAGGCCGGTAGCGCGGCCGGGGCCTCGCCCCCCCCACGCTTTGGCGTCAGAACTACGACGCGGTGTTCGCGTCGGTCCGGTTTCGCGCTCGCCGTGTCTTCTGCGGACCGGCGTCGGTGCCGCGCAGCTTCGCAGCCCGCTCCGCGCTCTTTTCCTTGGTGTTGCGAAGCACGAAGTCCACGTCCGGCGTCGTCTCGGCCACGATGAAGACCTGGTAGCTGAACATCGTCTTGGAGACGCGAATGGCGAGCTCGTTGGCCTTGAGGAGCCCCAGCCCCAGCGCGTTCTCTCCGAAGACCTTGGGGAAGGGCGCCGGCACGCCGCGCACCTCTTTGATGCGGAAGCCCGCGTCGCGGAGCAGGCGCTCGATGGAGCGGAAGGTGAACAGGCGCGTGTGGTCTCGGTCGAGAATGCCCGACTTGCCGTAGTTGAACTGCCCGAACAACAGCGCGAGCCGCGTGATGGCGAACGCGATGTTGGGCGTGGTGAGAATGAGCGTCTTGGTCTCGTAGTCAAACTGCGTGCGCAGCGTCTCGATGAACTTCTCGGGCTGGCGCAGGTGCTCAATCACGTCGAGCAGCAAGAGGTACTTGTAGTTCCCCACGCTGAAGGTGGGCGGCTCATCCAGGTTCTGCACGAGGACACGCACGTTCTTGTCCGGAATGGTGGGCGCGTGCTGATCCACCGCGGCGACTTCGCAGCCCTTCTTCACCAGTTCGCTGGCGATGCCACCGGGGCCGGAGCCGATGTCGAGCACCTTGGCCCCTTCGGGCACCGCGTCGAGCGCCAGCTGGTGGCTTGAGGTGTAGCCGAGCTTCAAGTCGTAGTGCGCGTTGCCGTCTTCTTTGGGGTCGAAGCGGCGCTGGTAGAGCAAGCCGGACCGGTGGGCCACGCTCTTCATCGTCGCGACCATCACGTCCTTGGCGTACTTCATGCCGTTCACGCGGGAGATTTCGTTCCCGTAGTACGTGGGAATCGGCAGCTCCTTGATGCGCAGGCTGGCGTGCAGGAACTGGAGGATGATTTCGGTGTCGAAGTGGAAGTCGTTGGAGTTGAGGCGGAAGTTCAGCTTCTCCAGCGCCTTCACCGAGTACACGCGGTACCCGGAGTGGAACTCGCTCAACCGCGTCTTGAGCAGCACGTTCTGCGCCGTGGTGAGGATGCGGTTGCCCACGTACTTGTAGAGCGGCATGCGCCCCTTGAGCGCGCCGAACGCCGTCATCATGCGGCTGCCGAACACCGCGTCGGCTTCACCGTCGCGAATCGGCGCCACCAGCCGCGGCAGCTCTTCGGGCGCGTACTGCCCGTCGCCGTGCACCATGGCCACGATGTCGAACCCGCCGTTGATGGCGTACGAGTAGCCGACCTTCTGGTTGCCGCCGTAGCCCTGGTTGAACTCGTTGCGCAGGACGGTGATCTGCTTCTCCGGGTGGGCCTCTTTGTACTCGCGGCCAATGGCGAAGGTGCGGTCGTCGCTCCCGTCGTCCACCACGAGAATTTCACAGTCGTACTGTTCGAAGATCTCCGCCGGAATACGGTTCAAGACCGACGTGAGCGTCTCCTCGGCGTAGTAGGCGATGACGAAAATGACGAGGCGCGGCTTTTTCACTGGCGGCATGGGGCGGACTTAGCGTCCCCGACGCCTTGGTGACAACCCGCGTGAGCTGCGATCGACGCCGGAACGGGCCGTTGGCGGCCCCCGGTGCCTGGCTCAGCCCGGCCGGTACTCAGGCAGCCGCGGGGCGTTCGCCAGGGTCGGCGCGGCCGCGTCTTTCTTCGAGAGGTTGGGCGAGGTGATGGGCCAGGGAATGCCCAAAGCGGGGTCGTTCCACAGCACGGCGCCTTCCTGCTCGGGCGCGTAGAGGTCGGTGCACTTGTAGACGAAGTCGGCTGACTCCGAGAGCACGCAGAACCCGTGGGCAAAGTTCGGAGGCACCCAGAGCTGCCGCTTGTTCTCTTCGGACAGCTCGATGCCGAAGAATTTGCCGAACGTGGGCGAGCCCTTGCGAATGTCCACCGCCACGTCCCACACCGCGCCGCGCGGGCACCACACGAGTTTCCCCTGGGCGTTGGGCAGCTGAAAGTGGAGGCCGCGCAGCGTGCCCTTGACCGAGCGCGACCAGTTGTCCTGAACGAAGGGGCCCTTGATGCCCGCCGCGGCGTAGCGGCCCTCGTGGAACGTCTCCAGAAAGAACCCGCGCGCGTCGCCAAAGACTTTGGGCTCGACGAGCAGCACTCCGGAAAGCGAGGTTTGCGAGACGTTCATCGGGCTGATTTGTGATGGACGAGGGCGAGCAGGTACTGGCCGTATTCGTTCTTCTTCATCGGCTCCGCCAGGCGCGCGACCTGCTCAGCGTCGATGTAGCCCATGCGAAAGGCGATCTCTTCGGGGCACGCCACCTTCAGGCCCTGCCGTTCTTCGATGATCTGAATGTACTGCGACGCTTCCATCAGGGAGGCGTGGGTTCCGGTGTCCAGCCACGCGTAGCCTCGCCCCATCACCTCCACCTTCAGCTGCTTGCGGGCGAGGTACCAGGCGTTCACGTCGGTAATCTCGAGCTCGCCGCGCGCGCCGGGCTTCAGGTTGGCGGCCACGTCGAGCACGGAGTTGTCGTAGAAATACAACCCGGTGACGGCGTAGTTCGACTTCGGCTCCTTCGGTTTCTCGGCGATCGACACGGCCATGCCCTGCGCGTCGAGCTCGACCACTCCGTACCGCTCCGGGTCCTTCACGTAGTAGCCGAAGACCACCGCGCCGCTGGTGAGCTGCGCCCCCTTCTGCACCAACTCCGAGAACCCGTGGCCGTAGAAGATGTTGTCGCCCAGCACGAGCGCGGCCTTGTCGTTGCCCACGAAGTTTTTGCCGATGATGAATGCCTGGGCCAGGCCTTCGGGTCTGGGCTGCACGGCGTACTGAAAGTTGACGCCCCATTGCTTGCCCGAGCCGAGCAGCTCTTCGAAGCGCGGCAGGTCGGTCGGGGTGGAGATGATGAGGATGTCCTTGATGCCGGCCAGCATCAGCGTGGTGACCGGGTAGTAGATCATCGGCTTGTCGTAGATGGGCAGCAGCTGCTTCGAGACCACGCGCGTCAGCGGGTAGAGGCGCGTTCCTGAACCGCCAGCGAGGACAATGCCTTTCATGGGGATGCACCTTTGTATTCAGCGTGGAATTGCGCGAGGGCGTCGGCGAGCGCGAGCGGTTTCGCCTTCAGCTCCGCCGCGGTTCGTGCGGTGTTGAGCCCGCTCTTCTTCGGGCGAAACGCGGTCAGCGGCGCGTCGGCCAGCTTCGAGCCGGTCAGCAGCGACTTGTCGAAGCCAAAGACCTCGCAGAGCGCGGACGCGAACTCGAGCCGGTTGACGACCGAGGCGCCGCAGATGTTCCAGATGCCGCTCAGCTTCCGTTCACCGAGCTCCGCCAGCATCGCCGCCACGTTGCGGGCCAGCGAGGGACTGACGAACTGATCGACGAAGAGCTTGAGCGGCTTCTTCTGCTCGAGCGACGACACGATCCACGCGCCGAAGTTGGGGCGGCCGGCCTGGGGCCAGCCGTAGACGACCGCGGTGCGCGCGATGGCCCACGACTTCGCCACCGTTCGCACGGCCAGCTCGCCGGCGTACTTGCTCTGGGCGTACGCGCCTTTGGGGTTGGGAATGGCGTCTTCGGCGTAAGGGCCCGCTTCGCCGTCGAAGACGTAGTCGGTGGACACGTGCACCAGGTGCGCGCCCACGTCGTTGGCCGCGCGAGCCAGCGTCTCGGGCGCCGCGGCGTTGGCGACCCACGCGGCGTGGGGATCTTTCTCGCACCCATCGACGTCGGTCATCGAGCCGGGGTTGATGATCACGTCAGGGCGCGCAGCGCGCACCGCGTCGCCGAGCGCCTGGGTGTCCGCGAAGTCGACCGAGAGGTACTTCGCGGGCGGAGGCCCCACCCGCCACGGCCCGCGCGAGATGCCGGTGACGTCGTGACCGGCGCGGGCCAACGCCTCGCACAGCCGCAACCCGACCAGTCCATTCGCTCCGGTGACGAAGACGTTCACGCGGGTTGGCACGTACAAAGACGACGCCCGAGAATCAAGGCGAACCGAGGAGCTTCTGCAGCGTAGACAACGCCCTCTTGGCCCGAGCCAGGTTCTGCAGTTGCTTCTTCCGGAGCACCGCCAGCGACCGCTTGCAGTGCGGACAGGTCTTCACCTGCGGGTAGATGTGCAGGCCACACCCCGGGCAGCGAATCAGCTCGGGCGGGAGTCGGCCTTTGATCCTCGCGTCGGGGATGGGCCGGTCTTCGCGGCGGGAGCTCAACGGAGCACCGGCAGGCGGAGGGCTCTCCCTCGCGGCTCGGGCAGGGTGCTGGGAACCTCCGCCGGCAACGGCGCGTCGATCGGTTCTTCAATCAGCTTGAACAGCCCCTGATCGAACGGCGTTCCGGGCGCGTCTTTCACTTTGACCACGCGCTCGCGCAGTCCTTCCTTCTCGAGCTGGAGCACGCGGTAGTGACAGTACGGGTTGTTGCCGGGTTTCCCGAACAACACGGTGGTGGTCCAGCTGCAGCCGCCGCGGCAGACGTCGGCGTAGTAGCAACTTCGGCACCGGCCCCAGAGGTCGTTGACCGTCCGGTCCCGCGTGAAGTTGAGCTCGGGCGCGTTGACCCAGATGTCACGCAGCGCGCGGTCGCGAATGTTGCCGCCCGCGTAGCCGTTGGTGGGCAGGGAAGGGCAGCCTTTGATGGTGCCGTCCGCCTCGAGCCCGATGGTGTTCTGGCCGGCGTTGCAGCCGATCCAGTGGCCGTCGCGCGAAGGCCCCCCGCGCCACAGGTGCTCATAGGGGCCGAAGTAGCCGATGTTGTTTCCGGGGACCATCAACAGCCCCCGCTCCAGCCCCTTGGTGTAGAGGTCGGCGAGCATCGGGTACAGCTCGGCGAGCTGGTAGGGCTGCAGGAGCATCTCGTCGTGATCGACCGCGTTGCCCATGGCGACCGTCAGCTGGACCTGCCAGTGCGTGGCGCCGGCCGCGATGATCGTCTCCATCACCTCGGGCATCTCGCGCCAGGAGAGCGCGTTCACCTGGGTGTTGCAGCCCACGGTGATGCCGTGGCGGCGCAGGCGGCCAATCGCTTCGAGCGCAGCCTTGTGACTGCCCCGCACGCCGCGCACCCTGTCGTGCGTGGCCTCGGTGCCGTCGATCGAAATGGAGACGCCCTGCAGGCCGGCGTCAGCCGCGGCCTTCACGCGCTCCTCGCTGAGGTTTCGTCCGCCGGACGTCATGGTCGAGTCCATGCCGTGTGCCCGGATGGCCCGAATGATCTCCACCCAGTCTTTTCGGAGATACGCCTCGCCCCCGATGATGGTGACCTCGCGGCAGCCCAGCTCGGCCAGCTGCTTCACGATGTCGAGACACTCGGCGGTGGAGAGCTCTTCTTTGCGCGCGGCCCCGGCGCGCGAGCCGCAGTGGTTACACGCGAGATCGCATTTGAGCGTGATCTCCCAGACGGCGTAGACGGGCCGACACGCGCGCAGGTCATCGGCATCGACGGTGCGCGCGAGTGGCTGGCCTTCTGCGGTACCGAACAATCGTCAGCCGATGATCGCGCCGACGTTGGCGAGGTCGCCCAACGCGACCTTGAGCGCCTTCACCGCCGCCTGCGCTTCTTTCTTGGCCGTCCCCTTCAGCTGCCCGCTATTGATGCCGGCCTGAATGGTCATGATGTTGGAGTTGATCTCGCTGCGGTACTTGGCGAGGTCGTCGCGCAGCACCACCCCGTACAGGGCGATGGGCGACCCGCCGCGCGAGCCCGTCGTGCCGGAGATTCCCGCGCCGCCGCCGCGAATGGGGTTCAGAATCGGACCCGGGTTGCCGCCGGTCACCGGGGCCAGTGCGTCGATGGCCTTCTGCAGGTCGTACACCGCGGCCTTCGCGCTCTTCAGCTCAAGGCCCTGGAGCTTGCCGTCGCCGCGAACCTCTTTCGCGCTCATCGAACCCTTCTCGATGCCCTTCTTCAGGGTGTCGACGGTCCCTTCGATGCCCGAGCGAATTCCCGCGACCTGATCGCGGATGAACACGCCGTACAGCGGGCGAATGACGTTGCGGCCACCCGGCGTGCGGGTGGTGTTCGACGGCGGATTGTTGGTGACTCGCGGCATGTGGTTCCTCCCCAGAAGTCCTACTGGAATGTTGTGGTTCGTCCGGAAGCACGCGGACGCTACCCAAGCGCGCCGCTGGGTGCCAGAGCGCGCTTGATTGCGAATCACAAAGGGTGGGATACGACCCTTCGTCGATGGCCGCCTCACCTGACCAGACGCCCAACGCCGACGCCCGCCTCGCCCAGGCATTGCGGGAGCGTGACGACGCGCTGGCTGAGCTGGCGACCGCGCGGGCGGAGAGCGAGGCGCTCCGCCGCCTGCTGGCCTCTCTCGGCGAGACCGAGATCCCCAACTACCCGCGCGGCACCGCGCCGGGGAAGCCGCCTTTTCGTTACGTGATGGTCGATGCCGCCAATGCGCGGGTCAAGGCGGCCCTGGGATCGTTGCACGAGCCCGCCAAGGCCGCGGCCGAGCGCGTGGCTGACCTCTTCAAACGGGGCTAGGCCATGGGCGCGACCGCCGATGTGGTCATTCCCATCTTTCGTGCAGCGAGCGAGACGCGGCGGTGCGTGGAGCGGGTGCTGAACGTCTCCGGTCCCGCGTTGGGCCGCCTGATCCTCGTCGATGACGGCAGCCCCGACGACGCGCAGCGCGCGTGGTTGGAGTCGCAGCGCAGCGATCGGGTGATTGTGCTCCGCAGCCCGACCAATGATGGGTTCGTGGTGGCGTGTAACAAGGGGCTCTCCATCGCTCGCGGGCACGCGGTCGTGCTCAACAGCGACACGGAGGTCACCCCGGGCTGGCTCGACGAGCTTCTGGGCGTCGTGGCGTCGGACTCGCGAATCGCCGCGGCCGTGCCGCTCTCGAACAATGCCACCCTGGCCTCCGTGCCACACTTTGGGCGCGCGGCCGCTGCGCAGGACGTGCGGTTCGAGGACGTGCCCGTGTCAGCCTTGCCGCGAACGACCGAGATGCCGACGGGCGTTGGCTTCTGCATGCTGATGACCGAGAGCGCTCGCGCGCTGGTGGGTGGGTTCGACCCGGCCTTTGGGCGCGGCTATCACGAAGAGAACGACTGGTGTCAGCGGGCGCGGGCGCTCGGGTTCTCCATTGTCCGGGCCAATCGCGCCTACGTGGTGCACGCGGGGCAGAAATCTTTCGGTGAGGCACGCGAAGCGCAGGAAACGCCGAACGAGCGGCGACTGGTCCAGCGCTACCCGCGCTACCTCGAAGAGAATCGGGCGTTCGAGAACACGCAGGCGGCGCACGTGGCGGCTCGGCTGGTGCGCGCGACCGGGAGCCGCGCCGCGGGGGAGGGCCCGCACGCGGTGCACCGGGCCCCGAAGACGCGCGCCGAGTTTCTCGCCACCTTTGATGGGCCGCACCCGGTGATCGTAGATGCGGCCTACAACCGCGCGCTGCTCGGCCCCGCGGCGCTGTGGGACGTGGTCGCCGACGGCGGAGCGGGCGCGTGGCAGCAATTGGGGGTCCGCCTGGCCGACGCGGTGCTGGTGTCCACCGGCTGGTTCGGCGCGCAGCTGAGTCGAGAGCTCCGCTCCGACTCCGGCGGAGTGTTCGTGGTCGCACCCCCGCCGCCCACGTTCGCCACCGACGCAGAGCGCGAGGCGATCACCCGGGCGCTGGAGTTGCCTGCGAGTTGGCGGGTGGTGTGCGCCGATGCCTCGCAGGTCGCGCTGGTGGCCGAGCTGGCCACCCGGGTCGACGCCGAGACGTTGGTGGTGATTGGCGCGGGCGCGGTGCCCGGTGTGCGGCACGCCTATGCCGAGCTTGAGCCGGTGAGTGAGCGCGTGCTGGTGGGAGGCGCAGAGGCGGTGGTCTGTATCGCGCCGTTCGCCAACTTCGAGCACGCCCTGCGCCTGGCGTCGGCGGCCCAGCGACCCGTGGCGGTGCCCGCCATCGGCCCTGGGCGCGAGTGGGCCCCGAACGCCCAGCGTCTCCACGCGCTCAGCCGGGATGAAATCGCCGGCTGGCTGACTTCTCCTTCCACCTCGGTGCAGACTCCGTCGCCCGCTGGTGAGCGCAGCTCGCTCGACGAGGTGCAGGCCTACGTCGGCCGCGCGGTGAACGAGGCGCGCGCTGATCTCCGCCGCGCCGTGGTGGCCGTGCTCAAGGGCGCGTCGCCTGGCTGAAACAGTGTCGGTGGGCACCGACACCTGTCAGGCGCCAAGCGTGACAACGGCCACCTGACCGAGTCGTCGGCGCGGAGCGCCTCGACCACAATGGGGCCCTATGGCGACGTCACGTCTCGCACGCGGCAGGCTGTTCTTCGGTTCGTTGGCGCTGGCGGCTGGCGCGGCGTGCGGCGTCGACATCGAGGAGTTGGACCCGGACGGCGGCGAAGCGCCCCAGGGCGCGGTGTCTCCCGACGCGGCCGTCGCAGGCGATGCGGGCGACGAGGCGGACGGCGGCCTGGCACCCGATAGCGGCGATGCGCCCGACGCCTCGTTCACCGCCGACGCTGGGCTGAACGTCGACGCCGGGCCGGCGCGCGATGGCGGCAAGCCCGACGCCGGGCCGAAAGTCGACGCCGGGCCTGCCGAACCTGTCTTCTTCAAGCCCCCCATGCCCACGTCTTTTGCGCGCACGCTCACCTGCGGCGCGGCGTGGAATCAGGCGCTCAGCTCCGATGTGCAGGTGGGGATGATCGGGACCAACGTCACCTCGGTGGTGGGCGTGGACACGAAGTTCGGCGGAGTCGGCGCCAAGTTTGAGCTGCTCAACCAGAGCTCGCCGGGAAACTACGTCAACGTGATCGAGTCGCGCAGCGGCGCGGGGGCCGGGTGGCAGACCAGCATGCTGGTCAAGGACGCGCCGGGGGGCGTGGGGACCATCGTGTTCAACCAGGCCGCGGGAAACTCCACGCCCACGCAGTGGGGCTACGCCAACACCTACGGCACCAACGGCTCGAACCTGTACGCGTTGGGCTGGAACCCGGTCTCCTCCGATCACATTCACGCCACCTCGGTGGTGCACAGCCCCTGCATTCCCAATGGCTACGTCTTCGATGATGGCGCGGTGGACATTCTGGGGAGCAAGGTGGCCACGCCTCACGGCAACGCGTTGGTGTGGAAGAACGAGTACCGGTACCGATCTCGCGTGGCGCAGTCCTGGCCCAGTGTCTCGGTGGAGCAGGCGCTGTACTTGAGTCGGACGGTGGCTCGAAACGGCAACCTGCGCCTCTACTTGCGGCGGGGCACGGTCCAACACGGTCCCTTCAAGCCGTTCGACGCGTTCTCGATTCCGGGCGCGATCTGCAACCAAACCAACGGGTCGCACTGCAACACGCTCCGCTACGACTACGCCTTGTTCGTGTGGAACATCTTTGGCCGCGACATTGGCGTGGCCATTCCCGACCTCAACCAGGTGAGCATGAATCTGGAGACGCGGACCTACTGCGCAGACGCCGCGAACGATTCGTGCGGGAACATCAACTTCCACTCATGGGTCAAGAACGGTGGGGCGGACACCACCACCGTGGGCGAGGTGCGGGCCTACTCGCAGCGCTACTACGTGGGCACGCTGTCGCAGCTGGCGGACCTCGGCTTCACCACCTGGTAGCCGCATGCGCCATCGAGCCCGCCTGTCGGCCCCCGAATACAGGCACGGCCCACGAGGCGAGAAGTTCGCCGCGTGAGCCGTGGGTTCCTGTTGACTGAAACGCCCTGCGGCTTACGGGAAGCCGCAGGCGCTGACGGCGGCGGTCGTGCCGGCCGGGCCGCTGCACGGCGCAGTCGACGGCGTGGCCGTCTTCACCACGGCACCGTCCCTCCAGCATTCGCACGAGGCCGCGGTGCAATAGAGCGTGTAGCTGTGGCCGCCGCACGAACCGCTGGTGAAGGTGCACTGCGACTGGGTCCCGCTGCCCTGGTACGTGCAGGCGCCGCCGTCTGAGCTGCCGGTTCCGGTGCCCGCGTCAGCGCCGCCGCTGCTCCCCGCGTCGCCCCCGCTGCTGCTGCCGGCGTCGCCGCTGCCGGTGCTGCCGCACGACGGGAACCCGCAGAGGCTCGAGTACGCCTGCGGCAAGCCGGAGCCACAGGTGGTGGTGACGTCTTTGAGCTTGTTCCCGTTCATCTTGCAGGAGCAGAAGCCGCCGGCGCACACCAGCTGATACGCCTCGGCGCCCACGCTGCCATTGCACTG
Organism: uncultured Myxococcaceae bacterium; assembly: GCA_964522795.1. Taxonomy (GTDB): domain Bacteria; phylum Myxococcota; class Myxococcia; order Myxococcales; family Myxococcaceae; genus CAZFXD01. Next base: position 18,578 of record CAZFXD010000041.1, read on the forward strand.
GCAGTCGGTGCTGCTGGACGCGCTGCACGCGGGCGGGTTGCAGGTCGGGCCGCCTCCGTCGGCTCCGCCCGTGCCGGTTCCTGCGTCGGCTCCGCCGGTTGAACCTCCACCGCCGCCGGTTCCGGTCGAGCCGCCACCGCCGCCGCCGCCGCTCGGGCCGCCGCAGGTGAAGTTGCAGCGATCGGTCCAGGCTGCGCTGAGGTTGCCGCACGCAGGGGCCGGAACGAGGTCCTTGGTCTTGGCGCCGTTGACGAGGCAGAAGCAGCCGGTGGCGTCGCACTTGACCTGCTGCGACTGACCACTCGCACTGGGCGCCTGGCAGTCGCAGTTCTGGCCGCCGTCGGCGCTCGCGCTCCCGCCGCACGCGAGCGAGCAGGTGCCACCGCTCCCACCGCCGGCGCCGCTGCCGCCTCCGGTCCCGCCGTTGCCGCCTCCGGTGCCGCCACCCACGCAGCTGAACCCGCACAGGTCGTTGTAGGCCGCGTTGAGGTTCGAGCAGGCGGGCGGGTTGGCGAGGTCCTTCGTCTTGATTCCGTTGACCGAGCAGTAGCACGAGGTGCCATTGCAGATGACCTGCTGACTCTGCCCATTGGGGTTGGTGCCCGAGCACTGGCAGGTGGTGGGACCGCCGGTGCTTCCATTGGCGGTGCAGGTGGGGGCGCAGCCAGTCGGCCCGCCGCCGGCGTCCTTCCCGCCGCTGGAGCCGCCGCTTCCGCCGGTTCCGGTCGAATTGCCACCGTCACGCACCGGAATGGGCGCGGCCTGGCAGGGGAACCCGCACTTGCGGAAGACGTCGATGCCCGTGGAGCCGTTGCACGTATTGTTGGTGACGGTGAGGCCGGCCACGCCGTTCTTCAAGCAGGTGCACGCGCCGGTGGCGGGGTTGCAGCTCACCACGTACTCGTTGGGGCTGACGGTGGAGCGGCAGGTGCACGTCGCGGAGCCGTCGCCGGCGTCGGGCGAGCCCGACGAGCCCCCGCCACCGCCGCTCCCGCCGTTGGCGGTCGCGGTGCCGCAGGCCACCGGCGCGTTGCAGAACGCGATGGTGATGGGCTTCTTCGGCAGGCCGATCCAGAACAACGAGAAGTGGGTGGTGAAGGCCCGAATGTGCGTCGCGTCGACGGACTGCCCGCCGAGCTCGGTGATTTCGCTGCCGTCCCTGGGCGAGGTGTAGACGACGAGGTCGCTCAGGTTCGCGCCGCTGGGGAGCGCGTCGAACGGAATGGTCACCGCCACCGGTTCTTTGAATTGCTGGCCTTCGGGCTCGAGCAGCACGGCGTTGCTGACGTTGGTGACGTCCATCGAGGCCGGCGCGGAAGCCTGCGGGGTGGCCGTGACCGTCACGTTGCCGTCGACGGCACCCGCGGGAATGTCGATGGTGAGACCGGCGGAGTTTTCGACCGTGCCGCCCGTCGCGCCGACGGTGGCCGTGGCCTTCTCGCCCAGCCCCATCTTGGCTCCGCCGCTACAGCCAACGCCGATGGCAAAGCCGCTCAGCGTCGCCGCACAAATGAGAATGACCTTCTTCATGGACAGCCCCCGGGAAAGGTTCAGAAGCCGCGCATTGTACGGAGCGCCCCACGTCACGGAAGCGAATCGCGATGGTTCATTGATGCAGCGCAATGCGGCACGCCCACATCTGGGATGGCGGCAGGGGCCGTTTCGGCGAGGACTGAACACTGCGAAAGCGCGGCGGGAGGCGATCGCGCACAGCCAGGTTGGACGTCGACGACGCCTGTCGCTACACGGGGCGCCGCTCACGTTCACGGCCTCGTTCGACCTTCAATCGGTGGCGGTGCACATGCACAAGCTGGGCACGGGCGCGACGCTGTGGCTCTCCAAGCCCGGGCAGCCGCAGAAGGTGCTGCTCAACGTGACCAACTACGACTTCAACTGGCAGACCACCTACGTGTTCGCCACGCCGGTGAAGTTCGACCCGGGCGACATGCTCACGCTGCGGTGCTCGTACGACAACGTGCCGGAGCGCTGGGCCGACGGCGTCTCGAAGACCGTGCACTGGGGCGAGGGCACTGAAGACGAGATGTGCCTCGCGACGTTGTTGTCCAGCCAACCCAACTAAGGCCGCGGGTCGCGCAAGCGCTCCACGAAGGAACGAGCCCGCCGCATCGCGCCGGGTGAGGGGGTGGTGAATTGAGTCACCACCTCCGCGATTCGGTCGGTGCGCGAGCACGCTGTCGTCTCGGTCCGTCAATGAACCCCGAGTGTTTCGCTAACAGTCCGGCTTCCGGCGGATTGGGTTTGGTACGCGCGCTGCAATCTCCGTCCGCATGACCACGACGCCCCGAAACGCGCTGCTGTCTCTCTTCATCTCGCTTTGTGCCTGTGGCCCGGCGACGCTTGAGCTGGACGAAGCGGCAGATGTGGATGGCGCGTCCGCCGGATCACTCACGCTCTCGCCCGAGCTCGCGGTGGTGAACTTCCGTGTCTTCGATGCGCGCTTCTACCTCGACCGAAACCCCGACCTGGCGGCGGCGTACGGAAACAACCTCGCGGCCGCACAGGCCCACTGGTTGGCGTTTGGGTTGAACGAATGCCGCCAGGGCGGACCGGCGTTCAACCCGCGTTTCTACCTGGCGAAGTACCGCGATCTCGCGGCGGCGCTGGGGCCCAACAACTGCCGCGCGGCGCTGGTGCACTGGGTGAACGCCGGCCTCGAGGAAGGGCGAATGGGGTCCGAGGTCTTCTCGCCGGTCTGGTATCGCTACGTGAACAACACCACGATTCAACAGTGGTCGGCGTCAACGAGCCACGACACGGCGCTCCGTCATTGGCTTGCGATTGGGCTCGCCGCCGGCCGGGAAGCGTCTCCTGCGTACAGCGGCGCGACGTACCTCAAGACCAATGCGGACCTGCGCGCGGCGTTCGGAGCGACCAACCACTCCGCCGCGTTGCTGCACTGGTACAAGAGCGGTCTGTTCGAAGGTCGTAACGCCGCGGTTCAGTTCAACCCGGTGCAGTACCTGAAGCGCTACCCCGACGTGGCGCAAGCGTATGGCGCGACGAACTACTTCGGCGCGACGTACCACTACCTCTACATCGGGTTCGACGAAGGCCGCCGTGGCCGGTAGGCCGGCCCTACTTCGTCCACTGCTTCAGCTTTTCCTTCAGGTCCTTGTTGTTGTCGTCGTCCTTCTTGCCCGAGGGGGCCTTGGCTCCCAGGTTGCGGGGGATGCCGGCGTGCGGCTTCTCGCCCTTCAATGAGAGCTCGGCCACGGCGCTCTCCACCAGCTTCTTCGCGGTCTCAGGGCTGCGGGGCGCGAAGGCCAGGTCTTTGGCGGCGATGGGGCCCGGCGTGCCGCCGTTGGGAGGGCCGCCCCAGATGCCGCGGCGAGGGTTCTGGCAGGCGATGGGCCCCGTCCAGGGGTGGCGAATCGCGTACCGGCCCTGAAAGTTGTTCGTGTAGTTGTCGGGCCTGGCCCCGGTCTCGAGCTCGTTGCCCTTCTGCATGAACTCGCGGCCCCCGACGATGGGCGGGGCGGCCTTGAACACGAGATCTTCGCCCAGCGTGTTCTTGTCGTAGCGCGCGTGGAGGCGCGTCAAGGTGAAGCCGCCGCGGTTGAAACGGCGGTTCTGGCGCTGCGCCTGGAGATTGACCTTCAGGCTCTGCAGCGTCTGCTCGACGAGGCGGCGGTCCTGCGCCGAGAGCGCGTCGAGGTTCTTCACTTCAATCTGTGGCTCCACCTGCTTCATGTCTGCGCCGTCGAGCACGTCGAGCCCGAGCGTCATCAGGTTCGAGTCGTCCAGCGGCGGAATGGGGCAGGGGTCGCACGAGTTCGACTGCCACGCGTACTCGGTCACCACCGCCTTCGGGGTCTTCTCCAGCGTCAGGTCAAAGAGCGACGCGTAGAAGGCGGGGAACTGCGACTGCGCCTCCTCCTTCAGGTCGATGTTCGTCGGAATGGTGACGTTCGGGTAGTTGGCCGTCTCGTACCGTTGATCGCGCGCGAGGATGTGGACGATCAGGTCCTGCTTGTCTTTGGCGTTGATCAGCCCCAGCCGAATCGGAAGGTTGAACGTGTCCGAGTCGTAGTGAAACCGCAGCGGCGACAACATCGCCTGGTTGCCCTCGAACTTGACCTTCTTCACGTCCACCTTGGCCACGAAGAACTTCATTCCCTGCTGAATGTACGGCCGGAACAGCGGCGCCGCGCCCTCGGGAATCTTGTAGCGGTTGTCCTTCAGCCACGACTCGAGTCCGAGGCCGTCTTTCGCCGACAGGATGACGATGTTGTATTCGCCGACTGTAAACTTGGCCTCGATCTTCACGCCGTAGTCCTTGTCCGCCTTCTCCATGGCGCGCATGGCGCCCGCGGGCATGGGCGCCGACGGCACCGCACCCATCACCTCGTAGCGCGGTTGGTAGCAGGGGTCCTGCTCCCAGTACTGCACGAGGCGCGGCGAGGCGAGCTGGTCGAGCTTCTGGAAGATCTCCTTGGGGAGCGTCTTCACGTTCGCCTCCTGGAGCACCACCGGCACCGGCACCACCATGGCGAAGTCTTCGGGAGGCCCCTGGTAGTTGTTCTGCATCGACAGCACGGTGCGCGTGCCTTCGCGCATCAACGCGACCTGGGTGGCGTTGTTGTAGAGCGCCTGCCCCGCGCCCGAGACGTAGAAGCCGCAGAACGCCTCGGCGTTGGAGGCGAACAGAACGACGGACAGCGCGGCGCTGCACAGAATGTTCTTCATGGCGGGTCCCCTCACTTCGTCCACTGCTTCAGCTTGTCCTTCAGGTCTTTGTTGTTGTCATCCGTCGGCGCGGCTTTCTGCGGCACGTTGGCGGGCACGCCGGCGCGGGGCTTGATGCCCGCGAGGCTCAGCTCAGCCACGGCGCTCTCCACGAGCTTCTTCGCCGTCTCGGGGCTGCGCGGGGCGAAGGCGGTCTCTTGCGCCGCCAGCGGGCTCGGCCGGCCACCGTTGGGCGGGCCGCCCCAGATTCCGCGCCGGGGGTTCTCGCAGGCGATGGGGCCGGTCCACGGGTGGCGAATGGCGTAGCGGCCCTGGAAGTTGTTGAGGCTGGTGTTCTGTTGCGCACCCGTCTCCAGCTCATTCCCGTTCTTCATGAACTCGCGGCCGCCGACGATGGGCGGCGCGGCCTTGAAGACCAGATCTTCCCCCAGCGACTCCTTGTCGTAGCGCGCGTGGAGCCGGGTGAGGGTGAAGGCCCCGCGGCTGAAGCGGCGGTTCTGTCGCATGGCCTGCAGGTTCTGCTTCAGTCCGGCGAGGTACTGCTCGACGTACTGCCGGTCCTGATCGCTGAGCGCCTTCAGGTTCTTCACTTCGATCTCCGGCTCCACCACCTTCCCGTCGGCGCCGTCGAGCACGTCGAGCCCCAGCGTGGTCAACTCCCCGTCGTTGAGCGGCGGCACGGGGCAGGGGTCGCAGGAGTTGGCCTGCCATGCGTACTCGGTGACCACGGCCTTCTTGGTCTTCTCGAGGGTGAGGTCGAACAGCGACGCATAGAAGGCGGGGAACTGCGACTGCGCCTCCTCCTTCAGGTCGATGTTGGTGGGAATGGTGACGTTCGGGTAGTTGGCCGTCTCGTACCGTTGATCGCGCGCGAGGA
>CAZFXD010000042.1:0-23748 GCA_964522795.1 uncultured Myxococcaceae bacterium
GGGTGATGGTGTTGACGACGCGCGCCACGAGCCCACGCACGCTGCTCTCGCGCTCCGGCGTTCCCGGGGTGCCCCGGAAGTACTTCGACGCCACCACGTTGGTCGCCAGCATCGACCAGGACTTGGGAACTTCGATGTTCTTCTGCTCAAACACGACCTTGCCGTCTTCGCCGGTGATGCCCGCCGAGCGGTACTCCCACGCGATCTCTTCGGCCGGGTCCACGCCCGCGGTCGTGAAATAGCGGGGAACGGCAACCCCTGAGGCCTTCCCTTTCTTCTTGGTGGCCTTCACTTCAGGGGCGGGTTTCTGAGCGACGTCCTTCTCCATGGCGACTCCGGTCGGTTGACTGTGTGTATGGGTCATTGGCGACAGCTGTTTTCGGCTTCCCATTCAGCGACCTGGGAAGAAAGTAGGTGGTACAGCGATATTCTCCATGTGGGCCCCGCCGCACGACGAGGTCCTCCCAGCCTTGATTTCCCCCGGGCCGGGGTCGCGGCTTGTAGCGTTCGCGCCATCCATGTGTCAACAGTAAAACCCCTACATGTTGTGTCAAATTTTTGTCTGATACCCCATATTTAGCCCCTATACCCACATCGGCGCCAATGTGCGGAATCGCTCCCAGGCCGGTAAATCGGCCCTGAACGCCCGTGGAGGTGGCTGTAAGTGCATGCCTTCATCTCCTACCTTCCGTTGGGCCCGACACGTCGTTTTTCCGGGCTGATCAGCCGGGTCCCTCAGGTTGGCTCGATGTTTCTGAATGTGTTTGGTGAAAATGTGCGAATTTTGCAGAGGGGAAAGTGCGTCCGGGCCGCGAATCTTCGAGGACGCGCGCGGTTTTGCGCTCGCGCACCACGAGCAAGAGTCGAGACGACTGCTTCGCTTTGACTTCCGAGGGGGAGTCTCGTTACCTCTTGCTGCATGCCCCCTCCGTACTCCCGACACGTCTTTGTGTGCACCAACCGGCGTCCTGACGGCTCTCCCAAGGGCTGCTGCGCGAGCAAAGGGAGCGAAGAAGTGCGGGTCGAATTCAAGCACCAGTTGGAGGCGGCGGGGGTGAAGGGCGTGCGCGCCAATGCCGCGGGGTGCCTGGACGCATGTGAGCGCGGGGTGGCGGTCTGCGTGTACCCCGAGGCCGTCTGGTACGAGGGCGTGACGAAATCAGACGTGGCCGAGATCGTACGTGAACACGTGCAAGGCGGACGGCCGGTGGAACGACTGCTGATGAAACCGTGGCTGCCTCGCATCAAGGGCGGTGGCGCGTGAGCCGTCTGAGTCGACGAGGGCTGCTTGCCGGCGCGCTGGCGGTGGGAGCGGTGCCCGCCCGAGCCGCCGTCCGGCCTGAACGGCACGCCTTCGAGTTGACGGCCCAGAGCGTATTTCTCGAGGGCCTTTCCGAAGAACATCACGGAGTGAAGATCGCCCAACTGTCGGACCTGCACGTCGGCAAGTCCACGCCCGACGCGCGGTTGCGCGCCGCCGTTCGCGCGGTGAACGACGCCAAGCCCGACCTCGTGGTGTTGACCGGCGACTTCGTGACCGTGTCGACTGACCCCTTCGAGCGAATTCCCGAAGTACTGGGCGGCCTCCAGGCCCCCACCTTCGCCATCTACGGAAATCACGACCACCGCTCGGGCAAAGAAGAGGTCGCGCGCCAGATCCACGCCATGGGGTATGCGCTGCTGCAGAACCAGCACACCGTCCTCGACGTGCGAGGCAAACCGCTGGCTCTGATCGGGGTCGACGACGGCGTCACGCGCCACGACGATGTCGCGGCGTCGTTCAAAGGCGTCTCCGACTCGATGACGAGGTTCGTGCTCGCGCACGCGCCCACGACCATCGAGCGGCTGCCGCGCGACGCGGGGCTGTTCTGCGTCTCGGGGCACACGCACGGAGGTCAGCTGTACTTCCGTGGCTTCACCGATGAGATCTTCCGCCGGGTGCGCCAGCCGTACGTGCGGGGGCTCTACGGCGTGAACGGCAACACGCTCTACGTGAACCGGGGGTTGGGGTTCGGCAGCGGGAGTGTGCTGCCGCGCGTGCACTCCGAACCCGAAGTGTCGATCTTCACGCTCAAGCGCGCGACGCTCGGCCTGCGTTCAGCGCCGCCGGCCCATCAGGCGGAGAATCGCCAGGAACAGGTTGATGAAGTCGAGGTAGAGGGTGAGGGCGCCTGAAATCGGCGCCGCGCCCGCGCCGCCGGTCGCTGCATGGAGCGCCCGGAGCTTCTGCGTGTCCCAGGCCGTGAGCCCGGCGAACACGATCACGCTGGCGCACGCCACCACGAAGCTCACCATGCTGCTGTTGAGGAAGATGTTCACCACCCCAGCGATGAGCACGCCGAACAGACCCATGATGAGGAAGGTGCCGAAGGCCGAAAGATCGCGCTTGGTCACGGTGCCGTAGATGGAGAGCGCGAGGAACGCCCCCGAGGTAATCGAGAACGCGGTCGCCACCGAGCCCAGGTGGTAGGCGTAGAAGATGAATGAGAGCGTGACGCCGTTCAACGCGGCGTAGGTGATGAACATCGCGGCGGCCGCGGCTTTGCCCACCCGGTGCGCCAGGAACGAGAACGCCAGCACCACCCCCAGCTCCACGAGGAGCAGCGGCATCATCCAGCCCGAGAGCGCGAAGAACAGCTCGGGCTGCGTGCCAATCCACATGGAGATGGCCGCGGTGAGGGCGAGGCCGCCCACCATCCAGCGGTGGACGGACGCCATGAATTCGCCCGCCGTCTGCGCGCCGCGATCGAGCGGGCGCTCCAGGCTGCCGGGCCCCCCGGGCCAGCCTTCGACCGGAAGTCCCCGGGCGTCGGTTCGAAGGGGCGTGGGCGCCCCGCCGGTGGTGTCGACTTGATGCACGCCGCGCTGAAAAGCCATGTGTGAGCCTCCGGGAGGCAACGTAACCACCCGGGACGCGGAGCGCCAGCGGCGCCCGCGCTCAGATGCGGCGTTGCTCCCTGGCGCGCTCCAGCAGCGTGCCGGCCACGCGTTCGGTGAGGAGGGGGAGCACGCCACCGCCGCCCACGATGTTGACGATGTGAGAGACGCTGCCCCGGCACACGCCGCCCCAGCCGATCTCGCGGCTGGCGCCCACCGTGGCGTAGGCCGAGAAATCGACGAAGAGTTCCGTCTCCGTGGGGCCTTCGCTGAGACAGAGCACATGGGGCTCGGGTTGCAGCTTCACCAGTTCCTGAATGACGAACCCGCCGCCGCGCGCGTCAGCCTCGGCCCGATCGCACAGCTCGGGCCACTCCAGCGCGGCCCCGAACGCCGCGGCCGCGCGATCGCGAAAGCTCGATTCCGCCCGGGTCTGGCCGACGAAAACCGCTCGGCCGCCGTAGTCCCACGATCGCTTCAGCACGAAGCGGTCGGGGTGCGCCCGGGCTTCGCGCAGGAGCGCGGCGCCCTTGAACACCCGGGTCCACGGAACAGTGGCCCTCGTGGCGTTCAGCTCGTCGTCGGTCAGGCCCGCGGCGCGCGCGAGCGCGGCATCCTCCACGGCGGCCGAGAGCAGGGCGAACACGGCCTTCACTTCAACCTGCGACGCGGGAGGGTTGAGCACCACGGCCCGCGTGCCGTTGGGTTCTTCGAGCAGCCGCGTGACGTACTCCGCCCCCGCGTGGCCGGGTTCCTCGAGCCGCCGAACGAACAGGTGGCGATAGACCAGATCGTACGTTCGGCCATTCGCGCGCACGGCGTCGTCGCCGCTCAGCTGATCAGGGTGGACGACGTCGGCCTCGACCCCGAGCTCGGAGAAACGCCGCGCCAGGTACTGCTGCTCGGTCAGCTGCGCGTCGTTCCGGCGCGACAGCAGGGCGATCCGGGCGGGGCTCTGTCCCGGCCGGACGCGGGCGTAGCCGTCGAGCAGCGCGGTGAACAGGGCCTTCGCGTTGGAGCCGTTCGCGTTCTGCAGCTGGGCCACCTCGGGCGGGGTGAAGCCCAGCTCGCGGCCACACAGCTCGATGAAGGCGTTGGCCGCGATGTCTGAGTACCCCTGCATCGCGGGGATGGTGGCGTTGAGCTCCAGCGCCCACAGCGTGCCGTTGTCGAAGAAGTCGACCCGCGGGGTGGCGAGCGCGTCGAGCCGCGCGCCCTGCGCCTCGGCCAGTCGCCGCTCGAGGGGAGACAGGGCGTCGACGACGAGGGGGCGCAGCGCCGGCGTCGAAAGCGCGTGCCGCGCCATCTTCACCCCAGCGGAGGCCAGGTGCGCCGCCATTCCGGCCCGGGTGCGCAGCTCGCGTTCGTCGAGGACCACAGGGGTGAGCGCTACAGGAATGGGGCGGGTGCTACCGCTCTTCGCATCGGTCACGCACAAGCCGCGCTCGCGGGCGAAGAAAGCCAACGGGCGGGCGACCTTCGGACCGAGTGTCACCGCGAGGTTTCGCACCGCTTTTGCGTCCAATCCGCTCACGGGCTCCTCTTACCAGACGGCCTGCGCAACCTCGCCTGAAAGCGGCCGGAATGTTCAGACATTTGACAAGTTGTGGGTGACAACTGCTGTTGATAGCGTCCGACAATCCCATTGGACACAGGGTGGGGATTTAAGAATTTCTCGGCGTCACAATCGCAGTTCACTCAAACGGAGGGCAGCAGATGTCAGAACGTGAAGCGGCTGCGCAGATCAGCCCGGAAGCTTTTTTTGACGAAGTGGTTCCTCAGATTCTCGCCGTGACGGCGGAACAGCGAACGCGCCTGAATGGGACGTGCGAGATTGCCCTCTTCAACAAGGGGCAGCACGGTTCGTGGTTCATCGACTTGAACAAGGGCGAAGTGAAGAAGGGCGCCCAGGGCAAGGCCGATCTCTACATGGAGATGGACCGTCAGGACTTCGCGGACATGATGCTGAACAAACTCGACGTCGCGCACGCGATTCAGACGGGCCGAATCCGTCTGTCGGGCAAAGTTCCGGTTCTCACCCACCTCGCGGCCGTGCTGAAGCCGCGCTCGATGGAATACTGAGTCGCTCCGCGACCTCGAAAGGAAAATACACATGTCAAACTCAATCAAAGGTCCTGGCGCTCCTCCGGCGACGAACTTCGACCGGATCTCCACCAAGCTCGACAAGGCTGCTGACGAACTGAAGAACGACGCCGCGAACCTCGCCAAGCAGGCGGGCAGCAACGTGGGCCAGGCCGGCTACGACGCCAAAGTGGTGGCGGGCTCGGTGATCGGCGCGGGCGCGGAAGCGCTCTTCGCCACCGGCAAGGTGCTGGAAGGCACCGCGCTCCTCGGCGAAGCGGCTCTCCGCACGGCGACGGCGGGCGGGTACGCCACGCTCGGCGCGGCGGGTTGGTCGACGGAGCAGGTTCGCTCCGGCGGTCGCTTCGCGGCTGAGAACGCGGCGCGCGGCCTGTCGGGCATCGCGAACGGCATCACCGCCATCATCGGTGACGGCAAGCAGGTCACCGTGCAGGAAATGGCGGGCGACCCGAACGCGGTGCGCTTCTCGGAGCGCATGTTCGGCAAGGCCGGCAAGGAGCTGCAGCTCTCGGCTGACGCGGCGGCGCTGTCCTGGCAGTCGTACGTCGGCGCGGTGGCGCACTCCGTCAACAGCGCGGTCGATCTGGCGCAGGCGGCCGGGTACTCGGTGGCGGTCGCGGGCAACCTCGCGGCGGCTGCGGTGGACCTCGGTGCGGCCGGCACGGTGAAGCTCGCGCAGTACGGCGTGGAGCTCGCCTCGGTGGCCTCGCAGGCGGTTGAGCAGGGCCTCGTCGGTGCGCGCGAGCTCGTGATTCTCGCGGCCAAGGCGCAGGCGGGCACGGCGAACCTTCTCGCCAACCCCGACCAGGGCAAGGTGCAGGTCCTCGTGCAGGACCGCCAGGCTCAGTTCCGCAACGAACTCGCGGCGCTCGTGAAGAGCAACCCGGCGCTGACGCCGGTCACCGCGAATCTGCTGAAGGCGGCGTAAGCCGTCTCGGAATCGAATTCATGGGGCGCCCGGGAACGTGAGTTTTCGGGCGCCCTTCGTTCGTTTTTTCATGCAGCGAGTTGCTGAGGGGCCCTGACTCATGACCAACCCGATCAAAGGCGGCGGCAGCATCGTCCCCAACAACTTTGAGCGTGCGGCACAGGACATTCAGAAGAGCGCTGACCAGCTCGGGCAGACGGCGGCGCAACAGGCCGCGACCGGCGACGCAGACCTGATCAAGGCCGGTCAAAACCTGGGCGACGCGTATGTGCACGGCGCTGACGCGGCCGGGCACGCGGCGGAGAGCCTGGGCGCGGCGGTTGACGGGACGGGCCACGTGGTGGCCGCAGGGGCTCATGTCGGGGCGGCGGCTGGGAACGCTGTGGCCGGCGCGCTGGGCTGGGTGGGAGAAGAGATCTCAGACGCGGCCAAAGCGGTGTGCCGCGGGGTCGCCAAGGGGCTGTCGAGCATCGCCCAGTTCTTCGCTCACCTGGGTGACGAAGACATGCAGGTCACCGCCAAGCGCGTTCAGAACAACGAGGTGAAATTTTCGGCCCAGATGTTCGGCAAGGCCGACCAGCACCTGGATCAAGCGGCGTCACAACTCGATCGCGCGTGGAACTCGTACGTGCAATCGGTGAGCGCTGCGGCGAGCACCGCGGTCGATTTGGGTGGGGTCGCCGGGAGCGTGGCTCAGGCCGCAGGCAACGTGTCGCTGGCGGCGGCGAACTACGGCCTGGCGGGCGTGAGCAAGATGGCGCAATTCGGCAGCGAGCTGGCCAAGGTGGCGGTGGAAGCCGCGGGCTCGGGCGCCGTGGGCGCGAGAGACCTGCTCATCTTGAGCGCGAAGGTTTCGGCGGGTGCCGCCAACGTGATGGGCAACGCTGATCAGGGAAAAATCGAAGTGCAGGTGAAGGAACGCATGGCGCAGTTTCAGGGCGAGCTGCAGCGCCTCGTCGCGCAGCAGCCGCAGTTGGCTCCGCTGGCCGCCAAGGTGTTTCAAGCGACCGGGGCGTAACGCAGCCGCGTCGCTTCGTTGAAGAGACACTCGACGGGCGCCTGAGCGCGAGCCTCGCGCGAGTGGGCTCCCCAGCGCGGCGATTTTCTGACATGACCCCGCTTTCCGCGAACTGCGGGGGAGGTCGTTCATGCCGATGTTGAGCGGTGGTCAGTTGGTCGCGCGCGCACTCAAGGCGGAGGGCGTCAAACACATCTTCACGCTGTCGGGGCTGCACATCGCGCCCATCTACGCGGGCTGCGTGGAAGAGGGCATCAAGGTCATCGACACGCGGCACGAGCAAGCGGCGGCGCACGCGGCCGATGCGTACGCGCGCATTACCCGCGGCGTGGGGGTGGCGGTGGTGACGGCGGGGCCAGGGGTGACAGACGCCCTCACCGGCGTCGCCAACGCGTACCAGGCCAGCTCTCCGATGATTCTGCTCGGTGGTGCCGCGCCGACGTTCAACCAGAGCCGCGGCAGCCTGCAGGAGATCGAGCAGGTCGATCTGTTCCACCGTATCGCCAAGTGGAGCGATCGCGTGCCGACGCCTGAGCTGGTGCCCTGGTACCTGACCAAGGCGTTCCGGGTGGCGCTGTCGGGCCGTCCGGGGCCGGTCTTCCTGGAGCTCGCGTGGGACGTGCTGTGCAACAACGCCGACATCGACGAGTCGAAGCTGCCGACCAAGTACCGCACCGACGCGCGCAACGCGGCGGACCCGAAGAAGGTGGAGCAGGCCATGGCGCTGCTGGCCAAGGCAGAACGCCCGGCCATCATCGCGGGTTCGTCGGTGTATTGGGATGGGGCCGAGGGCGCGCTGAAAGAGTTTGCCGAGCGCGCGCAGGTTCCGGTGTACCTCAATGGCGCGGGGCGCGGCTGCCTGGCGCCCGATCACCCGAGCTTCTTCCAGCACACGCGCAAGGAAGCCCTCACCAATGCCGACGTGGTGTTCGTGATCGGCACGCCGTTCGACTTCCGGCTGAACTACGGCGCCGAGCCGACCTTCAGCGCGGACTCGAAGGTGGTGCAGGTGGACATTGACCCCATCGAAGTGGGGCGCAATCGCCCGGTCGACGTGGGCATCGTCTCGGACTCGTGGTCGGCGCTCTCAGCATTTGCGGCCGGCTGCTCGAAGGCGAACCGCTCGACGTACCTGGCGGGCCTGCGAGAGAAAGAGAAGGCGAGAACCGCGGCGATCGATGAATGGGCCCGGAGCGACGAAAAACCGATTCACCACTACCGGCTCGCCAAAGAGCTCTCTCAGGTGGCGAACGCCAGCGGTGATCCGGTCTTCATCTGCGACGGCGGCAACTGGGTCGCCATGGCTGCCAAGGTGATCGAGCTGAAGCGCTCCGGCCGCTGGTTGGATCCGGGCCCGCTCGGCTGTCTCGGTGTCGGCGCGCCGTTCGCGCTGGCGTCCAAGGCCCTGCACCCGGAGCGGACGGTGTGGGTCATTCAGGGAGACGGTTCGTTCGGGTTCAACGGAATGGAGTTCGAGACCGCGCTTCGCTTCAAGCTCCCCATGGTGTGCGTGGTGGGCAACGACGCTGCGTGGGGGCAGATTCGCATTCCCCAGCTGGGCATGTTCGGCGAGGAGAAGTCGCCGGCCACGCTGCTCGCGCCCACGCGGTACGACGAGATCGTCAAGGCCATGGGCGGCCACGGTGAATTGGTGACTGAGCCGAAGCAGATTCGCCCAGCGCTGGAGCGCGCGGTGGCGAGTGGAACGGTCGCTTGCGTGAACGTGATGCTCGACCCCGACGCACCGGTGAAGGCGGGCGCGATGGGGTACGCCGTATGAGCCGCGCCGACGGGGCGCGCCCCGCGCCGAGGTTCGATCGGACGACCGGAGCGGTGCTGGTGATCGACATTCAAGAGCGGCTGTTCGCCGCGATGCCAGAAGAGCGGCGCGAGCGGCTGTTGAACCGGACTACGGCGCTCCTGGTGGGAGCGCAGTCGCTCGGGTTGCCGGTGTTGGTGACCGAGCAGTACCCGAAGGGACTGGGCCCGACTGTCGAACCGCTTCGGCCGCTGCTGGAGCGGGCCAGCCGGTTTGAAAAGACCGAGTTCTCAGCGGCGATTCCGCCCGTGTTGGCGGCGCTCGGCGAAAGAAAGCGCGTCGCGGTGGTAGGCATGGAGACCCACGTGTGCGTCTTTCAGACGGTGCGGGCGCTGGTGGCCAGCGGCTACGAGCCGTTTGTGTGTACCGACGCGGTCATGTCGCGCACCGAAGAGGATCGAGCGGCTGGGCTTGAGCTCGCCAGGGCCAGCGGAGCGATTCTCACCAGCGTGGAGGCATGCTTGTTCGACGCACTGGAGCGGGCCGGCACCCCCGAGTTCAAAGCGGTCTCCGCCGCCGTCAAATGACAGACGGGGCGCACGCGTTCGTCGCGGTCGCGCAGAGCGGCGAGCTGGCCGAGGGTCAGAAGCGCTGCGTCGACGTGGGTGGCGTGAAGGTGGCGCTCGTTCGCGTGGAGGGACGGGTGCACGCCATTGCGGACACCTGCCCGCACCGGGGGGCGTCGCTCTCCGAGGGCGACCTCGATGGGCACACCCTGTACTGCCCCCTCCATGCCTGGTGTTTCGACGTGCGCAGCGGGTGGGCCTTCTTCCCCGAAAGCGCCGCCGTGGCCGCCTTTCCGGTGCGCGAGGCGGACGGGGTGATCTCGGTGTCTCCGGCCGGGAAAGATCCCCGGATGACGACGTGGCGGCCGCCCAGCGACGGTGATAGGTAGGCCGCATGGAGATGACCCTTTCTGTCGATTTTCACTTTTCGTCCGCGCATCGCCTGCCGTACTACGACGGGCCGTGCTTCCGGCTGCACGGGCACAACTACAAGCTGACCGTGACCATCACCGGTCGACCCAGCCCCAAAGACGGCATGATTCGCGACTTCGAACTGGTGCGGAAGAAGGTGTGGGACGCCGTGCTGGAGAAGTGCGATCACCACAACCTGAACGACCTGATGGACAACCCCACCGCCGAGAACCTGATTGCGTGGATGTGGGAGCGCCTCGACCCGCAGTTGGAGGGGTTGAAGGAACTCGCGCTGTGGGAAACCCCTGAGTACTGCGTCAACTACAAGCGCGCGTGAGTCGACGAGCCCCCGTCAACGCCGGACGCATGGAGCGCGCCATCGCCGAGTTTCTGTCCGCGGCGGGGCTCGATCTCTCCGGGGCGGACTTCAAGGACACGCCCGCGCTGGTTCGACAGGCGTGGGTGGAAGAGTTCCTCGCCGGGTACCGGGTCGACCCCAGCGACGTTCTGAGCGACACCTTTCCGGTCGATCGCGCGTCAAAGAACCAGATGATCGTGGTGTCCCAGCTCGAGTTTCACTCGATGTGCCCGCACCACCTGCTGCCGTATTCGGGGCGAGCGACGGTGGCGTACATCCCTCACAAGAAGTTGGTGGGCTTCGGCAGAATCCCGGCAATGCTCAATGTGTGGGCTCGCCGTCTGATCTTGCAGGAAGCCCTGGCCGACGGCGTGACGCAGACGATGATGGAGGCTCTGGGCGCTCGCGGGGCTGCGTGCGTGCTCACCGCGGAGCAGGCGTGCATGCGGGTGCGCGGTGGCGCTCAGCATGCCGCGGTGGCCGAGACGGTTTCGTACCGGGGCGTGTTCGAGACTGACGCCTCACTGCGGAGCGAACTGTGGGCCCGAATCGGAAAAGCACCGTAGCCGTCGCGCGGCGGAAGCTGGCGCTGGTGACCGGCGCGGCGCGCGGCATCGGTCGAGCGACGGCCGTGGCGCTGGCCCGACGCGGGTTCGACGTGGTGGTGACGTCGACCCGGCGGGGAGGCACACGAGCCGTGGCGGCAGACATTCGCGCCGAGGGCGGCACGCCGTACGAGGTGACGCACGACGTGGCCTCGCGTCGCGACGCGGACCGCCTCGCGCGGCTGATCGCCCGCCGCGGCGCGCTCGACGTGATCGTCCACAATGCGGCGGTGGTGGTTCGCCGGAACCTGAGCGCGATGACGGACGCCGAGATCGACCGGGTCCTCGACGTGAATTTGCGGGGGCCGTTCTATCTGACGCGGCGGCTGCTCCCGCCCATGTTGCGGGCGAGGCAGGGCCGCGTGATCTTCGTTTCCTCCATCAGCGCGACCCTGGGGTCGCCGCAGCTCACCGCGTACTGCGCGTCCAAATGGGGCCTCGACGGGTTCATGCGCGCCCTGGCGGAAGAGACGCGAGGGTCTGGGCTGCTGGTCGCCTCAGTGCTCCCCGGGAGCGTCGACACCGAGATGCTCCGCGGCTCGCCGTTTCGCCCTGAGATGACGGCGGCCGAAGTCGCCAGTGTAATCAACTACATGGCGTGCGAAGCGCCTCTGGCCATGCACGGCGCGCGGGTCGAAGTCTTTGGTGCGGCCCGGCGCTGAGCGTGGGTTTCGAATCGAAAACGGACGGTTGCGACGGTGGCCCTGCCCGAATGGCGAGGCGCGAAACCTTTTGTGGGGCGGTGCATCAAATGGGCGTTCGGTGGGAGCCCGTCGGCGCCCGCCCGGAGGCACCATGGCGACTGCGCAACGACAGACCGATTCTCTCTCCATCTACCTCAAAGGGCTGGGTGGGCACCGCACGCTCACCCGCGAGGAAGAGTACGAGCTCTCCGCCCGGGTGAAGAAGGGCGACGCGCGGGCCCGCGATGAGCTGGCGCGCGCCAACCGGCCGTTCGTGGTCTCCGGGGCTCTAACGTACGCCGGCCGGCGCCGCGCGCGGCTCGACGACCTGGTTCAAGAGGGCAACGTCGGGTTGATGAAGGCGATTGAGCACTTCGATGCGAAGAAGAACGTTCGCTTCGCCACCTACGCGGTGTGGTGGATTCGCGCCTACATCACGCGGTACCTGAAGGACAACCGCAGTCAGGTTCGCGGCGGCGAAGGCGAGCGCGGGGTGATGTCTGACATCTCGCTGGAGATGCCGATCAACGAAGACACCGACGAAGCGTTGATCGACATGCTGGAAGACGGAGCGCCCACGCCCGACGCCGCGTTGGTGCAGAAGCGCCGGGACGAGCACGTCGGCGAGGCGTTGGGCAAGGTCAAGAAGCGCCTCGGAGATCTGGGCTGGGACATCGTCAAAGAGCGGCTGGAGCAGGACTCGCCTCAGACGCTTGAGGAGCTCGGCGCGCGCTGGGGCATCAGCCGCGAGCGCGTTCGACAGGTGGAGCTGCGCACCAAGTCGTTCCTGGCGAGGTACCTGGCGCCCCTGAACGAAGACGTGGAAGGCAACCAGCTGGCGAATGCCGCGTGAATCTGGGCGCGGGGCCGGTACAATGCCCCCATGCTCGCTCACATCGCTCTTTCAGTTGCGGTTCAACTCCTCGCTGCGGAGCTGCCCGCCGACGCGGCGCGCCTCGACGAGTTGTGGAAGACGCGCGACGAGAAGGCCTCAATCGATGAGGCGAACAAGATCGTCGACGCGACCCTGAAGGCCACGGCCAACGACTACGAAACCCTCTGGCGCGCGGCGCGCATTGTCTGGTTCTACGCGGACGGCGAGAAGGACCGAGGCAAGAAGAAGCAGAAGGGGAAGGACGCGCTCGACATCGCCGAACGTGCGGTGAAGGCGAACCCTGAGGGACAGCAGGGGCACTACTACGTGGCGCTCGGCACCGGCGCGTACAGCCAGGGCATGGGCATCGTGGAAGCGCTGATGAAGGGCATGGAAGGCCAGTTCGTCGACAACCTCGAGTTCTCGAAGAAGAAGGACGAAGCGTTTGATCGCTACGGCGTGCACAGCGCCAAAGGGCGCTACTGGTTCGAGTTGCCCTGGCCGAAGCGAGACCTGGCCAAGGGGCGAACGGAGCTCGAGCTGACCATCGCCAAGCACCCGGAGCACCTGCGTGCGTACGTGTACCTGGCGGAGTTGGAATTGAAAGACGGCAACCCCAAGAAAGCGAAGGAGTTGGTGGAGAAAGTCGAGCAGGGGTCGATTGACTACGATCCGCCCGAGGGCCGTCGCATGAAGGAGTGGATCAAGCCCATTCGCCTCAAGGTCGACGAGGAGCTGAAGTAGCCGTCGCTCAGACCTGCTTCACGTCGCTCTTCGCCGCGGTCTTCTCGGCCGGCGCAGTCCCCGGAGGGATTTGCGAGGGCGGGGCACCGTCGGTCGGTGCTTCATCGCCGGAGAAGGCCTTCTTGAAGTCCCGCAACGAAGCCCCGACGGCCTTGCCGATGCCGGCCAGCTTCGGAATCCCGAACAGGAAGATCAGGAAGCCGACGATGAGGACGACTTCCATGGGTTTCAGGCCGAACATGAGAGGCTCCTTCGAGGTGACGCGCCAAGCCCCATCATAGTGCCGGGACCCGCCGGGTGATACCGCCCTCGGTTTCGCGGTCGCCAGAAGGGGGGCCCGTGCGCGGGCCGTCAGGCGCCTTGTCCGGGGCCGCGCCCGCAACCGGCCGCAACACCGGGTCCGTGGGCCGTGGTTCGCCCCCACGCCGCGCCAGCTCCAGCAGCAGGGTCTGGCTTCGGAGGGACTGGCCGTCGAGCTCCAGTGGAACAGGGCTGTAGCTCCCGTCGGAGGCAAGCCGTCGCGCTTTCACGTTGTCCCGCAGCCCGATGGCGAGCACCTCTTCAAGGATTCTGGCGCGCAGCCCGGCATCCTCCACGGGGAACATGACTTCGACGCGCCGGAGAAAGTTGCGCGGCATCCAGTCGGCGCTGGAGACGTACACCTCGGTCTTCTCGCCTTTCCCGAAGGCGAATACCCGCGAGTGCTCAAGGAACCGATCGACCACGCTGGTCACCGTGATGCGATCGGAAACTCCTGGCACACCGGGTCGCAGGCAACAGATGCCGCGCACCAGCAGATCGATCTCCACGCCGGCCTGGCTGGCCCCGTAGAGCGCCCGAATGACTGACGGGTCGACGAGGGCGTTCATCTTGGCCGCGATCCGAGCGGGTTCGCCGCGCCGCGCCTTCTGGGTCTCGCGTTCGATCAACTCCACCACCCGGGTGTGCAGCGTCATGGGGGCGACGGCCAGTCGCTTCCACGCCGGCGCCGACGCGTACCCGGTGAGCAGGTTGAAGAGCGCGGTGACGTCGTCCGCAATCTCCTGGCGCGCGGTGAAGAGCGACAGGTCCGTGTACAGCCGGGCGGTGTGCGAATTGTAGTTCCCGGTCCCGAGGTGGACGTAGCGACGAATTCCGTTCCCCTCGCGGCGCACGACCAGGGTCACCTTGCAGTGCGTCTTGAGGCCGGGAATGCCGTACACCACGTGCACGCCGTTCTCTTCCATGCGGCGAGCCCAGACGATGTTGTTGGCCTCGTCGAGGCGGGCCTTCAGTTCGACCAGCACCGCCACCTGCTTGCCGTTCTCGGACGCTCGCACCAGCGCGCGCCCGATGGGGCTGTCGCCCGTCGTTCGATAGAGCGTCTGCTTGATGGCCAGCACGTTGGGGTCGTCGGCGGCTTCCTCGATGAAGCGAACCACCGGGTCGTAGGACTCATACGGGTGGTGAAGCAGCAGGTCGCGCTGGCCGATCACCGCGAGCAGTGAGTCGACGTCGCGAACGGCCACCGGCACCGTGGGGACGAAGGGCTCCACCCGATTCTCCGGGCGGGTGTCGAGATCTCCCAGCGCGGTCAGGTCTCCCAGCTGGAGCGGGCCCTTGATGCGAAACAGTTCGCTGGCCTCGATGCGCAGTGAAGCCGTCAGCTGGTGCTCAAGTTCCGTGCTGGCACCGTCGTCCAATTCGAGGCGCACGGCGGCCCCGCGGTCTCGCCGGCGGAGCTCCTGCTGAATCGTCCGCAGCAGGTCTTCGCTCTCGTCCTCGTCGATGTTCATGTCCCAGTTGCGGGTCACGCGGAAGGCGGCGACTTCTTTCACGGCGTACCCGGGGAAGAGCTCGCCCACGTGGAGCGCGATCAGCTTCTCCAGCAACAACACCGCGTGGCCCGTCGGCGCCGGCACGCTCACCAGGCGAGACAACACGCTCGGCACTTGAACCACGGCGAGGGCGGTCTCCAGCAGCTCGGGCGTCTGTGGGGATACGGCGCGATCTTTCTTCTTCTTGCGAGGCTGGCGGCGCAGCAGGACGGCCAGGTTGAGCGACTTGTTCTTGAGGTGCGGAAAGGGGTGCCCAGAGTCCACCGCGAGGGGCGTCAGCGCGGGGAAGATGGTGCTCTGGAACTGCGCCCGAGCGGCGAGCTTCTGCTCCGCCGACAGCTCCTCGGGCTCGAGGACCGCGAGGCCGTTTGCCGAGAGGAGGGGAAGCAGTTCTCGACGCCACAGCCGGTACTGCTCGTCGACAAATTGGTGGGCCCGCTCGGAGATCGCCGCGAGCTGCTCCGCGGGAGGCATGCCGTCGGGCGGGAGCTCGGCCACGCCACCGGCGAGCTGTTGTCGGAGCCCAGCCACCCGCACCATGAAGAACTCGTCCAGGTTGCTGGCGGTGATGGCGAGAAACTTGAGGCGCTCGTGCAGGGGCAGCGAGGGGTTCTTGGCCTCGTTCAGGACGCGCTCGTTGAACGCGAGCCAGGACAATTCGCGATTGATGTAGAGCGACTTGTCCAGCAGGTCCACGCCGCCATCCTTTCATGGCCGGCGGGACGAGTGGAGGGGGAGCCCCCGCAAACGCGCTTTTTTCCACCCCCGACATGGGCGATGGTGTGGGCCCGTGGCGCTTCCCACTCGGCACCGTAGCGACGACATTCTGGCGGCGATCGACGTGGGGACGAACGCGGTGCGCCTTGAACTCGCCCGACTCTCGGCCGACGGCGCGCTGGAGACCCTGCACCAGGAGCGAGACCCGGTGCGCCCGGGGGAAGGGCTCTTCCGGAGCGGGATTATCAAGCGCGAAGTGGCGGACCGCGTGGTGGCCACGCTTCGCCGATATGCGGCGCAATGCCGCCGGTACCGCGCGCGCGTCAAAGCGGTCGGGACGAGCGCGATTCGTGAGGCCCGAAATCGGGACGATCTGGTGCGTCGGATCAAGCGCGAGGCGGGCCTGTCCCTCGATGTCATCTCCGGCAAAGAGGAAGCCCGGCTGATTTGCCTTGGGGTGCTGCACGGCAAGCCGCCCCTGGCGCGGTCGCTGCTCATTGACATCGGCGGTGGGTCGACCGAGGTGGCGTTCGCCTTCGGGGAGAACCCCAAGCTGCTCTACAGCGTCAACGTGGGGGCGGTGCGTCTGACCGAGTTCTTCAACGCGACGGGCAAGGTGCCCCGGAAGCAGCTCAAGTTGATGAGGCGCTTCGTGCGCGAAGCGCTGGCGGAGACCCTGCCCGAACGCATTCCCCGATGCCCGCCGTCAGCGCTGGGGAGCAGCGGGACCATCCAGGCGGTGGTGGGGTTCGCCAGCTCCAGCAGTGCCGGCCAGGCGTCGCTGAAGGAGATTCGTCGCGCCGTCGACCGCCTGGCCGACATGGACTCAGAGAAGAAGCGGAAGCGCTTCGACTCGAAGCGGGCAGATATCATCGTCGCCGGGGCAGTGGTGCTCGAGGCGGTGATGGAGCACCTCGGCCTGGAGAGCATCGCCCCCGTGGAGCGCGGCCTGCGCGAGGGCATCTTGCGCGACCTCGTTCGCCGCCGACGAGCCGACGTGAGCGATCACTCGCTTCGAGACGCGGCCATCAACATCGGCCGCCGGTTCGATTTCGGCGAGGCCCATGCGCTCAAGGTGTGCGGCTTCGTGCTCACGCTCTTTGACGACCTGGCGCCGATTCATCAACTCCCGGCGGCGGTGAGACCGCTGCTCGAATGCGCGGCGATTCTCCACGACATCGGGCAGGCGGTCTCGAGACACCGGCACCACAAACACTCGCAGTACCTGATCATGAACGCCGACCTGCCAGGCCTGAGCGACCGCGAGCGCCAGATGGTGGCGCTGATCGCTCGCTTTCACCGGCGCAGCGTGCCGGACGCCACGCACGAGGCCGCGGCTGATCTGACCGCCTCAGAGCTGCGAACGCTCCGCCGGGCCGCGGCGCTGCTCCGCATCGCCGATGCGTTTGACTGCAGTCACCGGCAGCAGGTGCGCGCCGTCTCCACCGCGATCGTCGGCCGCCGCATCGTGGTGCAGCT
Source organism: uncultured Myxococcaceae bacterium (assembly GCA_964522795.1). GTDB lineage: Bacteria > Myxococcota > Myxococcia > Myxococcales > Myxococcaceae > CAZFXD01. The sequence continues at coordinate 16,940 of CAZFXD010000042.1, forward strand.
GGATTCGAAGGGGCCCCTGGATCTCGAGCTGTGGGACGCCGAGCACGAAGCGGCGCTGTTCCGCGACGTGATCGGTCGACCGATCGAGTTCGTGGTGAAGAAGCACGTCGCCCGCTCACTCCGAGTCTGAGGCGGCGCGCCGCGGGGGCTGCGTCGGGGCTGAGTCGTCAGGGCCCGGAGCGTCGCTGTCGGCGGCGTGGGCAGGCTCGGTGGGCGCGGCGTGGGGCGCCAGCGGCGCCGATGGCCGAGGGGCCGATGGGTGCGGCGTCTTCGGTGGCAGCCCCGCGTGCCGGCGAGCCGACTCCGACATGGCGTGGTGGTTGCGGTACCGCGCCTCCAGCAGCTTGTGAATGAGCAACGGCGCGCCGGGCACATGGCGCAACAGGAGCGCTTCTTTGGCGTGGCGCACCGGGTAGCGAACCCGCCGCAGCTGCACCCGCCAACCGCGGGGCGTGAAGGTGAACAGGCCCCAGGCGGGGCGGAGGTCGCCGTCGCGTGGAATGCCCGCCGAGGCGACGTCGGCGATGACCATGCGACCGACCCGCCGGCGGTAGGGAAAGTGGAGATGGCCGAAGGCCATGGCGGTGGCGTCGACGTGGGAGAGGAAGCGCCGCAGAGTCAACTCGTCCATCGTCGGGTCGAGCGAGTCTTCCAGGTTCTTCGGGTTGGCGTGGCAGACGTACAGGTCATTGCCCTTGCGCGGCGAGTACCGGAGCGAGAAGGGCAGGGACCCCAATTGGCGCACGCGGTCCGCGCCGAGTTGGTCGCGCGTCCATTCGAGCAGCTCGGTCTTCCAGTGCTCGCGCTCGCGATAGGCCCCGCCCAGGTAGTTCCCCGCGATGTAGCAATCGGTGTTGCCCATGAGCACGCCGTGGCAGGAGGTGAAGACCAGGTCGCACACCTCTTTGGGGTGCGCGCCGCGCAGCGCGATGTCACCGGCGGCGACGATCAGGTCGGGTTTCTGCCGCTTGATGTCGGCCATGACGGCTTCGCACGCCGGGAGGTTCCCGTGAATGTCCGCCAGGATCGCGACGCGCACAGCCCCATCCTACAAAGCTCGGCAACTTTGGAAAGCCGGGGGGACTTCTGGCATAACCTTCGCCCGATGAGCGGCGGCAGAGAGAAGCGAAAAGAGCAACGGGTGCCCGTCGACGTGTGGATCGAGGTGACCCGTGGGGGTGAGCTGTACTTCCAGCGAGCGACAAACTTGTCGGTCGGTGGGGCGTACTTCGGCCAGACGATTCCCCTGCCGGTGGGGAGCGCCGTTCACCTCAAGTTCGAGCTGCCGGGTGGCAAAGAAGTGAAGTGCCTGGGCGAGATCGTGACAGCGAAAGATCTCGGCATGGGCGTGCACTTCGTCGAGCTCAAAGAGCACGACAAGAAGGCGCTGCAGGCGTTGATCGATCAGCAGGGCTCCCTGGACTGAGCGCGCCGCCCCGGCCTCGAGCCAGGGCCGCTGGCTTCCCAGAAACAAGACGGCCCCGCCGCGCGTGGCGACGGAGCCGTTCGGGTTCAGTCAGGGCGCGGGGCTATCGAATGTAGATCCACGCGAAGGCGTAGAGGTCGAGGTCGCCGCGATCGCTGCCGCAGCGCCCGCTGCTCCCGACCGCCAGGCCATCGATCGTGTTGCAGTTCGTGCCCTGTCCGCCGATGCCCACGCGCGAGTCCGGCGAGTTGCAGTCGTTTTGCTCGTTGGTGATCATGCCGATGCGCGTTCGCTGCCCCGTGTTGAGGTTGTTGTTGAACCCTTCGCGGTTGCAGTTCGGCTGGACCGACGCGTTGGGGCCGAAGAGCGTCTTCCACCCCCCGCGTCCGATCGAGGTGGCGTAGTACGTGCCGCTGGAGAACAGGTTGAGCAACGTCTGGGCGGCGGGCAGGGCGAAGGCCTGGTTACGCATTGGGCTGGGAATGCCGGATTCCACTTTCACCAGCATCTCTGTGGCCGTCAGGGTGTTGAACGACTGGAACTTCGACTCAACGCGATCCTCGTCGAGGTTCAGCGGGGCCAGCGTGTTGAGCCCCGTCCAGTAGTTCGAGTCGTAGACGAAGGTGTTCGCTCGTCCGTCAGCCTTCATGGCGAGCGTCCAGCCGCCGCCGTTGGTCGTCATGTCGCAGTACGCCTGGTAGGGCGTTCCGTCGGTGAGCCAGTAGATGCCGTCGGTGGAGTTGGGGAGCGCCGTCTTAATCGCCTGACATGAGGCGGCCGGGTTGCCCTGGCTGCCCAGCGCCGTGGCGCCGATGGTCACGTTGACCGTCGTGGTCAAGGCGGCGTTGGCCGTGTCCGTCACCGTGACCGTGAAGGGCCCGGCGGAGGTGAACTTGAACGCGCTGCCGAAGCTATGCACGCCGGTGTCGGCCTCCACGAACGTGTAGTCGGCGGGGACCTGCGCCGCCATCACGTCGCTCGAGGTGAAGTGAACCTTTCCCCGATAGTCGGGCACAGGGTGCCCCATCTTGTCGACGGCGAGCACGATCGCCGAGGGGGTGGCCCCCACCGCGTGTGTTCTCGCGAGCACGACCTTGAGGCGCTCCACGCGCTGGCGGTACATCAATCGCATGGGCGCGCTGTAGTTCTGCACGCCGTTGCAGCGCGACCACGGGTAGGCCGGGTCCTGGTTGTAGAAGCCACTGAAGGTCTGCGGCGCGTTGGTCTGGAGCCCGATGATCATGCCGCGGTTGCCACCGCTGCCCGTCCACAGTTGCTGCGCGTTGTTGATATCGGCCCCGCCGCCGAGCGCCGTCTGGTTCGAGAGCGGCGTCCAGGCGGCCTGAGATCCGTTGACGAAGTAGTTTCTCGCCTGCAGGCCGGTGAAGCTGACCGCGGCCGCGCCGCAGCTGCTGGCGAACTCGGTGCCCGTGCCGATGGTGTTGGGCACGCGGCGCAAGCAGCGATTCTCGGGGTCGGAGCAGTCCAGCGCGGTGTTCTCGAACACGTTGAACTGGGAGAAGGTTCCGTTGAGGCCGGCGTAGAACACGGTCCAGCCGCCGCCGTTGGTCGTCATGTCACACGCGGCCTGATACGTCGGGGCCGAGGTCGACGGCTTGATCCAATAGATGCCGTCACCGGCAGCAGCGCCCGCCGCGCGAATCTCTTCGCAGGAAAGGCCGGGGTTGCTCTGCGTGCCGAGGCCGGTGGTGAGGTTGATTCGAACCCCGCCCGTGACGGCCGCGATCACCGAGTCCGTGGCGGAGACGGTCTGGGTGCCCGCGCCGGTCAGCGTCACGCCGGTGAAGGTGTGCGCGCCGTTGTCGCCTTCCACGAAGGTGTAGGCCGCCGGCAGCGTCGCGCCGGTTCCGGTGGTGGCGAAGTTGACCGTGCCCCGGTACTCCGGAACGACCTGCCCGTACTGGTCGATTGCGGTGACGACCAGGCTGAAGGCGGTGCTGGCCACTTCGTTCACCGGCGCCTGAACCCGGAGCGCCACGACCTTGTTGCGGTACGCGAGGCGAATGGGGGTCGTGGTGTCGAAGCTCCCGTTGCAGTAGTTCCAGGCGTTGTCCGCGTTGTACGTGCTGAGGAACGTGTTGGCGTTGCTCTCGGGGCGGGTGGAGAAGATGAAGCCCCGGCTCACCGTGTTGCTCCCGCTCCACATGTTCTGGGCCATGTTGAGGTTCGGGCTCCCGGAGATCGCCGTGACCAGGTCGGTCGTCGGCTGCCAGCTCCCGGCCTGGGTCCCGTTGGTGAAGTAGTTTCGAATGGGCAACGTGGGGCGGAAGCTGAGCTTGGCGTTCCCGCACGACGCCATGATGTCCGTGGCGACGCCGAGGTTGGTCGGCCACCGCCGAATGCACTGGTCCGCCGGGTCGCTGCACCAGCTGGTGTTGTTGGTGGTGGTCTCGAAGGTGCCGAACACGTTGGGCGAGCCGTTCTTGCCCGCAAAGTAGGTGGTCCACCCGCCGTCGGCGGTGGTCATGTCGCAGTAGACCTTGAAGTCGGCGGTGGCGGTCAGGGGCTTGATCCAATACACGCCGTCGCCCACCGAGTTTCCGCGGGCGAGGTACCCCTGGCACGACGTGGCCGAGGCGAGGCAGGCGGCGCCGAGCGTGCCGCTGGCGCAGTGCAACTGCCCGGCGCAGGTGGCACCGCACGCGCCGCAGCTCGTATCGGCCGAGAGTGAGGCTTCGCAGCCGTTCGCGGCGTTGCCGTCGCAGTTCATCGTGCCGGTCGCGCAGGAGCCTGCGGCGAACAGCACCTGACTGCTGGCGCTCCCGCCGAGGCCGTCGGTCACGGTCACCGTGAGGGTGGTGGTGCTGGCGTTGACAGCAGGTGCCGTGAGGGTGATCGACGCGCCCGACCCGCTCACGAGCCACGCGGCGTTGTTGGTTGCGTACGCGTAGGTGAGCGCGTCACCGTCGGGGTCGGCGGCCGACACCACCACGCTCACGGCCTGACCGGGCAGCGGCTGGCTGGTCGCCGCGGCGACGGTGGAGATGATGGGGGCCGAGTTGGTGGAGGTGGAGATGACGACCTTGCCGCTCGCGCTGCCGCCATTTCCGTCGCTGACCGTGACCGTCATGGTTCCGGTTTGTCCGGGGGTGCTCGGGGCCGTGACCGTCGCCGTCGCGCCACTCCCCGAGCCCAGCGTCCAGCCGGAGGGCATGGACCAGGCGTAGGTGAGCGCGTCGCCATCAGCGTCGGAGGCCACCACCGCCAGGGCCACCGAGCCGCCCTTGGCGACGGTGCCTGGCGCGGCGGTGACAGAGCCGATGACCGGCGCGCTGTTGGAGAGCGTTGAGACCACGACGCTCCCGCTCGCCTTGGCGTTGGTAGTGTCTTTGACCTCCACCGAGATGGTGGCGACCTGTCCCGAGGTGTTGGGGGCGGTCAGGGTGGCGCTGACCCCGCCGTCGGTGGCGATCGTCCAGCCGGTGGGCGCAGACCAGGCGTAGGTCAGCGCGTCGCCTTCGGGGTCCTGTGCCGACGCGGTCAAGGCGATGGTGCCGCCTCGCGCGACTGACGGGGGCACGGCGATGACCGACGAGAGGAGCGGGCCGCCGTTGGCCTGGGTGGAGACGATGACGGTGGCCTTGCCGGTGCCGCCCTGGCCGTCCGACACGGTGACCTCGATGGACCCGGTGACGCCGGGCGCATCGGGCGCCACCACGGTGATCTGGGCTGAGGTGGCGGTGGAGCTGGGGTCGATCGTCCACCCGGTCGGCAGCGCCCAGGCGAACGCGATCGTGTCGCCGTCGGCATCCGTCGCGCTGGCGCTCAGGGTCGTTTTTCCACCGCGGGCGACCGTAGGCGGGTTGGCCACCACCGACGCCACGACGGGCGCGCGGTTGACGCGCGTCAGCACGAAGTCGACCGTGGCGTCATTCCCCGCGGTGACAGTGACCGACTTCTCGGCCGTGACGTAACCATCGCGCGCCGCGCTCAGGGTGAAGTCACCGGGCGTGACGCTGGTGAAAGCGTACTTTCCGTCGGCGCCGGTGGAGACCACCTTGCCCGCGAGCGAGACGATGGCGTTGGCGTTGCTGGTCGCCCCGGTCACGGTGACCGTGCCGGAGACGTTTCCAGTCGTGGGCGCTGGAGGTGGGGTGGCCTGGTTACAGGCGGCCGCCACGAGAGCGAACACGGTGACGCAAAGAACTCGTTTGAACACTTGGGGCATCTCCGGTGAGGCGTTGGGGGGCGAGAAAAATCTGAAGCGGAATCGATGGGAATCAATGACGTTCAGACACGCTTCGGAGTGTCGGTGCCCGTCGAAGGGACCGCAACGCAATTCGGAGGTCGACCCGCGCTTTCGACGATCGCGGTCAGGGCCCGCCGACCACCCGGATGCGAATCGGCAGTGTCCCTTGCGGGTGGGACGACGCCGCGAGCGCGATCGCCGTGGCGGCGCCTGCGGCCGCTGCCACGCCACCCGCGATGCCGAGCCACACCCAACCGTTCTTGTACCAGGGCAGCTCCTCAAGCCCGGAACGGTCGCCTTCGCCCTGCGTGGACAAAACGATGGGGTGAAGGGGGTCTCCCTTGCCGGCCAGGCGCCGGGCGGCCGCGTCGCTGACCTCGGCGTAGAGCTCGATCTCGCCGCGCGGGGTGGCGCTGGCCACGCTCTCGGGCAGCACGGCCTCGAACTCGGCGGGCGCCCCGCCTGACCGTCGAAAGTCGATGCTCGCCCACGCTTCCTCGCCCGCGCGACGGAAGAACAACCGGGCCTTGCTGCCCAAAATGAGGTTTTCGATGTGCGCGTGGACGGTCACCGGGGCTGCGCGGGTGGCGCGGGCGGGGAACTCCAACGTGAGCGTGATGGGCTTGAGTCGCCGCTTCTTGATGTCCTCTTTGATGCGGCCGTAGATGGCGAGCACCTTGGCGGGCGCCGTCCTGGGCAACTCGAATTCGGGTCGGGCCTGCAACAGCTTCTCGAAGGCCTCGCGAGCGCCTTCTTCGTCGCCCAGATAGAGGCGGCAGAGCCCGAGCAGGCGGTAGATATCGACGAGCTCATCGTCGGTCAGGTCTGGCTGCAGGAGGGCCTGGTCGAGCGCTTTGGAGGCGCGCTCAAACTCGCCGCGCTCCAGCAGCTCGCTGGCGGTGGAGATCGCTTCGCGGCGCGGAGACGCGAACCGGGTCGGGGCGTCGAGGGGTCGCGCCGCGGCCGGGAGCGTCGCGAAGAGGCCGAGGAGCAATGCATGGCGCAACGACCGACGCATGGACGGTCGTTGTACCAGCTTTGTGTGCTGGGCGTGGCGCCAATGAGAGCCTTTGACTACAGGACGCGTTGTGACCGTGGCGCCTTCACCCGCCCTGATGCGACGCCCCGTGCGCGCGCTCGCTCGCGCGGCGGCGGCCGTGTCGGGGGGCGCGC
>CAZFXD010000043.1:0-23236 GCA_964522795.1 uncultured Myxococcaceae bacterium
GAGCCGCTCCCGGCGCCCCGAGCGTCCGCTCCACGGCCTTCGGCTCCCCGCGGAGCGGCCACCGGCGCGTCGGTGCCGCGGTACTCGGTGCGCATTCGCGTCTCACTCCAGTCGGCCACCCCCGGAGTCCGGGGCTTTCTCATCGTCAAGCGGCTCTCGACACTCGGCAACGTGTTCGACTTGAAGCCACCACTCGAAGACCTGAAGGCCGGCCGCCTGGTGGCCAACACCTTCTCCTTCGAGCTGGAAACGACGCAGAGCGAAGAGACGGTTCGCCAGACCATCGACTCGCTCACGGAGTGTGAGCTGCTCGCGCTGGCGCGCATCAGCCCCGACGCCACCAACACCGCCCCCGCCAGCCTGACCGCCCCGGGGCCTGAAAGCGCGCGGGTGGTGGGCGTGGAGCCCAACCGGACCGTCCGCGTCAAAACCGAGTTGCTCGACTCATTTCTCGAAGTCGCGGGCGAGTTGCTCAGCTCGTCAGCGCGTCTGCGCGAAGTGAACAAGACCCTGCCTGGTGCGCATCAGGCCGCGATGGGCGAGTCGATTGATCAGCTCCACGCGTTGGTCAAACGCCTGCACGACAACGTGATGAAGGCGCGCATGACGCCGGTGGCGCTGGTGACCGATCGCCTGCCCCGCGCGGCTCGAGACATTGCCCGCCGTCGGGAGCGCGAGGTGGACCTCGTCATCACCGGAGCCGACGTCGAGTTGGACCGCGCGCTCCTCGACGAATTGGCCGAGCCTCTGCTTCACCTGTTGCGCAACGCCATCGACCACGGCATCGAAGCGAAAGAAGAACGGGAGCGGGCCCAGAAGCCTCCGCGGGGCCGCATCGACGTCATCGTTCAGCGCGAGAAGGACAAGGTGGTGATTGAGCTCCGCGACGATGGTCAGGGGTTCAACGCCGAGAAGCTCCGCGCCGCTGCGGTCACCAAGGGGCAGTTGACGCTCGAAGAAGCGAACCGGTTGACCGACAAAGAAGCCTTCATGTTGGCGTGTCTTCCTGGCATCTCCACCGCCGGCGACGTGGACGACATCTCGGGCCGCGGCGTGGGCATGGACGCGGTCAAGCGCGTCATCGAAGGGTTGGGCGGCACGCTCGAGATTGACTCCCAGGCCGGCGTGGGCTCGACTTTTCGGCTCAAACTTCCACTGACGGTCGCGGTGATGACGCTGTTGTTGGTGAAGTCGGGAGGCGAAGTGTTCGGCCTTCCCATCGCGAAAGTTGCGGGCGTCATCGAAGCCACCGACGCCGCGGTGGTGCACAACCGCACCTCCACCCTCCTCACGGTGGGCGAGTCAGTCGTCCCGCTCTATCAACTGTCCGAAGTGCTAGAGCTGAAGAGAACGACCGACGACAAGCCTACCTGGGGCTCCTGTATTCTCGTCGAAGGTGAGTCGGGTCGAATGGCGTTCTCAGTCGACCGCTTGTTGGGACAGGAAGAGGTCGTCTTGAAGCCCCTGGCGCACCCGCTTGATTTGATACCGGGCCTCTCCGGCGTCACCATTCTGGGCAGCGGGCGACCGGTATTCATTCTCGATGTTCCCCGTCTGGTGGCAGCATGAGCCACACGGTGAACGCGCGGGACCTCGACGTGTTGAAAGAAGCGCTCAACATCGGCGCCGGCAAGGCGGCGGGAGCGTTGTCGACGCTGCTCGGCTCCACGCCGGTTCGCATCAGCGTGCCGGTGGAAGGGGCGCTCCCGTTCACCCCGGCGATGGACAGCGCGAAGTTCCTCACCGCCCGCGTCGATGTGCAGGGCGACGGCGTGGGGCGGCTCTGGTTCGCCATTCCCAAGAGTGATGCCCAGCGGTTGGGCACCATGCTCCTGGACAAGCCCGGACAGCCCCGACGGCTGACGCTCACGGAAGAGAGCGCGCTGGCGGAGGTGGGCAACATCGTCGCCTCGGCGACCCTCTCATCGGTGGCGAACCTTGCCGGGGCGACGCTCTGGCCCTCCCCTCCGGCGCTCACCCAGGGTGACTTGCCTGATCAAACCTCGTGGGCCGGCGCGCCCGAGCACACGGTGTCCCTGGCCATCGAGTTTCAGATTTCGCTCGAACCGGTGGCGCTGGCCATGCTCGCGCTCGTCCTCCGCGCGGAAGACGCGCAGTCCCTGGTGGACAAGATTCGAGCGAAGTACGCGCGGCCGGCGAAATCGAACGAGGCGCCGCGAGGGGCCAAGGCGCCCTCGAACGGCTGAAGCGTTGGGTGTAGACAGCGCGAATGATTCGAACACTCGCTGTCGGCCTCGCGCTGTTGACACTCACCTCGTGCGCCACCTCTGGAGCGCAGACGCTGGGCGCCGCTCGAACCGGCATCGTCTTCATCGAAGATGATTACCCGGGCGCGCTGAAAGCCGCGCGGGAGCGTCACAAGCCCCTCTTCGTCGACACCTGGGCCCCGTGGTGCCACTCCTGCCTGTTCTTGAAGGAACACGTCTTCACCGACCCCGCGCTGGCCAGAAACCAGTCCCGGTTCGTCTTTCTCTCGCTCAACACAGAGAGGGAATCGAGCGCGCCCTTTCTCGAGAAGTTCCCGGTCGAGAACTGGCCCACCCTGTTTGTCATCGACCCCGCCACCGAGCGCGCGGCGCTGAAGTGGGCCGGCACGGGAACAGTGGCTCAGTTGGAACGGTTGTTCGCCGACGGAGAGGCCGCCGTGGGAGCGACGGGGAACCCCCTGCTCCAGGGAGATCAACGCTTCGCCACCGGCGATGTCTCGGGGGCCATCGAGTCCTACCGGGCGGCGGTCGCCTCGGGGACGGGCCCCCATCACGACCGCGCCGTGGAGAGCCTGCTCAACGCGCTCTACGCCAGAAAAGACCTCGAGGCCTGCGTGCAGACGTCGCTCAAAGAAGCGCCGCTCTTGCCGCACGGCCCCTCGTACGTGAACGCGGTGGTGTGGGGCCTGACCTGCCTGTCTGTCGCCCCGCCCTCGCTCTCCGGCCGAGCCACCGCGCTGGCCGCGTTGTCGAAGCTGGGACACGAGGCGCTCACCTTCGAGGGCATTCTGGCCGACGACCGGTCCGGCCTCTACGAGTCCCTGGTCGACGCCGCGGAGGAACAGAAGCAGCCTGACGAGGCGCACCGCCTCGCGGAGGCCTGGTTCTCGATGCTGGAGGCCGAGCAGCGGGCCGCCCGGACCGCCGATGCCCGCGCCGCGTTCGACCCGCACCTGGTGTCGGCCGCCATCGCGCTGAAATCGCCCCTGCGGGCGGAGGCCGCGCTGCAGCGCTCAGCGCTGGATTTCCCGGCCGACTACAACCCGCCGGCGCGCCTGGCCGCGCTGTACCGAGAAGCGAACCGCCTCGACGACGCTCTGGCGGCCATCAACCTGGCGCTCACCAAAGTGTACGGCCCACGCGCGCTGCGGCTGTACGACACCAAGGCGGGCATCCTTCGCAAGAAGGGCGACCGTGCCGGAGAAGCCGCGACGCTCAAAGCAGCGCTCGCGGCCGCCAGCGCGCTCCCCGCCGCGCAGCGCCCCGAGAAGACAGTGGCGAAGCTTCGCGCGCAGCTCGACGCGGCGACCCAGGGAGCGAAGTAGCAAGTCGAAACGGGCCGGGAGACGTCTCCCAGCCCGCTCGTGTCGGCGCTGTCTCGGCCTGCGCGCGCTACTTGGTGCTGGTGGTCGACGACTCGTCGTAGTGGTCGAACTTCACTTCGGCGAGGGCTTTGGAGAGGTCGGCGATGTTGGCCACGCGAAGCCCGGCGTCGGAGATGGCGTAGACGAAGTCGTCGGCCATCACGCTCCGGCGCACGTTCGGCATCCAGTAGTAGGACCAGCCCCAGCCGGAATACACCTGCGAGAAGAGGTCGCTCATCGAGAGCGCGCCCTTCACCGTGAAGCCCGTGGTGGTGTCGACGCCGAAGACGCGCAGGTCAGAGATGAACGTCGACCAGTAGTTGCCTGACGTGCCGCCGGAGTTCCAATCAGCGAAGGGAATCGCGAGCAACTTCTTCGCGGCGAAGTAGTTGAACGCTTTGTGCTCGTACTGCGCTTCGCTGTAGCTCGAAGCGTCGCCCACTTTCTGGGTGAAGGACTGCCTGGGTGCCTTCATGTCGGTGACGTCGAAAATCGAGAGCTGAATCGACCGCGCCTGCCAGTTGGTGACACCGTTCACCGGTGCCGGGAGGTATTCGCCGATGGTGAGCAGGTGGGTGTCGTCGATGGGCTGCATGTAGCTGGAGAACCCCGGAATGGTGAGTTCACCCAGCACCCGGGGGTTCTTGGGGTCGTTCAGGTCAATGGTGAAGAGCGGGTCGACCTGGCGGAAGGTCACCACGAAGCCTTTCCCTTCGACAAAGCGGCTCGACTGAATCGACTCGCCCTTCGCCAGCTCGGGCGTCTGCCCCACAATCACCAGTTGGTTGTTGAGTTCGCCGAACACCGACACGCGGTTTGAATTTTCAACGCGGCCCCACCAGTTCTGGGGGTTGGCCGGGTCCACCACGCGCCGGCTGATGTTGGTCGCCATGCGGAAGTAGCCCTTGGCGTCCTCGTCCATCGAGAACTGATCAACGATGTGCCCTTCGACCGAGCCGGAGGCGACGTACTTGGCCGCCAACGGGTCCCGAATGTCGAATTTGTGGAAATACGTCGTGTCGGTCTGCCCGGGCGCAGGCCACCACCACCAGTGACGCGTGGCCACGTACAGGCTCGAAGACGAGGCGTACACTTCGCCCGACTCGCCCAGGATGCTGCTGGAGATGACGGAGGACGGGGTATCGAGGTTGATGGTGACGACGCTCAGTCGCCCCAGGCGCGTCGGCGCGTTCACCTTGCTGAAGCTGGTGCAGTCCAGCGCCAGCTTCGCTTCAACGCCGTTGACCTTGATGTGGCCCGTGTCGAGCCAATCGGTGAGCGACATGCTTCGAATGGCCATCTCGTTGGAGGCGATCAGCTTGTTGTAGACGTCGGCGCGGAACGCCTTGTCATTGTAGAGCCGGGTGTACCAATTCTGGTCGTACAGGCCGGTCGGGTTCAGCGGAGGTTCCGGGTAGAAGCTCACCTTCGACGGAAACTGGAACGTGTCGCTCTGCACCAGGCGAATGGCCGAGCCGATGCGGCGTGAGTTGTCGTAGTTGCCGGGCAGGTAGTACTCGCTGGTGACCTTCATGTTGTCGAGCTGGCTCACGTCGACCACGGTCACCTTGGTCATGTTGCCGTAATAGAAGCCGCACGACAGGGGCGAGCAGGCGAGGCCGCCGGCGCCAACCTTGTTGGGGTCCAGCGGGCGGGGCTGCCAGACCTGCGAGAACACGACGACGCGATTCTTTTCGTCGAGGTACATCTCGCGAGGCCAGCCTTCGATGTTCAACTTGCCTTTGCGTGACAGCGACGTGGCGGGCCAGGAGAGCGTGGAATACAGCGAGCCGCCCGACAGGACGAAGATGCGCGTGCCGTCGTTCTTGACGAAGTCCGCCTCGTCGACGCCTTTCACCTGGGTGTTGGTGGTGGTGAAGTCCTTGGGAGGCGGCGCGGATTTTGTTTCGGCGCTGCCTGCCGCGTTGGGGGCGAACGCCACATCGACGCCCCCGCGAAAGCCACCGCCCCACCAGCCCCACCCGGGCACCTGGTCTCGCTGGGCCTCCAAATCGGCCCGCATCTCGAGCACGGCGGAGTCCTCGAGGTACTTCTCCAGGTCGCTGCAGGCGTTGGTCCCGGTGAAGGCCAACAAGGCCACCCGGCCCTGGACCGCCTCGGGGGTCGGAATGCCGGTGCCCCCGGCACAGGAGAGCAGGGCCGAGCTGCCCAGCACCCAGCAGACTTTCAGAAAGGGGTTGATCGAACGCATGATGGTCTCCTCCGGGAGCACGTGGCCGCGTGTGGGATATGCCATTCCTACGCCACGCACCCCAACACGGCTTTCAAGCACTTAGAACCCGCCGCTCTCAGAAAGCTGATGGACAGGGCGCAAAAATATCGTCGCAGTTTGGAATTTTGAGGCTGGCCTGTTTTCGCTAAGGTCCGCGGCATGAGTGACTCGCCGCAGATGGTTTCGTTGCCGTCGCACCTGTGGGATGCCCTGGATCACATGTCGAAAGACATGGGCGTTCCCCGCGATGGACTGTTGGGCCAGGCCGTTTTCACGCTCGCACGCCTGAACGGGTACGTCGTTCCCGGAAAGGCCACGATGCAGAGCTCGGCCGGTGCCTCGGCGGCGCCCCCGGTGCTGGAAGTCGCGGGCCGACAGAGCATCGCCTCCATGCCCAAAGCGCCGGTGCGCGCGCCTCTCAAGCCCGAGCCCCTGCCGCCTCCCGTGGCCGCCAGGCCCAAGCCGGCCCCGCCACCTCCGGAGCCCGAGGAAGACGAAGACGACGAGCTCCCTCCTGAGGAAGAAGAGAATCCGTTCGATTCTTCCGCTGGCGCCGACGACGAAGAGCCCGAGCCCGACGACGAAGGCGACGAAGGCGAGGACGAGCCGGAGCCCGACGAGGAAGAGGACGAAGAGCCCCGACGCGGCAAGTCTCAAGCCGGCGTCACTCTCACGCTCACCATGGCGAACCGCGAGCCGTACCGCTTCAGCAGCGACTCCATGGTCATCGGGCGCGGCAAGCACTGCGAGTTCGTCATTGAATCGAACCGCGTCTCCCGCGAGCACGCTCGCATTCAGCGGGAGGGTGTGAACTTCGTGCTCGAAGACCTCAACTCCTCGAACGGCACCTTCTACGGCGCCGCGCGCGAGCGCGTGACCCGCCGCACGTTGAAAGACGGCGACGAGGTGACATTCGGCACCGAGAAGGTGAAGTTCTCCATCAAGAAGTAACGCCGCGTCGCTAACGCGACGAACGACGCTTCGACGGCTTTTTCGTCTTGCGTGCGACGGCGCGGCGCGTGGCCTTTTTCGGCGCCTGCTTTTTCGCGACCCGTCGCTGCTTCCCCCGCACAGCCTTGCGGGCCGGCTTCTTCTTCTTTTTCGCCGCGGGAACTTCATCGAGCGCGTCGAGGGCGCGCTGCACGGCCGAGACCGCTTTCACGAACGTCTGCTCGCCAAACTCCTCGGTCTGCGCGGGTGGAATGTGGCGTGTCAGCAGCTGCTCGAGGGAGGAGTAGATTTTCAGGTCCTGCGCCGAGCGCCACAGCCCCCAACACCAGAACTCATCGGGCTTGTCAGTGAGCCACTTTTCCTCGGCCGGCGCGGAGGAGACATTGACCAGGCCGCCTTTCTGCGCGGCGAAGAAGTACTGGCCCTGTCCTTTCTCGCCGAAGACCCAGGTGGCTCCCCCCGGAAGCCCAGGCTCAAGCGCCCTGATGTTGGCTTCGACCCGGGTGAGGGGCCAGACCACCACGCCCGGAGCGAAGGAGGCTCCATCGAACGCCTCGTAGAGCTCCTCGAGGTCCCGTGGGAGTTCTCGCTGGGCCAACGCCTTCAACCGAGCCATCGCTCCCGGATCACCACGCGTCCCGGTTGACGAGGCCGCTTTTGACAGTCCCACAATCCACTCGTTCATCGGGTAGAACGATAGCGGGGACGCTGGAGCTGTGTAACATCAATTTCGGATCACGCGTGGACGGCGATTTCATCGGGAAATACCGCGTTCTCAAGCACATCGCCTCGGGCGGCATGGGAGAGGTCTACCTCGCGCGGCAAGAGGGCCCCGCCGGGTTCACCAAGCCCGCCGTGCTCAAGCGCATCCTCGACCACCTGGGGCGCGACGCACAGTTCGTCGACATGTTCCTCAACGAGGCGCGTCTGGCGGCGCTGCTCTCTCACCCCAACATCGTCCAGATTTTCGAGCTGGGCGAAGAGGACGGCGTCTACTTCATCGCCATGGAGTTCATTCACGGCAAGACGCTCAAGGCGATCAAGAGCTCGCTCTACAAACGAGGCGACGTGTTTCCGCCGGTGCACGCGGCGCGCATCGTGGCGCAGGCCCTCCACGGCCTGCACTACGCGCACCACGCCACGGGCCCGGGCGGCGAGACGCTGAACATCGTTCACCGCGACATGAGCCCGGACAACGTGATGGTCGGCTTCAACGGGCAGGTGAAGGTGCTGGACTTCGGCATCGCCAAGGCCACCACGGCGATTTCCACCACGCGCACGGGCACGGTGAAGGGGAAGTACGCCTACATGGCGCCCGAGCAACTGAACGCCGGAGAAATCGACGGGCGCACAGACCTCTACTCCTGCGGCGTGGTGCTGTACGAAATGCTCTCCGGTCAGCGACCCTTCTCGGCGCCCACGGAGCCGGCCCTGGTGAACGCGGTGTTGACGGAGACGCCGCAGCCGCTGCGTGAGCGCGTGCCGAGCATTCCAGAAGACCTCGACGCCATCATCATGAAGTCGCTCGCCAAGTCAGCGCGGCAGCGCTTTCAGACCGCCGAGGAGATGGCGCTGGCGCTCGAGGCGTGGGCGCAGAACCACGGTGGCACGCCCACCAATGGCGCCACGGGTCAGTTCTTGCGCGAAGCGTTTCCCGACGAAGCCGCGGACAACCCCGCGCTCCAGAAAGTTGAGGAGGGCGCGGTCATTCCGGGCCCCCGCCCGTCCAAGCCGCGGCCGGGGCCGTCCATCAGTCGACCCGACAGCCTTCACACCGACGAAACCCGCATGGAGGCTTCTCGCAAGTCGAGTGGCGCCTCCGCTGCGTTGTTCGCCGTCGCCGGCGCTGTGTTCGCCGTCGTCCTCGGGGTGGCGTTTTTGAAGTTCACCAGCGCTGAGCCCTCGCCGAGCACGCCCACATCGCCGACCACCGTGAAAGCGCCGACGCCACCTCCGGAAGCGCCGTTGCCCCCACCCCGTGAACCCGAAGTCGTCGCGTTGCCACCGGTTCACGAGCCCGGCGAAGTGACGCCACCCCAGGTCCCAGAACCGACGTCGCCCGCGGCCACGGCCACTCCGAAGTCTTCCAGGCCCGGGAAGGGAACGGGCTCCCTCGACCTGCGCGTCAATCCGTGGGCGGAGGTGTTCGAGGGTGGGAAGAGCCTGGGCGTCACGCCGCTGCCGCCGTTCGAGCTGCCAGCCGGGAAGCACACGCTGACGCTCATCAACACCGACCTCGGCACGCGGCGGCAGATCAAGGTGAACATCGCGCCTGGTAAGCGCACGAGTGAGACCGTCGACCTGCTCGACTGAGCGTCAGTTGATCAAGAAGTACGTCAGCACCGCCGCGGCGCCCAACACGCCTGCGACCGGGAACGTGATGTTGGTGACGAGCTGAGCGGTCCGCGCGTCGTTGCCAATGGCGATGGCGTCAGACTCGAACTTCGCACTGTTCGCCTCCGCCTCCAGCGACTTGGCCCGCACTCCGAAGATGATGGCCACGGTGGTGGCCACGACCGCGCCGCCCGCCAGCGCGAGCGGGGCCGCGTAGTGCTTCTCAGGCTCGGCGGTGGCCTGAAGGCCACCGTCTGGTTCTCGCGGCTGCGACGACCCCGGGTCAATTTCCACGCGCTTGGGGGCGTCCGACACCTCGGGGACCACGGGCGGCGCCTCGACCACCGGCGGGGCCGGCGGGGGCGCCACGGCGGCTCGGGCCGCTTCGAACGCCTTGGTCACCTTCGGACTCTGGAACGGCGGCAACGCCACCTGCGCATCGAGCTTGAGCGAAAGCTCGAAGTGTTCTTTCGCGTCTTGTTCATGCCCGAGGCCCAGGTGGCACAGGCCCAGGTACAGCTCGATTTCGGCGAGCTGGGCGCTGGTGTTCTTCCACTTGCCCGCTTGCTCGAGGCGCTCGAGGCACTTCTCGAACTTCAGGCCCTGGTGGAAGACCTTGGCGCTCGCCAGGTGCGGGTTGGGGCGATCGACCGGACTCGCGGCCAGCAACACGGGAAGCATGAGCGCGGGAACTAACGGCATCGGACGGGAGGATAGTCGGTTTCCGGCCTCAACCCCACAAACGACAACGGGGTGCCCCGCTTTCGCGAAGCACCCCGCCGCGTGTTTCGGAGAAACGAAAAATTACTTCTTCGCGCCTTCGGCCGGCTTCGCGGCTTCGGCAGGCTTCGCGGCTTCCGCCGGCTTCGCCTCTTCCTTCTTCATTTCAGGGGCCTTCGCTTCTTCCTTCTTCTCTTCCTTCTTCTCTTCGGCCTTCTTGTCGCCCTTCTTGGCCTTCTTGTCAGCGGCCTTGGTGTCGCCAGTCGCGGCAGCTTCGCCGGCGAACGCGGCGAACGTGAACGTCAGGAGGGCAGCGGCAATGAGTTTCTTCATGGTGTTTCTCCGTTGAGGTTGGTTGAGGACCGCACACGCGGCTGGCGTTCAAAGAGCACCCGTTGTGCCATTGATAACTATCGATATTTCCTAATTTTAGTGGCGTGGGTTGGGGAACGGCTCCCCACCAATGGCACTGGAATGCCCGCGTCGTCCCCACGTCAATTCGTGTGCTACAGGTGGCCTCGGTGAAGCGATCTGAACTGCCGGTTCCGGCATTTATCGTGGCGTTCTTTCTGGTGGTAACGCTGCTGGCGGGCGTTTCGGCGTTTACGCTCTGGAACGAGCTTCGAACCAACGAGCGCACCGACGACCTGGTGGAGTCGTCGCTGGAGCGCGCGCGCTTGATCGGCGTGATGCGCGCCGACGCGGCCACGCTCGAAAAAGACGTGAACGACCACATCAATGCGCAGGACGAGGACGACCGCCGGGAAGCCGACAACGCCATCAGCAACGTGCTCGACGAGTTGAAGAAGATTTCGGCCAACTACACGGTGAACCTGCCGCCCGGAGAAACCGAAGTCTGGAACCGGCTCAATGAGACGAGTCAGAAGATGGCCCGGAGCGTTCGCACCACCGTGAAGTATGCCAACCGCAAGGAAGCGGAGCGCGCCCGCCAGCACCTCGATGACCTGGTGGTTCCGATTTCAAACGAGCTCGACGACATCGCCAACGAACTGGCGCGCAAGAACGCCGAAGAGACGCGTCAGCTGCTCCGACAGATTGAGCAACTGCGCCTGCGCACCACCATTCTCAGCTCTACGGTGGTCGGCATCGCGGTCCTCTTCTCGGTCATCATCGCCTTCCAGGTCACCCGCACGCTGCGTCGCCAGGGGAACACGATTTCCGAACAACTGGTCGAACTGGGTCGCCGCAACAGCGAATTGGATTCTTTCGCCAGCCGCGTCGCCCACGACCTGGTGGCCCCGCTCTCACCACTCAAGGGGTACCTCACCCTCTCGCGCCGCAAGGTCGCTGACCCCGAGATCAAAGAGCTGCTCGCTCAGGCTGAATCGAGCACGAGCCGCATGAGCGAGCTCGTCGACGCGCTGCTTCGCTTCTGCCGCGCGGGCAAGCCGTCCGACGCTGCCGCCAACCTGGACACCGCGGTGACCACCATTCTGCTCGAGGCCAGTCAGGCGGCCGACGCCGCGCACGTGGTGCTCGACCGCCACATTGAAAAGGAAGTGCGCGTGGCCTGCGCGCCCCAGCTCCTTCAATCAATTGCCCAGAACATCGTCTCCAACGCCGTGAAGTACACCGCCGGTACCGCGGCGGCGCATGTCTCGGTTCGCGTCGCTCGCGAGGGCTCCATGGGGGTGCTGGAAGTCAAAGACAATGGGCGCGGCATGTCGCCGCACTCGCTCCAGAACCTCTACCAACCATTCTTCCGAGGCACCGAAGCGCCGACGCTCCCCGGCACAGGGCTCGGACTGGCCACCACCAAGCGGCTGGTCGACGCGCACGGCGGCACGATTGAGATTCAGAGCGCCGAGGGGCGTGGCACGTCGGTGCGCGTGCAATTGCCCCTGGCCAAGGTGACCGACCCGGCGCCGACCGCCGCCCCGCGACAGGTGAACGCATGATCAAGCAACGCGTCCTCATCGTGGATGATGATCCCCACGCCATCGACCTCCTCACGCGCCTGCTCTCGCCCCTGGCTGAGGTGGAGAGCGCCGCCAACCCGGCCCAGGCCAGGACGCGTCTGCTGGGGTCCAGCTCGTTCGACCTCGTAATGACGGACATGGCCATGCCCAACGCCTCGGACGGCCTGACCGTCCTGGCCACGGCCAAGGAACAGTTTCCCGACACGCCGGTGGTGGTGGTCACCGCGTACGGCAACATCGAAGGCGCGTTGGACACGATTCAGCAGGGCGCATTCGACTACCTCTCCAAGCCCTTCGACGTGGACGCCATCGTCCGCGTGGCCCGACGGGCGCTCGAACAGAAGCGCCTGGTCGACGAGAACAAGAACCTTCGCCAGCAGGTGAAGCAGACCCGATTGGTTGGCCGCAGCCCCGCGCTGCTTGAGGTCTACAAGCAGGTCGCCCGCGCCGCCGACTCGAACGTGCCCGTGCTCATCACCGGCGAAACGGGCACCGGGAAGGAGATGGTGGCTCGGTCACTCCACCAACGCAGCTCGCGGAGTGATGGCCCGTTCATTCCCGTCGACTGTGGAGCCATCGCCGAGTCTCTGATGGAGAGCGAGCTCTTCGGCCACGCCAAGGGCTCCTTCACCGGCGCAGGGAGCGCGCGCCGCGGTTTGTTTGAAGAGGCCACCGGCGGCACGCTCTTTCTGGACGAAATCGGCGACGTCGGTCCAAAGATTCAGTCGCAGCTCCTCCGGGTCCTCGAGGAAGGTGAAATTCGCCGAGTGGGCGAGAGCGTGCCCACCAAGGTCGACGTGCGCGTCGTCGCCGCGACCAACAAGGACCTTCACGCGCTCGTCAAAGAGGGCCGGTTTCGCGAAGACCTCCTCTATCGCCTCGACGTCGTCCACCTGCGCCTGCCGCCGCTGCGAGAGCGCACCGAAGACATTCCTTCGCTGGTTGATCAATTCGCATCCCAGCACACCAAAGGTGGCGCGGCCCCGGTGGTGACGCCCGAAGCCATGACGCGCCTGTGCTCCTACAGCTGGCCGGGGAACGTGAGGCAACTCGAGAACGTCATCGCGCGCGCGCTGGCCCTCAACGCCACGGGGATTCTCGCGCCCTCCGACATTCCCGCGCCCATCGGCGACCTCCCGCTCAAGCCGCTGGGGCTCGCGGCCGATACTCCGACGCTGGCGGAGCTTTCCCGACGCTACGCCACCCATGTCCTGGGACAGGTGGGCGGCAACAAGAGCGAAGCGGCGCGGCTTCTGGGGGTGGACCGCAAGACGCTCTACAAGCTGGTCGGCCCCGAGGAGGAGGAGGCATGACCTCGCCTGTGTCGTCTCGCTACGAGGAGGTGGTCCTGGCTTCGACCTCCGCGGCGCGCAAGACGTTGTTGTCGGCGCTGGGCGTGCCCTTCCGCGTGGTGGCGCCAGAAGTCGACGAACACCTGCTCCCCCACATGACCGCCCGTCAGGGGGCTTCCGTGTTGGCCGAACGAAAGGCCCGCGCAGTGGCGAAGCGTTTTCCGCTCGCGCTCGTCATCGGCGCTGATCAAATCGCCTCGGTGGATGGCGTGCTGCTCAACAAGCCAGCCGACGAGGCCGAGGCCATCTCTCAGCTGTCGCGTCTGTCCGGCAAGACCCACGAACTGTGCACCGGCCTGTGCGTGATGGGGCCCGGCTATTTCGTGTGCGAGCTGGACGTCGTCCGCCTGACCATGTTTGCGCTCAGCGAGGACCAGCTTCGCCGGTACGTGGCGCTGGGCGAGTGGAAGGGGTGCGCGGGGAGCTATCGCATCGAAGGCCGCGGCCAGGCCCTGTTTTCCGCCGTGGACGGAGACCGGAGCTCCATCATGGGATTGCCGATGGCCCGGCTGATCCGCTCATTCAAAGAAGCCGAGCTGCCGCTGTTCTGACGGCGTCGGTCAGCCGTGAAACACGCGCGAGGCGACAATCAACCCGTCGCGAACCTCGAAGGCTTCCGCCACCAACATCGTCGGCTCTCCCGCGAGGACGCGGTCGTATTCGAGAAACACGCGCTCGGCGTTGGCCGTCAGGGTCTTCAGCTCGTAGCGAAGCGCCGGCAGTCGAGCGAACGCGTCCGCCCACCAGGCGCGCAGCGCCGCCTTCCCGGCGACTTTCCCCTGCGTCTCGGGTTTCTGAGCGCGCAATTTGGGCGAAGTGTGCGTGCAGTCCTCGGCGTACAGCGCGAGCAGCCGGTTCAGGTCCCTGGCGTTGAACGCCTCAATCCACTCCCGGCCAATCGCTTCGGACGTGCGGTGGGGCATCAGTTCGGGCCAAACCACGCTTCGCTGGCGCTCGGCATGGTGAGCCCACCCGAGGTACGAATGCTGGAGGCGTTCAACACGTAGACCTGCTCTTCCCCTCCGCTGTCGGAGACGAAGGAAACGCGGTCGCTCGCCACCCACGCGGGGAAGGAGTCTTGCGCGGTCGGCTCCGACGGGTAGTCGGTCACCTGGTGAACCAGCTGCGTCGCCACGTCGAGGACAAAGACGCGAGACGCACCGGTGCTGCCCTTTCCGTCGAAGGTGATGGAAGCGCCGTCGGGAGAAACCACGGCCCGATTGGTGATGCCGTTCACCGCGCCAACGCCCAGGTTGCTGCTGACGGTCAGGCTCTGCTTCGTCGCCACGTTGACGCGCTCCAACTGCGTGTAGGCGCTAGAGGAGTTCCCCGTCATGGCGAAGATGGAAAGCCCGTCGGCCGAGAAGCTGGGGCTGGCATACGAGAGTGTGCCCCCGCCAATGAGGGTGGTGAGCCCCGAGCCGTCGACGTTGATGAGGCCGATGGCGCTGGAGGCCCCTGTGTCGAAGGCGAAGGCGATCTGCATACCGTCGGGAGAGAAGACCGGCGTGCGCAGGTTGGACATGGTGCCGGTCGAGCTCATGACCAACTTCGCGGTTCCTCCTGAAGAAGGAACAGTCAGAATTTCCGTGGCTGACGCCGTCTTCCGGACGAAGACCACGTTGGTGCCGTTCTTCGAGAGCGACGGTTGCCGAATGCCGCCCGTCTCGGTGAGGCGAAACACGTCGGTGTACATGGCCGACTGGTTGGCGGCGTACAGGTTGTTGTCGCTCTTGCGAACGAAGACGAACCCCCGGGTGAAGGTGAACTCACCACCACCGCCGCCGCCGCCACCGCCCAGCAGGCCGCAGCTGAAGAAGGGGACGAGCAGCGCCAGAATGAGGGAACGTTTCATCGAATCCTCCACGAGGAGCGCGCGCCGGCCTTCCACATGTGACGCCGCGCACCGGGGTGAAATTCAGGCGCGGATGCGGGCGAGCTCATTCCGGCAGTTGTTGCACAGATGGAGATTTCGTCGATCGCATTCGGCGAGGTTGGTGGCGAGCGACATCACGCAGCGGCCATCTTCGCAGTACGACAAGCCCAGCAGGTGCCCGGCCTGGTGAACCGCTTCGAGCTGCAGCCGCTTCTTTAAGATGTCCGCGCGTTCCGACTTGAGCCGGAAGGTGGACAGAATCGCGCTCTTCGACTCCCGGTCGGACTCACCGAAGACAAAATCCGACTCCGGCTCGAACACGTCGATGTCTGTGATGCCCATGATGCTGAACGCGTCTTTGGATTTGATGGTGAGGATGCGCCGCATGATGGCGGTGCAGTGGTACTGCGAGCGGTCCTTGTTGAACGCGTAGGTCGGGGTCCCGAGGCTCGTCTTGTTGTGGTGAATGGGAATCGCCAGCACCTGGGTGATGGCCTCTTCGCAGTCGCGGATGACCTGGATGGGCACGTTCCCGACAGCCACGAGATCGAGTGGGTTGGACATGGTGGCCCCCGATTCTGCCTTCGATTTCGTGCTGGGGCGCTAGGAATCGAACCTAGATACCCAGAGTCAAAGTCTGGTGTCCTACCTTTAGACGACGCCCCAATGTTCGAGGCACTTTAGGCGAGGTCGCGTCAGAGTCGATGCCGAAATCGGGCGACCGAAAAAAACCTACGGGCAGGCGAACTCCGAGAGCGCCGTGTCGGCGTTTCCGGAATTGCGCGGGTCGTGCTGGTACTTCGGCCAGGGCGCTCGGATGTCGAGCCCGGGCGAGTCGACGATGATGGAAAAGAGGTCGGCGTCTTCATCACCCCAATAGAGAATGGAGCCACGGCCGGGGTGCGCGCGGTTGCAGTCGATGTTGGGCGAGCCGGCACTGGGGTGCGCGACGAAGTACGCCCACTCGAACACGAGCGCGTCGTTCTCGAGGCGAAAGCAGTAGATGTCACCCAGCTCATCCGACGCGTAGATGCGCCCGTCAGCCCCCGCGAGTGGGTAACCCGCGATGCGCTTGGGCAATGGAACGCTGAACCCGCTGTCGGCGCCGACCCGAACGGCCGTGAGCGTGGGGTCTCCGGCCAGATCAGGGCCTCCGAAGATCAGCAGATTCTTGTCGACCACGATGGGCGCGCTCTCGCTGCTGAGCGCGCCCGCCGCGGACGTCCAGACGGGGTCGACCCCGTCGCGGAGCAATGTCATCTGATTTGGGGAGAGCAGCGCCGCCACGTGTGTCCCGGCGTCGTTCGCCATCAACGCGTGCCATGCGGGGGCGCTCAGCGCAGGTCCGGAGAATGGGGCGAGCGCCGCTCCGGTGCTTGCGCTGTGACGTTCGATGCCCTGCGCGCGCTGTGAGGAGTAGAGCGTGTTTCCACTCGCGCTCAGATTGGCAAACATCGTCTGGGTGCCGTACGCGACGGGGCTCGAACAGGTGGAAGCGCCTGGCGTCGGCGAAACTTTCATCAACATCAACGCCGTCGCATCACCGAGCCCCGGCGCGTTGCGTCGGGCCCACCCCGCAAACGACAAGGCGCCCGCGGTGGTTTGCACCGGCGGCGACGACACGCCCAGCGCGCTCTCACCGCCGCACTCAAAGAGCGGGGCGCCATTGCTCGCTCGATACGCAGTGAGCCCACCATCTCCGCCTACCCAGGCGTGGTTGATCACCACCGCTTCGGTCCCGGACGCGTTGTCGCGGGCGACCACCGGCGCCGTCGAGGCCGAGGTGATCACCTTGCTGTAGAGGTTCGTTCCGTCATGGGAGGTGGCGGTGAGAACCACAAGCGGGTTGTACTCACCCGTGAGGTAGAGATTTCCGCCGCTCCCAACCGCGACGGGTGACTTGAATTTGGCGTACTTGGTCCGCACCCACTGAAATCTCGTCACCGGAACTCCTGGGTCGTTCGCGACGCCGCCGTCAAACCAACGCAGCGCCGAGGCTGCGTTTCCGGCGCGGTCGCGCACCTCAACCCGCAAGGGGAACTTTGCGTGAATGGAGTCCATCACCGGCTGAAACAAATCCAGGGTGAAGCACGCGCAGCCTGGGAGCGAGCAGGAGATGTCGCTCGGGCAGAGGCTGGGCGTTTGAGGTGCCGGCCACGCGCCGATGCCACCGTCGAGCCGTACGCCGGACAGCAGCAACTTCGCCGCCGTGAGGTCGACGTCACTGGCGCTGGTTCGAATCGCCGCCCGGGCGAATTCATCTCGCCGGTAACTCCGAACGAGCGCCGTATCGCGGAAGTCGTTTCGCAACAGGTCGCCTTCGTCGGTTCGCACCGGCGCCGCTTCGAGGAAGAGCTCCACGGTGGGCGGGGTTCGGTCCGCGGTGAATGGTCGGACGTCAGTCGTGAGCCCGGCGTCGGCGTACGTGGCGCGAACGCTCCATTCGCCCTCGGCGGGAAGCGGGAGTGACCCGGTGAACAGACCGGGCGATATCGCGGTGAGGAGGCCGTTCACTGTGCCGCCGTCCGGCGTGACGGCTGAGAACTCGATGTCGGCTGGCCAGGCGGTGACGCTTCCGTTCGCCGCCAACTCAGCCACCAACGGCAGGTTCGTGGCATTTGTAGAAATGCCGGCGTCGGGCCAACGCCACTGCAAGGCGGTGAACTTGAGCACGCACGTGCCCTGCCGGCACTCGGTCGAACTCGAGGGGCAGACGACGCTGGCGCACATGGGGTCGTTCCCTCCCCCCGTGCCGCCGTTCCCGCCGGAACCTCCGGCGCCACCTCCGCCGTCGGTACCGAGGAGGGTGCAGAAGCCTTCGATGCACTCTGCGTCAGCGCCGCACTCAGTGGACGAGCTGCATCGGTGCACGATGCCGGTCTGACAGCTCGCAAAGAGCGTCAGGGCAACGGCCGAGGCGACGAGGCGAAAGTTCACGGGCAGACAAATTCAGACAGCGATGTGTCGGCGTTGCCGGTGTTTCGCGGGTCGTGCTGGTACTTGGGCCACGGCGCGGTGGTGTCGATTCCCTTCGCGTCCACGAGGATTGAGTAGAGGGTCCCTGTGGCGCTGGCGGCGTAGAGCACCCCGCCCTTCCCCACGTGCGCGCGGTTGCAGTCGATGGTGGGCGACGCTTCGAAACCAGTTCCGAGCGGCTGGGACCACTCCTGCAGAATCCCGTTGCTGTTGGACCGCCACACCTGAAGCGCACCGGCTGAGGAGTCGACGGTATAGATGCGCCCATCGGCGCCCAGCACGGGGGCTGCGTGCAGTTGTCCCGCTGCCGTCGCGTCGACATTTCCGACCCCGCCAAAGAGTACGCTCCGAAGCGTGGTCGGGTTTGCGCCAACGAAGATCGATTCCTTCCCAACAGCGGGGTTCCAGTGCGACGACTTGCCCGTGGTGGGAAATCGCCAGGTTGTGGTCCCGCCATTCGGGCCGATTTCGAAGAGCACCCCGGTCCCCACGCCCGCGGTGCCGCCGACGATGTTGGTTCCCCCATCGGCGCTGTTGATCGCGAGGCTTTGAATTGTTCCGGCACCCGCGAGCGAGGTCACCGCCGCGGAGTCTTCTGACCACACGCTCGAGAATGAGTAGCGGTGTACCGAGCCGTCATCCAGCGGAACCGAGACTCTGTTCCCGCGAAGAACCAGGTTGGACAGGGTTGTCAGGCGGTCGTTGGTCGCCAAGCCCGCACAACTCTCACCGACTGTCGTGTTGAACGGTCGGTACGCCAGAATTCGCCCGTTCGAGGCCTCATTCAGAAGCCCGACGACGTTGAAGTGTCCGCCGAATCCTCCGACAACAGGGGATGCGAGTGTCTTGTGAGTGCCCGATGGATTGTCACAGTTGAACATTGCCTTCGCGCCGACCGAAACGCTGTAACCGGACATATGTGTCCCTCCCTGATCATAGGAGGCCACCACGACCATCTCGGTACCTGCGTCGTTCTTCACCACCACGGGACTCGTGGCCACGGCACCCGCGTCACTGACATTCCAAAGCTCGGCGCCGCTGTGGGAAATCGCGAAGAGATTTCCGGAGAGGTTGTTGGTCGTGCCGACGAAGACCGCGCCATTGCCGGCGAGTGCTGGCGTGCCCGTGACGGCCGCCGACGCGCTGAGCGTCCGCGCCCACCGAAGCCGCGTGACCTTCACGCCCGGCGGGCTGCTGAACGTGCCGGGGTTCGACGTGACATCCGCCCCCGACCACTGCACGGCCAACGTGCCGCGAAAGCCAGGCATCGCCACCGCGCTCAGGTTCGCCTGGAAGCACATGCAGTACCCAAGCCCGTTCGGGCAGGTGGACAACCCGGTGCAGGTAGCCGGAGCGCCGAGGCTCAAGGTGCTGGTCACGTCCACACCGCCGTCGGGCAGCATGCCGAACAGCGTTCCGGTGACCGACGCTGCATTGACGTCGGTATCAAAGCTCTTCACCCGAATAATCGCCGACTCGTCGCGCTTCCACGCCGGTTCAAAGCCGACGTCCAGCTCGCTCAGCGCGCCGCCGTCAGTGCGAATGGGCGGCGACTGAACTTCGACGATGAACACCGGACCGGTGTGATCAATCGAGAAGCTCCTCGTTCCGGCCGTCAATCCGGCATCGGCGTACGTCAGTGTGATGGACCAATCGCCATCGTCCGGCGTGGGCAACTGCGCCAGGTACACCCCGGCGCTCTGATGCGCGAGCGACGACGCCAGCTCGCTCCCATCGGGCTTCCTCGACACCAGCACCAGGTTCGACGGGTACGAACCGCCCGCGCCCGAGACCATCGTCAGCTTCGCCGCCAGGGGAATCGACGTCGCCGCAAATGTCAGGCCGGCGTCGGGCGCCGTCCACTCCAGCGAGGCAAACCGCGCGAGGCACGCGCCGGCGCGACACTCCATCGAGTCCGGACACATGACGCTCGCGCACAGCGGGTCGCTCCCGCCTCCCGAGCCGCCGGTTCCGCCAGCACCACCCTGCCCTGCTTGACCTCCGTTGCCGCCAGCGCCGCCCGTTCCAGCGAGCACGCACAGCCCGGCGGTGCACGTGGCACCTGCGCCGCACTCTGCCGTCGTGCTGCAGCGCTTGGCCGGGTTGCACACGCAGCCCGTCAGACCCAGAAGGAGCACGCCCACGCACAACGCATCAAACGTCCACGCGCGCCTCACGGAAGGCCCCCTCCCACCACCAGCGCCGCGCCACCAATCACCGGGGCCACCGAAGCTGACACCGGCGTCGGCGCGGGCGCCGGCGCGCTCGTCGCCTCACCGCGGCCGAAGAAGGTCATCGCCGCCCCTCCCAGTACCGCAGCGCCCGCCACGCCATACATCACGCCCAGCAAGGTGTTGCGCGCGTCGATGGCCTGGCTCTTCGGAACATCCTCCGCGCGAATTCGCCCCTGCGCGTCGAGGCGCCCCGCCAGGTCGGCCGCCTCCCGTTGCGAAACCAACGCCACCACCAGCGCTGCGATTCCGGTCGCCGCGCCCGCCGCGGCCACGCCGATTCCGGCGAGAGACAGGTTGGACCAGGGCACCTCGGCAGCCACCTGGGTCGCCGCGGCCGAAGGTGACGTCACCGCGAGCAACCCGGCGTCATCGACCTTCACGGGCGCGTCCGGCTTCGCGTTCACCTGCAGTTCGTCCTTTCCCATCTGCGGCGACGCGGGCAGCTCCCCCAGCTTGAGCGCCGCCACGGCGTTCTTGAGCGCGAGCTTGCTGTCGATGGGCTTCGACTTCGCCGGCCGGTCCACCAGCATGGCGTCGATGTTCCGCACCACCTCGCCGTCCTGCCGCACCACGCGCGCCGTCACGACCCATTTGGGCGCGGTCGGCGCCAGGCTCACCCAGAGCGCGTACGGCGCCCTGGTCACCCGCGCGAGCACCTGGAGGCAGCTCGTGTCCCCCACGCACGACGTCTTCTTCTGCGCCGCCAACCCCTCTTTCACTTCATCCGAAGCGACCATCTCCACGGCTTGCTTCGCGACATCGACGAGGAGCGCGGTGGACAGCTCTTCAGCGTCCGCCGGGGTCGCCTCGACCACGGTCAGCGGGTGCACCGCGATGCGCGGGACCGCTGCTTCCGAGGCCATCGCAGCCAGCAGGCCGGCGCACAGCACAGTTGGAGCTCCACCCACTCGAAACATCAATGACCCCCAGCGCCGAACCACCCGGGCGCGTCGTCTCACGAAACCTTCGCCAGCCCCTCTTTGTCACCCACCAGCTTGTACTGGCGACCACAGGTGCACTTGAGGTCCTTCGGCAGTTTCTCTCCGCACTCACACATCCACCCGATGCGGCGCGCGGGGTTCCCCGCGACCAACGCGTGGGCCGGCACGTCGCGAATCACCACGCTCCCCGCGCCCACGAAGCAATTCGTGTTCAACGTCACGCCGCAGACGATGGTGGCGTTCGCGCCAATGGAGCTCCCTGCCTTCACGCGCGTGGGAAGAAATGACGAGGGCGGCTTCTTGAAGGCCGCGCGCGGGTTCATGTCATTGGTGAAGACCATGTTGGGCCCGAGGAAGACGTTGTCTTCGATGGTCACCTTGTCCCAGACGAGCACCGCGTTCTTCACCGTGACGTGGTTGCCCAGAACGGCGCCCGCCTCGACAAACGCGCAGTCGCCGATGTTGCAGTCCTCGCCGATTTTCGCGCCCTTCATCACATGGGCGAACGCCCACACCCGCGTGCCCGCGCCGACGTCGCTCGACTCACACAGCGCCTTCTCGTGCACGAACGGCGGTTTCTTCTCTTGCGACATGGGTGGCTCCTATTTCTTCAATCCAAGTCCGACGTAGACCAGCGGGCGGAGAATGCTCCACCAGCCGCTGATGGGCTTCATTTTGGTCTGTCCCAGTTTCTTCGGCGGGTACTTCTTCGTCACCGGAACTTCGGCGGTCTTGAAGCCGCACTGAATGGTGCGCAGGTAGAGGTACGGCTCGAGCTCGTATTCGTCGAGCCAGCGCTGGCGCAGGTCGATGCGTGGGTCCGTCAGCACGCGGCGGTGAATGGCGCGAAATCCGTTGGTGGATTCGGTGACGTACTTCCGCGCCGCCAGCGAGAACAGCAACGGGTGCATTCGCGTCGCCACCTTGCGGTAGGTCGGCATGTCACCGAAGTTGGCGTCTCGCTTGAGAAAGCGTGAGCCCTGAACGAAGTCCGCCTGCCCGTTGGCGATGGGGTCCACCAGGGCCGGAATCTCCTCGGGAGAATCCTTGTTGTTGCCCGCCATCACCACGGCCACGTCGTAGCCCTTCTCAACCGCATACTCGTACCCGGCACGCAGCGCGGCACCGACGCCGACCACGGCGCCCATGGAGAGAATGTTGGCGCCGAAGCTCTTCGCCACGGCGACAGAGTTGTCGGTGCTCCCGTCGTCGATGACGAGCATCTCGTCCACGACGTCGCGCGGGGTGCGGCGCACCACTTCGCCGATTTTCTGTTCTTCGTTGAGACACGGCGCCATCGCGATGATGCGCAGTCCTCGGTACATGCGAAGGCTCAGATGTCGAGGTTGGTCACCGCGAGCGCGTTCTTCTCAATGAAGTCACGCCGAGGTTCAACTTCCTCGCCCATCAAGAGCGAGAAGATGGAATCGCTTTCCACGCCGTCTTCGACCTTCACCTGCAGGAGCGTGCGCCGGCCCGGATCCATGGTGGTTTCCCACAGCTGCTCCGGGTTCATTTCGCCGAGGCCCTTGTAGCGCTGAATCGAGACGCCCTTCTGCGCGTCGTCGAGGGCGAACTTGAGCACCTGCTGGTAGGTGTGGGCGGTGAAGGTCTCGTCTTCCACCTTCACCTGGTACGGCGCAGGGCCGAAGGCCTTCAACGTCTCCTTGAGCGCGAGCAGCTCGCGGTACTCGGGAGAGGAGAGGAAGGCGTAGTCGATGACCGTTTCACGGCGCGAGCCGTTCACCTCGGTCTTGAACACCAGCTTCTTCGACGAGTGGTGCGGGTCATCGAGCCGCTGCACCTGAATCTGATCAAGAATTTCCGGCGTGCGAGCTTCGAGATAGTCCTGCACCGCGTCCATCTGCGTCTGGGCTTTGTCTTTGTCGACCAGCGTGGCGGGCTCGAAATCCGCCGACTGCACCAGGGCGTCGATGATGCGCGAGTCGCGCCGCATGGAGAATTTCTCCAGCCGCGCCTGGTAGGTGATGACCTTGCGCAGCAGCGACATCAGCGCTTCGCCTTCGACCACGCCGTTGGCCGTCACCAGCTTTGAACGCTCTCCCGCGATGTTGAGCAGGTAGTCG
>CAZFXD010000044.1:0-23063 GCA_964522795.1 uncultured Myxococcaceae bacterium
CCGGCGGCAGCGGCGGTTCAGGTGGCTCCGGTGGCGGCGCGGTCGGCGGCGGCTCGGGCGGCAGCGGCGGCTCGGGCGGAGGTTCGGCCGGCGGCGGCAACGGAGGCTCGGGCGGCAGCGCCGGGTTCGACGCCGGTCAGCCGGTGGACTTCGTGCTGGCTCCCCTCGCGGCGATGGGCTCCATCAACCCCGCGATCGCGCTCGACTCCACCAACAACGCCTGGGTGCTCGGCGGCGGCACCTTCAGCAACGACGCGGGCGTCTTTCTGGCCCGGTTCAATGGCGAGGCCGACGGTGGCTTCGCCATCTCCATGGTCCTGCCCAACGGCACGTACAGCGACATCTTCAAGCTCGCCATCGACTCCAACAATCGGCCACACGGGTTGTGGCGCGCGGGCCCGGGCGGCTCCTACAGGTTGATGTACGTCACCTCGGCGTCGGACGGTGGGTACGAGGTGGGTGAGACGGCTGACGGCGGCCGCGTCGGCTACCCTGCGCTCGATCTGGCCCTGAGCAACTCGGGAGTCGCGCACATCGCCTATACGTTGACGTCTCAGGCGAAAGTCGACGGCGGTACAGGCAACGACGTGGTGATCGTGCACGCCGAACGAAACGGTTCAGGCTGGGACCGGGAAGTGGTGGCACGCATCGACGTGGCCCAGGCGCCAAACGCAGGCACCCGCGTGTCTCTTGGGTTCAACGCCAGTGGGGCACCGGTGGTGGCCTACCTCGCGGATCTCCCCGACGCTGGCATCAACGTCACCCTCGCCACGCGTCCTGGCGCGTTCGGCACGGCGTGGACGTTCGAGCGGGAAGGCACGACGCTGTTGGGTGGGTTCAACCACGCCGGCGTGGCCGTCAACCCGACCAGCAACGGCGATGCCGGGGTGGTGATCGTGCTCCAGTACGGCGCGACGCAGCAGCAGTTCATCCGCTGGAAGAATGCGTCGGGCACGTGGGAGACCGTCAACGCGCAGATCAACGGCACGCCGTTCAACTACGAGTTCGCGTTTCCGCAGTTCGCCGCCGACGGGTCCATCTACCTGTACTCGCAGGGGCCGTTCACCGGGGGAGCGCGCGGGTTCTACGTTCGACGCCTCGCTCCTGCGCCGAGCAGCGACCAGGTGCTCCACGTGGGCAACACCGGGTTCAGCTACCTGCAGAACCGCTACCCTTCTGTCGTGAGGCAGCCCAACGGCCAGACGCATTACCTCTGGAGCGAAGCCGACAACGTGTCGCCGTTCGCCACGCGCTGGTGGTACTCAATCACCCGCTGAGGCTGGCGGCGCCGGCCCACTACGGCACCGGCGGCGTGCACACGCCGCGTGACGTGGCGCAGCGCTGATCGACGCAGAAGCCGTCGCACACCGCGTCGGTGGCACAGGCGCGGCGCGCGCACTGCCCAGCCACGCAGTCGAAGTTCGGGCCGCAGGGCTTGCTCGCGCTGCACGACGCGGGCTCACAGCGATGGCTGGTCAGGTTGCACGTCTCGGCCGTACCGCACTGAGAGTCCGCGGTGCAGCCGGGCACGCAGAGCCTGGTGTTGAGGCAGGCACAGCGAATGGGCTGACAGATGCGGCCGGTGGACGACGGAGCGCAGTCTGAGTCCTTCACGCAGTCCCCGGGTGCTGAGTCGCAGGTGCCGCACGCCTGCACCGGGTGCACTTCGGAGTCGCAGGACTCCGACGTCGAACAGTCGCTCTGGCTTGAGCAGCACCGCTTCGACTGGCAATCGGTGCTGGGGCATTCCGCCGGGGTGGCCCGGAACGCGCGGCAGCCTTTGAACGTCGAGCCGCAGAAGCACCCGGTGCAGAAGTCGGCCACGCATTCGGGTCGGGCGCGGCAGGCCACCGCGTCGAGCCCCGCGCAGGACCCGTCGCTCACGGTGCCGCCGTCCGGCAAGCCAAACAGCGCGCCGCCGTCGGGCAGATTCTGAAAGACGCCGCCGTCCGCAAGAACCACCGTGGAGCCACAGCTCGAGGTGAGCACTATCAACAATCCGATGGGGAGTCGGTTCATGCGCGGAGTGCTGCAACTGCGACACCAACCCCCACGCGTGGAAGCCGGGCCGCTTAGGGACCCGACCCCACGAATATTTGAGGAGAACTGGAGTTCACACCCCGGCCGCGCAGAACCTCCGGACTACGGCGTGCACGCCCGCTGCGTGCAGTAGACTTTTCCGTCAGAACCACAGCCACACAGATTGCAGAGGTCGGCCGAGTAGAACGTGGTGCCCACCGCGACGGCGCCGCCGTCGACCACGCAGTGCACCGCGGCGCACCCCATTTTGGTGCAGCTCTCGAGCCCATTCGCCTGACAGGTGCAGGTGTTGCAGCCATCGCTCGAGGCGAAGGTGTTGCCCGCATCGTAGATCTGCCCCTGGTACTCACACTTGCCGCCGCTGCACACGCGCGAGGTGCAGGCCATGGCGCCGTCGTCTCCGCACACGCACGAGTTACACCCGCCCACGTTCTGGACCACCGTGCCCGGCTGATAGCTGGCATTCATGTACGAGCAGCTTGACGGTAGGCAGGCGCTCGAGGGGCAGGTGACGTGCCCGGCGGCGCCGCACTGACAGCCGCAACCGGCGCCAGCGTCGACGAACGCGCCCGCCGAATAGCCCTTGCCAGCAAACGTACAGTGCACGGGCTCGGGCGCCTTCCCACAGTCGACCACGAAGCCCATCAGACAGTTGCAGGTACCGCCGTCGCTCGCCGCCCAACGTTCGCCGACCTGGTGAAAGTCTCCGGCCCCATCCACGCAGGCCACCGCGCAACTGCCGGCGTCGAGAGAACAGCAGCGCGAGTTGCCGAGGTAGTCGCAGGTGCAGGCCTCGTCGGCTCGGCTCCACTTCTCGCCCGGGTAGTGCCCCACCCCCGCGTCATCGAGGCAGGTAACGCGGCAGGCGGCGTCGTTGACGGCCGGAGCGCAGACGGTCTGCCCGAGCGCGTTGCAGGTACAACCGCCCCCGCACGCGCAGCCTCCCACGCAGGGATACAGGCTGCCGCTCCCGACCGGTTGGCACGGCGGCTTGGCGCAGGACGCCGCCCCCAGCACCATCACACACAGACCCCAGCGAACCATCGCGACCTCCCCCAGCGAATCACCTCGGTGCGCGACACCTTACCGTGCGCCGACCCGCGAAGGCAGCAAGCACGTGCGTGGTCATTGCCCCGGCGGGGCGCGGAGGACGCGCCCCGTGGCACGATGGTGGCGCATTCCACCACGAAGGCACGCCGAACGAATGAGCTGTCTCACGTGCGCGCTTCGCAGGGTGACTCTGCACGCCCTGCCGCGGCTCAGAAGAGCGCGCGAAGCACGAGGCCCAGCGTCGTGGTGTACCCGACGACCGAGTGTTTCACGTGTCCATCCGCGTCAAGGAAGTACACCGTGGGGTAGGCCTGCACGTGAAACGCGCGCGCGAGTGAATCTCCACCGAGCGCCACCGGGTACTGCACCCCGTGCGACGAGACGAACGCCTGCACGTCGGCGAGTGATTCGTAGTCCGCCACCACCGATACGACGTTGGCCCGCTCGCCCAGCATCGAACGCGCGGAGCTCAAGTTGGGCGACGTGGCCTTGCAGACGCTGCACCACGGGGCCCAGAACGCCAGCACCGTGGGCCGCCCATGGACCGACGCCCGCGACACCGCCCCGCCGTCGAGCGTGCTCAGTGAAAAGTCGGGCGCCTCGCCGCTGAGGTGCTCGCGGGTCTGCCAGGCCGAGATGGCCACCACGGCCACCACCACGAACACGCCGTCCGAGACCCAGCGGGCGCCGGGCCAGCGCTTCCAGCGAGCCAGCCGTTCTTGAACCTTCACCCACGCGGACATGACGACTTCTTCGGCCGAGTGGGCCCGAAAACGCAAGTCCACCCGGCTGCGCCGCGGGGCTACTTGGACGCTTCGCGAATGGTGGCGAAGGCGACCTTGAGTCCGTCGTGCAGCTTCTTGACGTCTTCCTTCTTCCACTTCTCCTTCGGCTCACGCACGAAGGTGGTCACGTCGACGCGGTTGTCGAGACGGCCAACGGGGAGATGAAACACGCGGCTCGAGTACTTGCCGCCCTGTTCCACGATGCGCTCCACGCGAATGGCGCCCGGCTTGTCGGACTGTTCCAGCAGCCACGCCATGTCGTCGGTGGCGTACTGCCCGAGCATCACCTGCATCGGCACGCTGTGGTGGAGAATGGACCCGGCACCATCGGGCCGGCCGCGCTCGATGTTCTTCCGGCGGCTCTCTTTGGGATCGACCCAGATGTAGAGGACGCTGGCCCGCTCCAGAATCTGAATCGACAACTGCTGGAAGGCAGTGTCGTACCCATACGGCGGCGTGAGTGGGAACCCCATGCCGTTCGGGCCACCACGCGCGCACTCGATCACGATGGTCTTGTTCTTCTTGTCGAGGGCGTTCTGCTTGTTGAGCGTGTCGAGCTCGGCGCGACACTCCTGCTCCAGCGCGGCGGCGACCTGCTTGCGAATGCGCCAGGGCACCTCGCCCAACGGCTGCGCCATGCCGACCTTCGCCTGCGCCCGGTCGATGCGCTCGAAGAGGTGCTCCGCCGCGCTCGGCACATTGACCTGACGGCTGTTGACGAGGTTGTCGTAGTCCTCATTGAGCAGCTGGATCAAAACCGCCCACGTCCAGTCGTCGAGGAACGGGCGGTCCGGTCCGCCGTAGAAGGCGTACGACCAGCCCGCCGCTTTCAGCTCGTCGTCGATCCGGTGCATCAGGTGCACGTACGGGTAGTCGTCGAGCTGGAGCGTGTGCCCCATGTTGAAGTCGTCCCGGCACTGCTCGGGGGTGAGGTTCGCCATGTAGCGGCGAGCTTCGGATTTCCCCGAGGCGGGCAACGAGAACAAGAGCAGCGTGTCGATAAGCGCCATAGTGGGCCCCGCCTACCACAGACGTCGCCGCGCGATCGTCCCCAAAGTCACGGCGGCATGCGCAGCGTTACGGAATGAAGAGAAAGATGCCGCTTGAAATCGTCGAGGCCAGGACCGCCGCGGCGCTCCAGACCCCGCCGGCACGAACCGCGTCACCTTCCTGCGTCGGACGCAACCGGCCGCCGAAGCCGCAAGCCGCCCTTGCGATGCGGGGACGGGAGTACGCGGTTACCGGCGGGCCGGTCAGCGGCTACCTGCTGGTCTCCAGCTACTTCGCCAGCCTGCCTTCGACCTTGTCCTTCGTCCTCGAGACTCAACTCACCCCGTAGTCACGGTGCGCCGGGCGACGAGCCGGCTCGCAGGGTGCGCAGGCGAAAGAACAACTGCGCCCGCCAGCGGACAATCGCCCCAAAGGCGAGCAGGAAGAACAGCGCGCCAGTCTGGTACTGGGTCACGTACTGCTCGACGTAGGCGCGGAGCGCGAAGCGCATTGCCAGCAGGCCGAGCAAGATCCACAGAAACGCTGGAGACCGCCTCATCACGAACTGGTCCCCGCTGCGCTCGAGCGTGGAGCTTCGCATCAGAGGCCACGCGAACACCCCGGCGCCAAGCGCGAGCGCGATGGCGGCCCAGGACCAAGGCACCCGGGTTTGCGGCGCGATGAACATGAAGAGCCCGGTGCTCATGGCGATGGGAGGAATGAGCAGCGTGCGGGAGTTGACCGGCGAGCTCGTCTCGCGAAAGCGCCACGAGAGAATCACCGCCGCCCCCGCGAGCGAGACAAGCACGTAGAGCGTGGGCGGAATGTTGGGGAGTTCCATCGGCGCGGGCGCAAGCCTAGCGCCCCGATGGACCGACTGAGCGCCGATTCAGGGCGCTATCGCTTGAACGTACGCGGGGTGGCGGTGGAGATGTTGATGCTGGTCCAGGTCATGGTCGTGCCGCTCACCGTCACTTTGTACGGAGCCTGGTCGCCGTAGTCGTACCCACTGAGCCCCGAGAGATCGAGCGTGTCCCCCTTCAGCGTGTAGGTGAAGTGGTTCTTCAGGCTGTCCGCCACCTGAAACCCTCCGTGCGTCCACGTTCCGGACCCGCCGTTGAACTCCCATTGATTGCACAGGCCCGCGGTGGTGGCGCACGGGTTCCACGTGCCCTCAATGTTCACCGTGGCGGTGTTCTGGGCGTAGTTGACGGTGAACGTCTTGAAGTCGATGTAGCGCCACTTCGAGACGCCGGGTCCCTGCCCCTCCAGATAGAAGCCGAACACATTCGCCCCCGGCGTGAGCGCGTAGGTGCCAGGCGAGGTGGGCGTCACCACCGCCTGGTCGCGGTACGCGGTCCACTGCACCGAGGTGACGTTGCCCGAGGTGCGGGCCACGCCAAAGGTGATGGACGGGTCCGACACCGTGGCACCGTCGACCAGGTCGACCTGCCCCGCGTCAGTGAACCGGGTCATCTTCACACCGGGGAACTTGTCGTTGCCGATGGTGCCCGCTTTGAATTCGTTCCACCGCACGCGCAGTTGCTTCCAGTCGCTGAGCGCGTCTTTGGCGACGTAGGTGATGCGGTCGTAGGCCGAGTAGTTGCCGGCGTCGATCTCCTCCGCGCTGGCGCCCGACTTGTACGGCGCGAACTTCTCCGCCGCGTAGTCGATCTTCTGTGACGTGGCGCCGGGCATATTGGGGTCGGCCACGTAGAGGTTTCCGCCCAGCATCCGGTAGACCACGATGGCGTGGCCGCCGCCCTTCACTGTGTCCCACACCTCGGCCATCTGCGGTTGCCTCGTGAGCTGCATGGAGTACGCGAACAGGCGCCAGGTGTCGGCGTCGACGTCGGCGATGAAGCGCTCGGTCAACCGGCGGCTCCAGCTGGCCCAGTCCATGTCGGACCACACCACCGACGCAAAGCGGTAGCCGAACGAGTCGTCGTACCAGAGGCTCGAGGTCGCCGGCGGCAGGCCGTTGTGATCGTACCGGCCGTAGAGCGTGAGGTCTTTCCCGTCGGGCTGCTCGTAGAAGTACCACATGGCCGTCATGCTCTGACCGGTGCAGTGCCCTCCCGGCGCGATGTACGAGCCCCAGTTGACGAACTGCCAGTCGTCGATGCCGGGCCGAAACGCGGTGTCGATGTCTTTCTTGAGCAGCGCCTTGTCGATCTCGCTCAGGATGAACGAGGTGAAGTGCCGGGTGGCCACGGTGATGGACGTCGCGTCCTGCGCTACCGTGGCCATGCCTTCGAGCTTCTGCGCCACGGGATCGTAGAAGAACGCCATCGCGAAGCGCCCGTCGGTCACTTTCGCCGGAATCTTGATGGTCATGATGTCGGCCGCGACGTCGCCGCCGTTCTCCACCGTGATGAGCGGGGTCAGCGGGTTGAAGTCGCTCCCGAAGGTGTGGCCGGTGACGGGCGCCGCAGAGACGCTGAAGGTCTTGGGCGCCGCGTAGCTGTTGGCCGGCACGGTGACGGTGAGCCCGTCGAGCACGTCGCCCGGCTTCTGCACCACCACCGTGCCGCCACCGGCCGGAATCGAGGTCGAGGCGAGTGAGACCGGAGTGCCGGTGCTGATGGTCCCGGTGACGCCGCCGCGCGGTACGGTGCTCGTGGTTGAGGCGAGCCACCCGTAGACCAGCGCGATGCCCCGCCCCTGCGTGTCGGACGCGTAGGACCAGGTCGAGGGATCAGAGTCGACGATCTCGTACTCCCCCGCCGGCAGGTCGGCGCCGGGCTGGGCTGTCCAGTACAGAAACGGAGGGCCGTTGCTGGCGGTGGGCCACACGGAGCCCGGCTTGGCGTCCCAACCATTCTTGAGGCCGACCACGGTCCACGGACCGAACCGCTCCGAGGTCTGCGTGTTGCGGAGGCTGAGCGTTCCCGGCGTCGCGCCCGCGCCCCCGTTCCAGTGGTAGGTGAGGAGCTTGGTGATGTGCGCCTTGTCGGTGAGCGTGAAGACTGTCTTCGCGGTCGGGTTGTTCGAGACGCCTTGAATGCTGTTCAGCTCGAACAGCACCACCTCGGTGTGCTTCTCGGTGTTGTTGCCCGAGCAGCCGGCCGCGAGGAGTCCCAGCCACACCGCCATCTGCGCGCGTTGTCTCATGTCGCGGAGTCTGGGACGGCGTCCTCGCCACGCGTTGATCTCCGTTAAGGCCGCATGCTTCCCCGGCACCACCCGCTGAGGCTGCACATTCGCCTCGGGGAACACCGAAGCGCGGGGGCGGCGGGCGGTTGATGACCACAGGTGATTGAACGCGAAACGATTCGTTCGGGAATCGCCACCGGTTCCGTGCTGTCCTCTTTCGCGATGGAGATTCCTCGGGCCGCGCTGCGTTGGCTGGCGATCCTCGCGGGAGCCGCCGCCGGGGCGTTGGTGTTTCTCGGCCCCGTGCCCCAACCGGCCGCCTATCACGCGTTCGTGGACACGCGCGGCTTCGGCGGCTTGCCCAACGCGCTCAACGTCATCTCGAACGTCGCCTTCCTCGCCGTCGGAGGCTGGACGTGCGCGAGGGCGTTCGCCGCGCCGGCGTCGGAGCGGGCGTTGGGGCTGCTGTTGGGGGCGGGCGTGTTGCTCACCACCGCCGGCTCCAGCTGGTACCACTGGGCACCATCCAACGACGCCTTGGTGTGGGACCGACTGCCGATGACCCTGGCGTTCGCCGCGCTCACGGGATTGCTGTTTTCGCGGCACGTCTCGCTCCGCGCGGGGCGATTCGTGCTCGCCTTCATGCTGGTGCTGGGACCGGCGTCGGTGGCGCTCTGGTGGTGGTCGGAGCACAACGGCCACTCGGACCTTCGCGTGTATTCCTGGGCTCAGGCCTTTCCCACGCTCGTGCTCCTCGTCACGGCCGCGTCGCTGAAGGAGCGATATCTGCGACGCGCGTACGGCGGCGCCCTCGTCGGCTATGCGCTGGCGAAGGCGGCCGAGTTGTTTGACGCCAACATCTTTGCCGCGACCGGCGAAGTGCTCAGCGGCCACACGCTCAAGCACCTCCTGGCCGCAGTCGCGTGCGGAGCCATCACGGCGACGCTGAACGAAAGGGGACAGGCTACTTTTTCGACCGCGACATAACTGTCGCGATCTCGTCGTCTCGGGAGGGCGGCTGCGTCGCGACCGCCGCTCAACGCGCTTGAACTGGACCCAGACTTCCTCGCCCAGACGCGAACCGCACAACGTTCGCGACAGATACGTCCTGGTCGGGACGGGTTTTCGGGGCGGCGACGTCATACCTGGAAATGACGCCTGTCCCCTTTTCGCGCGCGAAAAGTAGCCTGTCCCCTTTTTCCGGCAGGTTCAGGCCTCCTGAAACCGCACAGTCGTGGGTTCGGGCGTAGCGATGGGGCGCGTGCCAACCCCAGAGCTCACATCCTGGAAGGCCAACATCGCGAGGTATCGCCCGTCGGAAGGAGCTTCGAAGCCCACCTCGCCCGACCCAAACTCTGCGGGGTTCCGAAAGGTCCCAAACACCATGTCCCAGATGGGGAGGTCGGAGTAGTTGAACGCGTGCACGTCCCTTGAATGGTGGACGAAGTGGCTCTCCGGTCGTTGAATCAAGTAGCCCAGCCACCGGGGCGTCTTCACGTTGGCGTGCTGGAAGAACGAGTACAGCTGTGCCACCAACCCGGTCAGCCCCGCCGCCTCGGGCGACAGACCGAGCACCAGCGAAGTCGTCACCGTGCTGAGCAGGACGTACATCGTGATGTCCAGCGGATGGAACAGGGGTCCGCCCGCAATGTCCAACCGCGGCGCCGAGTGGTGCAGCTGGTGAAACCCACGCCACAGGATGTCGAACTTGTGCGTCGCGCGGTGCCACGCGTAACTCACGAACGAGACCACCAGATAACCGACCACGGTCCCGGCGACCGGGTCCAACCAGCTCAAGTCGAGCAGGCGATGCGAGGCCACCCACTCCGACGGCAACAGCGTGGGCGCGGCGGTCGCCACCGCGGCCATCACCAGAAGAAACGCCACGCCCCGCACCCGCCACAGGGCGCGGGTCGGGTACTGCCGGGCTGGAATGATTCGCTCCAGCACCATGATGAAGAAGAACGTCCCAACCACCACAGCTCCAATCAGATCGTCGAGCGACATACCGCCTCCATGTGAGAGTCTTACACCGTAAGCCTGTTGCCATCATCAGACTTACGGCGTAAGAAGTCAAGACCCCATGGCGACCTCCCGCACGCGACGCACCAAGCGGTCCCCGCTGAGCCGCGAGCGCATCCTCGACGCCGCGGAGGCGTTGATTGAGCACGGTGGGCTGTCAGCGTTTTCGATGCGCACCCTGGGGGCGGCGCTGGGGGTCGAGGCGATGAGCCTGTACCACCACTACCCGTCGAAGGCGCACCTGTGCGACGCCCTGCTCGACCGGCTGCTCCTGCGAATTCCGGCCCCGTTGGAGGGCGTGTCGTGGCGGGCGCGGCTGCGCGCCGACGCGTTTGCCTACCGGGCGGCCATCCTCTCCCGCCCCGCGTTCGCCACCTTCGTCCTCACCCACCGCATGAATACCCGCCAGGGGTTGCTGTTTCTGGAGCGGCTGGTCAGTCACTTCTTCGTGGCGGGAGTCACGCCGGAGCTGGCGGCGCGCATGTTCCGGTCGCTCGGCTACTACCTCATGGGTGCGCTGATGGACGAAACGGCGGGGTACGCGAACGGTCCCACAGCGGCCGATGCCCTGACGTTGGAGCAGCAGCGCGAAATCGCGCCGAAAACGCTCTCACTCGGGCCGTGGTTCAAACCCAGCGAGTGGGAGGCCACGTTTTCCTTCGGCCTCGACCACCTCCTCGACGGTTTTGAAGAGGAGATCGCCCGCCATCAGGCTGGCGGCCCGAGCGAGCAGCGGCGGGAGTGACCCGCGATCGCGAGGCCCACCCCACTGTTGGGGCGCGCCCGGCGGCGCGGCGCCGGGTCAGGGGCAGACACCCGCGTCGTTCGAAAAGCCACCGTCGGCGGTGAAGAAGAACACGTGGCGGAAGTAGATGGGCTCGGCGGCGGGCCGACTGGGCGTCGCGGCCACGTCGTACGCCCACATCCACTTCGCCGCGGACGAGTTGATCCCGAACTGCGCGAAGATGTTTCCGTACGGGCTGTCGCCGTAGTTGAGCACCGCCACGGAAGCCGTCCACGTCGAGTCGTCGAAGCCGACCCGGGTCCACCCGCCGTCACTCGACCCCGCGTCGGAGGCCAGCAGCGACTTCCAGCCGGTGCCACTGGCGAAGATCTGCGGCGCCGTGGCGTCCCCCCCGTCGCCCAACCGAAAGTCGACCAGCGCGGCGCGATCGACGCCTCCCTGCGCGTAGACGTTGCGCGCTTCAATCGCCACCACGTTGGGCACCGTCGGATTTCGGTTCACCTGAATGGTCCGTACGAGCGGCGCGTTCCATGGAATGGTCTGCTCCGCCACGTACTTGCCGTTGATGTAGAGCGTGCCTTCGTCGTCGATTGACATGTAGAGCGTGGCGTTGACCGTGTCGCCGAGGGGAATTCCGCACGGGGGTCCGGCGTCGACCACGCCGGAGTCCGTCGCGCCGCCGTCGACGCCCGCGTCCACCTGGCCGGCATCGGTGCCGGCATCCGGCGCGCCAGAGTCAACTCCCGAATCCACGGTCCCGGAATCAACGCCCGCGTCAATGGCGCCTCCATCCCGCGGGCCGGCGTCGGCGCCGCCGTCGGAGTTGTCCTTTCCGTCGTTGCACCCGGTGGCGAACTGAAGAACGGTCATGAGAAGAAGAATCGAGGAGAGGTTCTTGAGCATTCGCGCCGCATAGCACGCCGGACCTCCCGGAAAAAAAGGGGACAGGCATCATTTCGCGGCGGAAAAGTAGCCTGTCCCCATTTCCCAAGGCGCCCAGCCCCGTCTTCCCGTGCTCGACGGCATCGCCGCTCCGCCGGCAATTTCTCAACACCTGAGAAGAGCGGCGCGGGCGAAACGTTTCACGTCCGAGACGGACAATGGGGCTGAGTCAACGCCTCGGAGGTTCACATGCCCTCGCCACGAATTGAACGATCGCCGCTGCACGCCTTGCGCACCCCCGTCTCGGAGCAGGCGCTCGAGGGCTTCGTGCTCGACGTGATGGACAAGGTGTCTCGCGGAATCTACCCGGACCCCCGCGGAGTCTCCGACCCCATTCAGGTGACGCTGAATTCGCGCGGCGCGCTGGACGACACCTTCATTCCTCCGGCGAGCCGGCACCCCTTCCCGTTCGGCGCGGAGAACCGCGTGGTTCGCGTCGAGTCGGAGAACCAGATCATCGCCGCCGGGCGCTTCGGCGCCGATGGAGTTCCCGTGGTGGAGCTGTACACGAGCAACAGCCCGGGCTCGACCCCGCCCGCCCCACCGCGCGCGGCGGAGCGCGTAGCCGGGCGAAGCGGGCTGTTCGCCACCGGGCCAGGCGGCCGGGTGCAGGTGTTCGAGAACGGCGTTCTGATCGGCGAGCAGGGCTGAAGCGCGCCGAAACTTTCACACCGCTCGCTCGATAATCGCGCGAACCGTCGCACCGCCGTCCTTCCTCGCACCCTCTCCCGAGGCCCCATGTCTGCAAGCGTGAACGTGTCTGACTTCGTCTCCAGGAGCGCGCGGTACGTTCGCGCGGCCACGGCAGCGGCCAACGCCGACGGCAATCGCTACCTCACCACCCAGGAAGCCAAAGCGCTGCCGAAGGACCTGAAGGACAACTTCGAGCTCATCCGCGCGTCGGGACCGCTCACCACCTCGAAGTTCATCAGCCTCTACCAGCGAAACGTGAGCATCTGGGCGGGCTACGTCGACGCGAACAAGGACGGTGCGCTCTCGCCCGTCGAGCAGCGGAAGCTGCCGGGCTACATCAAGGACAACGTCGCCAACTACCTGCGCAGCCGAGGCTCGGCGCCGGCCGCGACGCTCAAGGACGCCACGCGGGCCTCGACCATCGCAGCGCACGAGAAGGCGTACGGAAAATCGAAGGTCTCATACACGAAAGCGTTCGCCATCGCGGCCAGGGCCATCTTCAAGGACGACGCCGGCCCGCGCTGGCTGCTCACGCAATACCAACTCGACGACACGGGCAGCGTGGACAAGGCGCGGCTCGAGCGAGACCTGAAGAAGGCGATCAAAGGCCTCAAGCTGCTGGGCGTGGGCCGCACCAACGAGAACGGTGACGACCCGAAGGCCAACTGGATCTTCACCGCCGACGTCGATGACGGCTCGGACAACGGCTACTGGGTGTCGGTGGACCGCAAGACCGGTGAAGCGCTCGTCACCAACTTCAACTGACCCCCGAGCCCCAATTCAGCGGAGCGTGGTGCACGCCGCGTGCGGGTGATCGGACGCGCCGTGGGTTCGCACCTGGGCGCCCGCTTCGGTCTGGAGCATGGCGTCGACCCACACCTGGTCCACGTTTTCGATGCCGGCGTCGGGTTCGCCGGCTTCGAGGCGAAAGCCTGCGTCCCCAAGGAAGGCGCCAACCTCAATGGGCGATTGGTTGAAGTCGCCCAGCACCACCAACTCGCGCGCGGGCGGCCCGGCGCGTTCCGCCACGGCGAGCCTGGCCACCGTCTCCAGTTGCACCGCGCGCAAGGCCGCCGCGTCCGGGCCGGCCTCGAGGTGTGTCGTCACCACGCTCAGCAGCGGGCGGCCGGGTCGGCTGACGCGAACGATCAGCGCGGCGCGGGGCTCGATACCGGGCGCGTCACGAATCCTGGCGTGGCGCGCGCCGAGCGCAGCCCGCGCTGCAGGCGCCAGCGCCTCGCCCGTCACGGCGGCGACCAGCGC
Organism: uncultured Myxococcaceae bacterium; assembly: GCA_964522795.1. Taxonomy (GTDB): domain Bacteria; phylum Myxococcota; class Myxococcia; order Myxococcales; family Myxococcaceae; genus CAZFXD01. The sequence continues at coordinate 13,627 of CAZFXD010000044.1, forward strand.
GTCGTCTCGCCAGGCGCTCGCGTTCACATCCGGGGGCAGCGAGTAGGTAAATGCCTCCACCACGGACCAGCGTGCGTCGACCCACGCGGCGTTGCCGAACCGCGCGCGGGGGCTGGTGTCAGTTCCGGTCGGGTTGAGCGCGTCGTCGCCATCATCAATGCCGACGGGAACGCCTGAATCACCCGAGGCGAAGAGCGAATCGCCCGCGAAGCCCTCACCGAACACCACGGTGCCGCCGTCGGCGGCGCAGCGCCACGTGCCATCGGCGAGCGGTGTCACCTGCCCGGCATCGGCCTCATCGCAGCGCGAATAATCACCGCCCAATCGCCGGACCACGTCGAGCGCGGAGTTGACCTGACCTGAACGAATCGTCCCCACGTCGACCTCTTGAAACGCGGCGACCGCGACGCGGGCCTCGCGGAGCAGCGCGGCCTGTTTTTCGCGGGTGGCCGCCGTTCGAAACGCGTCGCCCGCACCGTTGGCGAGGTTGAGCGACAACACGCGCACGCCCCCACCCGGGTTGGGCAGCTCGCTCGCGTCGACCGGGTGTGAGAACCGCGGCACGCCGGCATCAAGAGCGCCTGGCGCGGTCGAGCACGCCGACATCAGGCCAGTCGCGAGGAGTTGCCAGGTGAGTCGAGAGGTTTCCCGCCACCGACCGCCGGTGCGGGCCGACGCGCGCGGCGGGGGTCCACCTGCGGCCACTCCCCTACTCGGTGGCGGCTTCAACGGCGTCCCCGACAGCCACCGCGCCACCCGACACCACGTCAGCGCGGAGGCCACCTCGATGCGCCGCGGCCTTCACCAAGCCCGGACGAACCACCTTCTCCAGATGGGCGCACGGCTCGCACAGGCGCATGCCGCGGAGCAGCACCGTTCCCACCCGGAAGGTCTGCCCGACCAGGTGGTTCAGGGGCACGCCTCGAGTCACCAGGTTTCGCCGGGTCTCCGCGGGGGTGAGGGTGACGTCACCCTCCTGATTGATGGCGTCGATCGCCTCCTGCTCAATCAACGTCACGTGGCGACCCGTCGCGACCTTCTTCGAGAAGGTGCCCGTGTCGAGCGCGTAGCGATCGCCCACCAGGCCCCGCCCGACCTCGACCTGGGCCGACGCGCGGGCCTCCATGGGCGCAGCCGCCGAAGGAGCGACGAAGATGCCGAGGAGCTCGCCCTTGAACACGCGCGTGGTGGCGGTTCGCTAGGGAATGGCGCCGACTTCACCGGCCGGATCGGTATACGACCACGAGGCCACGGCGAAGGTGACCTCTTCGGACGGCAGCCCTCGAGTCGGATCGTCGATGGTTCCCGGGGGGAGGACGAACTGTCGGAGGTCGATCACCTTGCCGAGGTCGCCGTTGAACGTCAGCGTCTCCATGATGGCCGGGTCTTTCGCCGATGGCCGGGTCGCCTTCACCACCAGTGAGACCGCGGCGCCGGTGCTGAGCGCCTTCATCAGGGCCGGAGACGCCCGGTCGATCAGCTTGCGACACACGAGCGGCTGCAACACCGGTTTCGTCACCGTCGTCCCTGAGGAAACCGCGGGCGCCGACGCGCCAACTCGGAACAGCACGCACTCAATGCTGTTTTCGAACCCCTTGCGGGCGCTGGAACCCAGGACATCCTTGCCGCCGATCTTCAGCGAAAGAAACGCCGGGTCAGCCGCGAACGCTGTCCCCGTTGTCAGCACACCACACAGCAGCCATCGCCTGGTCGTCGTCATCATGTCGTCTCCTACAGTGCAGGTTGTTTCTGGCAGTACCCATGAACGTTGCAGCGCTGTCCCACGCGACAGTCGTCGTTGAGCAGGCAGGTCTGGTTATCGGTTGCGCACAACAGCGGGTCAGCGCAGGGCGTTGGGCACGGCACGTCAACACCACAGGCCGCGGCCCCTCGAACACAGTCGCCGTTCTGTCCGCAAAAGAACCCCGGCGGACAGGCGGCATCGTCAGAGCAAGGCGGCGGTACCGCGTGGCACCAGGCGTCCGTCCCGCAGAACGACGTCACCCCGCACTCAAGTCCGGTCGGGCAGGCGTTGCGCGTCTCCACGCAGGCGGTGCCCGCGCACTCGAGCCCGAATGGACAGTCCTGATCGAGCTGACAGGGAGGGCCATCCAGTTCGCACGTTCGACCGACACATCGGTACCCGGCGGCGCATGGGTGCGCCTCGTCGCAGCCCGCCACAGCGGCGTGGCAGACCGCGTCGGTGCCGCAGGCGCTGCCGTTCGGGCATGGCGCCGTGGCATCACACCCGGGGCCCACGGTGGCGCAGCCCCCGTCGGCGGTGCAGGCATCACCTGCGCTGCACCCGGTCGCGCAGGACGGGGTCGGGGGCTCCATCTTTCTGGCCGACGAGCACGACGCCCCGAGTGCGGCGAGAGCGACCAGAAAGAGGGAACGTCGGCGCATGAAGGGGCCGCTCCATATGTGCCGCCGCGACCGTTTTCAATCGCTCCAGCTCACGGAGCGGCGCGCCTTGGACGATGCGCTCGTGACACCAGCGCGACGCGGGCTCGCGCCCGAACGTGGCGACATTGTCACGCCGCGGCGAATCGCTCCCCGTCCGGCTGGCCTCGCACGCCGGGCTTGCGTACAGTTCCCGCCACTTCTCGCTCGCGCACTCGACCCGCTCCCTCGAACAGAAAGCCCCAAAATGCCCATTCGCGGACATCACCCCATCATGAACGTCATCCGGCCCCCGAGCTCGGTCCACCGGTTCAAGGTCGACACGCAGTCGACCGCGGCGGGCGTCTCCGGGAAAGTTGAGCGCATCTACGTGATGCACCTGCTCAGCCCTGTGGAAGTCAGCATCCGCCGCGGGAAGGGCGCCGGGGAGAAATCGACCGGCACGTTCAGCGTCACGGTGAACGACAAGGTCTACTCGGTCAAAGTCCGCGCCAACGAGACGGCGCAGGGCATCGCCAACGCGCTGGCCCGGGAGATTGAAACCGAGTCGAAGGGCAAGCTGCAGGTGTACCTGCCGCCCAAGGGCGAGATCAAAGACGAGCGCAAGGGCGCGCTGGCCATCTTCGGCAAGAACATCACCACGCCCGGGGCCCCTCCGAAGCCGGAGAAAGAACCGACGCGTCCACCGCCTCGCCACCACCCCATCGTGAACCGCATTCACCGCGGCACGTCGGGGAGCGGCCGCTCGTAGCCGCACCCTACCCGTCGTCGGTGTTCTTCGACGTCGTCCCCGCCGGCGCCTCCTCGCCTTCGGCTCCCGCACGCGCGTCGTGAACGCCCGAGGGAGCGCCACGCTCATCACTCGCCTCCGCACGCCCGGGCCACATCACCCGGCGTCGGGGAGCTTGCCCATCGCCGCGCTGCGACCACGCCCGGCGGTCCACCACCCGGCAGCTGATGGCGAACCGGACATCGTCGTCTTGCACGTCGGGGTGACCCACCACGTCGGCCCGCGTGCGCGCCAGCTTCAAGATGCGATCGTGAGCGCGCGCTGACAGACCGAAGCGCTGCACGGCCAGCTCCAGGTCACGCTTTGCCCGTGACGAGATGACGGCGTGCTTCGCCAGCAGCTTCGCGTTCATCTCCGAATTGCACGTCACCCCCGGCTCCTGGCGAAACCGGTGGGCCTGCCGCAGGCGCGCCTCTTCCACCCGCGAGCGGTACCAGCTCGAGGGCCTGGCGTCCGGCAGCAGGTTGGTGAGGTGTTTCAGCTCGACAGGCCGCGTTTCCAGCGTCACGTCGATGCGGTCGAGGAGCGGCCCGGAGATGCGCGCGTGGTACTCCGCCACGCGGTTGGAGGGGCAGTTGCATCGCCGGCCCACCACGTTGAAGTAGCCGCAGGGGCACGGGTTCATCGCCGCCACCAGCATCACCTGGCAGGGGTAGGCCACGCTGACCGCCGCGCGCGCGATGCGCACCACGCCCTCCTCGAGCGGCTGACGCAAGACCTCGAGCACGTGTTTTCGGAACTCCGGCAGCTCGTCCAGAAACAACACGCCCCGGTGCGCCATCGACAGCTCGCCCGGGCGCGCCAGCGGCCCCCCGCCCACCAACCCCGCATCGGAGATGGTGTGGTGGGGAGAGCGAAAGGGACGGTCTCGCACCAGCGCAGACTCCTGCGTCAACCCGAGGATCGAATAGACCTTGGTGACTTCGAGCGACTCGTCGAAGGCCATGGACGGCATGATGGTGGGCAGGCGCCGCGCCAGCATGGTCTTCCCCGAGCCGGGCGGACCGCAGAGCAGAATGTTGTGCCCCCCGGCGGCCGCCACCTCGAGCGCGTCTTTCACGTCGGACTGGCCTCGCACGTCGGCCATGTCGAGCGCCCCCGCGAGCGTTCGCCCGGGGACGGCTTGCGCTCGGTCGTACGGGGCGACCGGCGCGTCCCGGGTGATGTGCCCCATGGCGTCTTGAATCGACGCCACGCCAATCACCTCGATGCGATCGACCAGCGCCGCCTCCGCGGCGTTTTCTTTCGGGACCACCACCCCCTTGAGGCCCCTGTCCCGAGCCGCGAGCGCGAGCGGGAGCACGCCTCGAATCGGCTTCACCGCCCCATCGAGAGAGAGCTCGCCACCAAACACGTACTCAGCCAGCGCGTCACTCTCGACGAACCCCGACGCCGCCAACACGCCCAGGGCGATGGGCAGCTCGAAGGTGGCGCCATCTTTCCTCAGGTCCGCCGGCGCGAGGTTCACCGTGATGCGCTTCTGCGGCAACTCGTACCCGCAGTTCTTCAGGGCCGAGATGACGCGAACCTTCGACTCCCGCACCGCGCCCTCAGGGAGCCCCACCACGTTGAAGTACGGGAGCCCCAGCACCATGTCGACCTCGACATCGACCAGGACGGCATCGATTCCCACCAGCGACGCCGAGCGAACGCGCGAGAGCATGGCCGTGACTCAGCATTGACCGTGCCAGCAGTGATGAAGCGCGGGCCCGCGCCCGCTCCCGAGGGAGTTCTCACCGGCTGAGAGGCGTGGTGGCCGTTTGTGTCGCTCCGGTTCTTTGGACGCTACGTCCACGCCCCCACACGGGTGGAGCCCGTCGCGCCCGGCTTCAGCTGAGGCCTCCCGAGGAGGCCTCGCGTTGACATGTGCTGCACATGCTCGCATGCTTTTCGCATGGCCACGGTCATGATTCAGATTCGCAACGTCCCGAAAGACATTCACCGGACGCTCAAGATCCGGGCCGCCAGGGCGGACATGTCGCTATCGGAGTACCTGTTGGCGGAGCTCCGACGCTTCGCGGAGCGGCCGACGCGGGAGGAGTTGCTCGAGCGGCTCTCGCAGCGCGGGTCGTTCAAGCCGCTCCCCAGGGGGCTCATCGCGAAGGTCATCCGGGAGGCGAGGGACGCCGGTGCTCATCGTTGATGCCTCCTGCATCGTGCACCTGGTCGCGAGGCAGCCGGTCGCCGACGGGGTTCGGGAGCGAATCCTGGGCGACAGCCTTCACGCCCCGCACCTGCTCGACATCGAGGTGGCCAATGCCCTCGGCCGCCTGAATCGGTTGGGCACCCTGGACGATGAGAGCGCGGCGGTGGCGCTTCGAGACTTCGGGGACTTCAGCGTTCATCGCCACGAGCACGACCTGCTTCTGTCGCGAATCTGGGAGCTCCGCCGGCACCTCACCGCCTGCGATGCGGCCTACGTTGCGCTGGCGGAGGTTCTCCACGCACCGCTCGTCACCGCCGACGCGAAGCTGGCGCGCAGCCACGGCCATTCGGCAACCATCGAGCTGATGACCTAGCGAAATGCGCCACGCCTCAGCCAGAGGTCGGCTACGAACGGCGCCATGCGAGAACTCGTCACCGAAATTCACATCAACGCCCCGCCCGAACGCGTCTGGGCCGTCTTCACCGCCAACCACGAGTGGGCCACGTGGAACCCGTTCATCATCAAGTCGGAAGGTTCGTTCGCCGTGGGCCAGAAGGTCACCAACACCATGCAGATGGTGGGCCAGAAGCCGATGACCTTCTCTCCACGCGTGCTGGCGTTCGAGCCCGGCCGGGAGCTGCGCTGGCTGGGGCGGCTTCTGATGCCGGGAATCTTCGACGGTGAGCACTACTTCAAGCTGGAGGCGACGAGCGGGGGAACGCGCTTCATTCAAGGCGAGAAGTTCAGCGGGCTCCTCGCGGGCATGCTCAACCTCGGCGACGCGCGCACCAGCTTCACCCAGCTCAACGAAGCGTTGAAGAAGCGCGTCGAAGGCTGAGGTCGGTTCGCTCGCTCAGTCCGACAGGCTGAAGTTGAGCGAGTAGAGGTACCCGCCATCGTCGAGGCTCATCTTCGACTGCACCGACCCGGTGATGTCGAACCCGCCCAGCGTGGTGGTGGCCTGGTTGAAGTTGCTCAGGTTCATCGACGCGGCGCCGTTGGCGAAGTTTCCCAGCACGGCTGGGCTCAGCGTCACGGCCGAGCTGCTGGCGGGCACCTCGCACCGCGCCACCACATTTCCCGAGCTGTCCTGCTGAATCAGGTTTGCCACCACCGAGCCCGCGGCGCCGCCGGTGATGGGGAACGAGCGCGACATGCTGCGACTGAGCGTCAGCGGCGTCGTTCCGCCCACCATGACGGGCGCCCCGGCCACCACCGACAGGCTCCCGGCGGGAATCTCCATGCCCCCGTCCCAGCTCAAGTTCACCATGTCGCCCGCGGCGGCGAAGGGGCTGGAAGAGAGCGCGAAGTACTGGTTGTTCGAGCCCGGGTTCGCGGAGATCTTCTTCGTCCCGTTGGTGGCCTGCACCGTGCCGACCGTTCGGTAGACGCTGGTGCCGATGGGGTTCGAGCCGAACACGCACTTCCGAACTGAGCAGCCCGGGCCTGCGTCCGCGGTGGTGCAGGACTCGGTGCCCGGCGTGTACTCGAGAAAATCCGCCGAGAGCGTGTTCGACGTGCCAATCGCGAGGTTGATGGACCCGGTCTTTTTCACCGTGGGCGCGGGGTCGTGGCAGAAGCTGTCGACGCCGCAGACCTGGGGCGCGAGGCAGGTTCCACAGTCACAGCTCCCGCCGTCGAAGAAGATGGCCCCGCAGCGGCCTCCGCCGCACGTCGCGGCCTTCACGGTGGGGTTGCATGCCTGACACGACGCGACGCTCCCGCACACCCCGGTGCAGCTCGAGGTGTCACAGGTGGAGACGGTGCTGGCGAAGGTGGAGACGCTGGTGCACGGCCGCGAGGCGAACGTGCCGGTCACCGTGTCTGCGGCGAACGCGACGTTCACGCTCCCGGTGTACGCCCTGGCCTTCGCGCTGGTCAGCGTGACCGACCCCGACGTCGCTACGGTGGTCTGGCCGGCGCCCCCGTAGTTCGTGGCGAACACCATGGCGTAGTTGCTCTGCGGAAGCGCGCCGCGGCCACTGTAGATGGGGAACTCGCCTGGCTCGGTGGGCGCCACGAACGAGCCCGCCGACGAACCAACAGCGGACAGATAGATGGTGATGCTGCCGGTCCCGCTGGAGTTGAGCACGGTGAGCGTCTCGCAGGTGGTGCTCTTAGGCGTGGTGATGATGACCGTTGATGGGTCGCGGCGACCATCGAGGGGGCCCAGGCCCTCGTCGGACACGGCGGAGTCGAGCTTCAGTGTCTGCCCGCGCACGCTGCCCGAGAAGCCGGTGCCCGCGCTCTGGCCCCCGCCGCCGCACGCCGCGGCGCAGGCCGCCGCCACGCAAAGGAAGAACGTCTGTCGCATGGTCCACTCCCCGCTCAGGTTCGGGGCGCATCATGCCTTGGGTGCGTCGGCGGTCCAACGACGGAGTCTGGGCGAGCGGGTGAACTACGGATACGCGCAGCCCACGACCGCGGTGCCGGAGGTGTCGTAGCTGGCGTGCCACGCGGACCACGCTTTGGGCGTGATGTCGACGAAGGGAGTCCCGCTCGTCACGCTGGGCAGGTGGTACGTGTTGTGGCTGAACGAGTTTCCGCGCGGGGCCATGAGCGAGCTCCAGCCGGTGGTGCGATTTTCGTCCGCGCCGTTCTGGCCGCTGACGCACGAGTAGATCTGATTGTCGTGCACGCTGTTGTTCTTGAGCAGCACCGTGGTGTCGACGTCGGATGCAGGGCTCGCGCACTGAATGCCGGTCAGGTTGTCGTGATCTTTCGCGTACACCAGCGCGATGCCGCCGGCGGCGTTCCCGTACGCCAGGTTGTGGTGCGCGGTGCCGTTGTTCGACGTGCTGATCAACAGACCGAACCCGCGATGCGCGAGGTCCGGGTTTTTGATCGCCTGGCCGTTGTTGAAGAACGTGTTGTTGCGCAGCTCAATCTCGCAGCTGATCTCATGGAAGTACCCGCTGCGCTCGTTGTGGTGGAACTGGCTGTTCTCGACCAGCACGTGTTGGTTGTGAACGTCGGTCCAGAACCCGTCGCCCACGTTGTGGTGGCTGTTGACGCGGTTGAGCCACAGGCCGGGTTTCCCGGGAGCGCCCCGCGACTTGTTGAACTTCACCGTGCCGGCCGCGTAGTAGCCGGACCCGTTGTCGCGATAGCTGGCGATGTTGTTCCAGGTGAACTCGGTGTCTTCGAGGAGGAACCAGGAGCCGACGGCGTTGATGGCGTATTGCCCGTTGTTGGTGAGCAGGACGCGCTTGAGGACGGTGCGATGGGCCTCGTCGCGGCCCACCGGAAGGAAGATGCCGGTGTTGTGTGAGAAGCGAATGGTGACGTCGTGCATGGTCAACGTGTTGGCGTGCGCGTCAGCCACGATGTGCGAGAGGCCCTTCTCGAGCGTCAGGTTGGTCAACTTGAAGTCGTGGGCGCCCTGCGCCTGGCCGACCACCACGTCGACCGTGGCGAGGTCCACCACCGCGCCCGTCGGGTCCTTGTTGATGAAGATCTTGTTGGCCGGGTAGTCGAAATAGAACCGCCCGACCTCGACGCTCGCGGGCACCAGGCCGCTGTTGGTGGGCCCCGGGCGGGTCAACTCGGCCAATGAGAGCACGCGGAACATGCGCGCGCTCTCGGGCGCCCCGGGGGCCTGGAAGAACACGTCGTCCTGAAACTGAGACTCAGGGTACTGCAGGTGCGCGCCGCCATAGTGGAGCTTGGTGTGCGGCACGACCGCCGCCAGCGGCCCCGCGTAGACCCAGACGCCCGCGATGCTCGGGTGCGGGCTCCAACCGGTGAGCACCTGCGCCCCGCTGATGGCCGCGTCAGGCGTCACGCCAATCCAGTGCTGCCCGGACTTGAGCTGCACCGTGCTCTTCACGCGATGCAGACCTTGAATGCACAGCGTGTCATCGACGCCGAGCGCGCGCACCGCGACTTCGAGGTCGTCCGTGCGCGAGACGATCTTCGCGCCCACGCCGGTCGGACACGGGCACACCGCCTTGCCAGCGCCAGGAGCGCCGTTCCCGCTGGGCCCACACACGCCACCACCGCCACCGCCACCACCGCCACCACCGCCACCACCGCCGCCACCACCGCCACCGCCACCGCCGCCGCCGCCGCCGCCACCGCCACCGCGGCCGCCGCCAC